>DATLSB010000053.1:0-3986 GCA_035534415.1 Candidatus Dormiibacterota bacterium | reverse complement strand
CCAACGATTCCAACACATATGGGCTTATCTCCGCCAAGCTTGAACTGCGCAGCCTGATTGCGAAGGTCATTAATCACGCGGTCGATTTGCTTTATCATTGCTTTGGCAAGAATCTTTACTTCTGTGCCGATTTCAACTGTTGCTATTTGTGCGCGCCCTACCGTGAATCCAGGTCCAAAAACGGGGGTTTCGCCGGGGATGATTTCTCCGAAGGTGCCATCGCCACGTCTTGCGTCTACGCCTCTGCGGCGATTGGCAAGGTTGATAACCCGTTCCCCGTTCCTGACACGAGAGACCAATTTCGGAGAACGATCAATCGCAACAAGGTCCTCATACAGCTGTAACGCGACGAGATCTCCTTGATTGGATGCACGGTGTTTGTAGGCGCGGCCCTCAAACAGTCGCCGGAACTCGGCGAGCAAGCGATATTCTTGATTAGAGGGGGGCTCGGTCAAAACAGCGGCATTCTATAACAAAAAGCACGGCATCGCCGATACCTGTCCACTCTCGATGACTTTTAGAACTTCACATCCTTGATGTGCGTGGCGATAAACCAGTTCTTCCCCGAGCACCGCGCACGCCACTACTCCGGTCGCCCTCCCTAACATTGCCGCGCCTTGCCCCGCTCAACATGAGGTCTTGGCGAGCGGCGCTTGGTCACTGTAATCTGCTGCTGTGCTCCACGCTCTGCGATGGATAATTCTGGCGCTCGCCGCGCTGCTGGCATCAACGTTAGCAGGAGTGGCGGGCTTCGGCGGCGCGGCGGTTTTGCTGCCGGCGATTGTGGCCGTGTTCGGCATCCGCGAAGCCATCCCGATTCTCACCGTCGCGCAGCTCATCGGCAACGCCAGCCGTGTCTGGTTCAATCGTCGCGAACTGGACTGGCATGTAGTCGGCTGGTTCGCGCTAGGCGCCGTTCCCTTTGCCCTGCTCGGCGGTTTTCTGTTCGCGAAGGCGCAGCTGGCCGCACTCACTCGCCTCCTCGGCGCTTTTCTGTTGCTCGTTGTGGTGTGGCGTCACCTCCGCCCCAAGCCGAAATCTTTTCCGGTCGCGTCCTTTGCAGGAATTGGAGCCGGCGCGAGTTTCCTTTCCGCTCTACTCGGCAGCGTCGGGCCGATCATGGCGCCGTTCTTCCTCGCATACGGCCTTGTAAAGGGCGCGTAGATCGGCACCGAAGCGCTCTCCACTGTGGTGATGCACATCGTCAAGCTGATTGCCTATCGCCAAACGGCTGTCTTGACGCTGTCGGGCGCGCTGATTGGCTTGGGCCTCGGACCCGTCATGATCCTCGGCTCTTTTTTGGGCAAGCGCATCCTCGACCGCCTGCCAGAGAAGGTATTCGTCGCAATCATTGAAGGCGTGCTGATCGTCGCGGGTCTCCTCTTCTTGGTCCGTGGATGAGTACAGCCAGCATGGAAGCAGCCTTGTGGGTCGCGGCTTCAGCCGCGACATAAGAGCAGTGTAATTCGATGGGCTTCAGCCCCTGAAGTCAGGCTCAAGCGACAAATGCTTCAGAACGCCACATCCTTGATGTGCATCGCAATGAACCAGCTATTCCCCCACGCATCTTTCACTCCCGCGCTGCGATCGCCATAGGGCTTGTCGTTTGGCGCCTCGATTGACGTTGCCCCCGCGCGCAAAGCCTGCGCGTACACCGCATCCGTATCCGGCACGTACAGATGCAAATGGCACGGCGACTGCCGGTTCGCGCGAAACGCCTCATCGATTTCAACCTGCCCATTGCCAATCAGAATCGTCGCGTGCGCGATTGCCCCTCCCGGCCATCTGTGTACGCCCTCCGCCTTCGCGCCAAATGCCGCCTCAAGGAACGGAATCATCTTCTCCGCGTCATGCAGATGCAAATACGGCTGCACCGTGGGCTGCGGATATTTTTCCGACGGCGGAGTGATATACCATTCGTTTCCAAACGGATCCCGCACGCCCGACTCGTTCTCTCCCCAGAATTGCATCGCCGGCTCGTAGAGCGAAATCGCTCCCGCCTTTAACGCCCTGCGATACACCGCTTCCGCATCCGGAACCGTCAAATGAATCGTCACGGGCGAAGGCCCATACTGCTCGTTCCCGTCGCTCATCTCGATCATCGAGTCGCCCAGTTTCACTTCCGCGTGCATGAGTTTTCCGTTCGGCATCGGCACGCGGCCCTTTTCGACCGCTCCAAACGCCTCAACCAGAAAATCAATGAACTTCGCCGCGCCGCCAACCAAAATGTACGGCGAAACCGTACGGAATCCTTCGCGAATATAATTCACAGCCTTCGCCGCTTCCGGTTTTCCGCTCGCGCTGCTTGCCATGGTTCCTCTCCTTTTTACTTAACTCCACATTCAGATTTGCCCCAAAATCTTTCCCGCTGCATCTCCTGCAACTCACTCGCCGTACGAATCCGCGCGCGTCACGCCTTTACGCGTCCACAGTTGCGCCGCCAGCGCAAAAACTGCCGGGAAACACTCCAGCACATATCGCGGTTCGGGCGTTTCAATTGTCGTAAGGAACACCGTTCGAATCACAATATACGCCACCAGCAGCAACGCAACGGGATCTTTTCGCGTCCGCCACGCTCCACCCAGCGCCATCAGCACATATGCAATGCCCAGCAGAAAAAGTCCCAGCGAAACGCAATACTGCGGCTCGCTGTCTTCCCACCAGTAGTGAATGGGCCACAAATGGCCCGAAAGCGGCAGCATTTCGATGCGCGGCGTGAACCACATCGCCATCGCCCGCAGAAATGGCACGCGCACATACGTCCGCAACGGATCCCGCGCCGTTCGCTCGCGCGCAATTTCCGCGAATCCGAGATCAATCTGCGGCGTCATTTCTGTGGTTTCGTTGTACTCGGCGAGCAGTTTCGCCACGCGTTTCCGCTCCGCTGGCGAATCAAATGTCGACGCTCGCAGATCCTCCATATTGATTTTGTCTCCGTCCACATTCCACGAAACCAGAAACACATCCCCAAATCGCCACAGCCACGTCCCGGTCCACGCATAAAATCCGTGCGGCGTGAATTCTCCGGGCAGCTCAGCGTAGCGCGGCGCAAGAAACTCCACTTTGTGGAGCACCTGCCAATTTCGCGCGGCCCACGGCAGCAGAGGCAAAATCAGTCCGACGGCCATCAGCAATCCAGCGCGCATCACCGTCGGCCAATTTTTCGGCCGCCACCACCAGCCCACCACTACGGCTCCAGCCGCAGCCAGAATCAGAGGGGTCTCCGGCCGCACCAGCGTTCCAAACCCCACCACAATCCCGCCCATCAGCCACCGCATGTTCGTGGACATTTCCGTACCCGAAACCCAGGCCGGTCCAATCTTTCCGTTCCCGCGCAATCCGCGCAGCGCCTCCATCAGCACCAGCAACGCCAGTGTCGTCAGGAAAATTGTCAGCGTCTCCGTCAGCACCACGGCCGTGTAGTTCGCCGTGAACGGACACAGTGCCGCCAACCACAGCGCCGCCAGAGCCACTCGTCGTCGCGACTCCTTGGGCGCGAGCACTGCCGCCATGGCCGCGATCAGCACGCATGTCAACGTGTCCACGAAGGCCTGCGTAACCATCACCGCCCGCGCGCTTTCGCCAAATGCTGAATAAATCACGGCCAGAAGCGCCGGATATCCTGGTGTACGTATATCTACCGCGGTTAGCCGGCCGGAAATATCCAGCCCATAAATCCCATGAACGAGCCAGTTGTGCGCAAGTTGTTGATAAATCGGCGTATCACCCGCCTCGTAAAACGGGTATCTCCATAGGAACCAGACCCGCAGCCCCAGCGCCGCCAGTACAGCACCGGTAACATGCGCGCGCATCTTATTAGAAGCGGTCATTGACACTTTTTCCGTGGACAGCTAGCTTGGAATGTTGGCATGACGCAACGCAACCCCATATTCTATGACGAAGAGCGCCGTCGCTGGCGCCGCACTCGCCGTGTTCTCGAAATCTCTGGCATTTTGTTCACCTTGATCGTTATCGTATTTTTCTTC
>DATLSB010000052.1:0-36153 GCA_035534415.1 Candidatus Dormiibacterota bacterium | reverse complement strand
GTCGAATCCATGTCACCAAATCATACACCGGAACCCGCGCCGCCAAGCATCCGGCATTCCCCTGCGCGGATGCAGGCGCCCGCCTTAGCGCTAGCCATTCTCAGGGGCCTAGCGCCGCAGAATCCCTAGTCAGCGCCGTCTATTTCCGCGCTTGGCCAAATGCCAAAACCCCACGCGCGCAAACCGGGCGGTCACGCGCTAGCACGCCTCACTTCTTCTCCACCACTTTCAGCGAAGTCCACGGCACATTGGGTATCACGTGTCCGCTGCCATCCACCAATCGGATATTTGCCGTCTGCATAAGCGCGTTGACGCCCACAATTTCAAAAACACCCTCCTGCTGAGAGCTCTGCACGCGCTGGCCGTTCTTGGGAGGTATGACTTTCTGTTCCGGTGACATTTTTCCTCCAATGACCGGAAGTCTACTCCGTCTGTGCGTTCTCGTCACGTTTCGCGTTGTGCACCCGATGCCTTCACGGTGGGAAGCCAGACGCCAGCCGAATGATTGTCGTTGGCTCTATTGTGGTTCAACCTTGCGCGGCGATACCTGAAGCATCGGTCTGATGCGGGCGCTGTGAACTTCTATCTCCCGCGCGCGCTCCATATACCCGTGGAACGAAACGAAGAGTCGCGGCTGGGTGTGATGCCCTGAAAGAAGATTTGCGCCAGAGGTCCTTCGTTGACGGTACTTTGAACTAGCTTGGTGCCCGGGGTGGGGGTCGAATCAACTACGACCTTAAAAAGACCCATGTTTAACGGTGTTGCAGCGCTCACCGGTCGCCAAGTGGTACGAAAGGGTACTACAGAACTTCGGACCGAGTGCGGTGCTTAATCGTTCGACGGCTTCGGATGGCTGATCTGTATGTCTACAATTGGCACTCGCTTCTCAAGCGGAATCGTCGCTATCAAGTCGTTAAAAAAAGCGACGCGACCTTGAGGAGTTTGATTATCATGCGGCCAGACGGCCCAATTCGACTGCGGATTGTCAACTTCGGAAAACCACCCTCCCTGACCGAAGGTGATGTAGACAACATAGAGGTGAACGGCGGTACATGTGGCACAACTGATCGCCGCAGTACCGACCAGCCGAGTGTTCGACGTCAAGAGATGCGCGACCGCTGGTGAGGCGAAAAGATTCTCGGGCCCTCCATTTGCGTGCGGTTGTATCCAATCGAAAGCGGTCGTGGGAATTGGAAGTGGACTGTTCTGATTGGGCGCATCCATATCCCAAAGCTCGACCGTCCACTTAATATCACGAGCGACGACGCCTGATTGGTTCACGATAAGCAACGCGGGCGATTTCGCGTACACGAACCGGAGGCCGACATCGGGAGGCGTCGCCTCCACGTTCATATAATCGACAATCTGATCTAGTTTCTGAGAAATATCCTTAGCGGTTGACTCGTTGCGAAGGGTTCCGTGCAAGATTGCTTGCATCTGTTTTGCTAGAGTGGCGTCAATGCCATGACAAACAAGCGAAGCAGTATTTCCATTCCCCGCGATATTGACGGAGCAATTGCCAGCTTTTTGGTTTGAGGATGCTTTTGACTGTGCAAGCGTGGAAGGACTTAAGCCTAAGAACGCCGCGGTCAGTGTCACCACGGTCAGAAGTCTCATTTTTTCTCCTCCGTGCTGCTTCCACAATTTACGTTTGTCTGATTGTTGTTGCCGTCTACGTTCGCACCGCACGGGCCTGCCTGCTGAACCGCTCGTGAGACGGGCCTAGCCTGCTCATGCGCCTGATACCCCGCGTACGCAATCCCGCAAACCACGCTAACGATAGAAAGCCAAAATCCGTACCTAAGCGTCACACGAACGACCCGCGCATTCTGAGGGCGGCGCTTCAACGCTGAGTGAAGCACTCCTATCATCAGCAATAGGGCAAAACCTATCAGCACGAGGGGATTATTGAGATGCGGAACTAGCTTGAGAAATTGCGAAATGTTCGTGGCGCACCTCTAGGGAGAACGAGACTGTGCACAACATTATCACACCAGCATCGTTTCCAGGTTTGGCGACCGAGCTTGCGGAAGCGTCATTGCCTTTGACCGTTCGACGGCAGCAATTGCGGCACGAGGATGCAAAAACCACGTTGCGCGCTCACGCTCACGCAATCCCGAAACACAGCGCACACCCAAGGAGCAAATCTCCGTAGTATCTTTTGGTATGCTAGCCGCAGCGTAACCGTTTTCGTTTGAATTAGTTTGGTGCCCGGGGTGGGGGTCGAACCCACACGACGCGTGAGCGTCAGGGGATTTTAAGTCCCCCGCGTATGCCATTCCGCCACCCGGGCCCCGTTTCCGTAAACAATATCATGGAGGGACATTTAGTAGACGCGGGACCTCCCCGCATGTTGCGATGGAAGCAAGCGAGATCCCGAACGGCGCGCCGCCTCGCGTGTGTATCTTCTCTAAAATCCCAACAAGCCTTCCCGAAATCCAGAGCAACTTTCTTGAAGTCGAAAGCACCTTGTAATTTCCGCTTTCGCACAGCCACGTGGCCAGTCCAAAATCCGTCAGCCCGCCATCGCAGAATTGCGTCGCGAATCCGAATTCCATCAGCCCGCCAGGGCGACAATCCTTGGCCCACAGCGTGAGCCGTGGGAATGCGCCAGCCGAATGAGCCTCGAGCCCTTCAGGGCGACACACGTCGGCGCAATCAAATCGCCAGCCGCAAATGGCTGCTGCTCGCGTTCCTGAGCAAAATTCCCCTTCCCTCAGCCAGTCCGACCCGCCGTGTAACCATTGACCCGAGAAATTTATTTCTGTGGCCGGAGCCTAATGATGATCATGCTCAAGGGACATCGATACAGATGCCAGAACCCAAGATGCGAAGCGGAAGTTCGAGTTGAGAAGGAATCGACGGACGGTTTTTCGCTCCCGATATGTTGTTGTGGCGCACAAATGGTCAGGAAATACGATGCTCCCGCATTTCAGAAAGCCAAAGCCAAGCCGGAACTGATCGCGCAGCTCGGCCAGAAGCAAAAGTAACTACAAAATCGCGTCGCGTAATCCCCGCGTCAATAAAATTGCACTGCTTGCCGGTATAAGCAACAAAAACGGGGGTCGGGTGAATGCCTGATTCCTATCCACCGGGTAAATCCCTGAGAAGAATTTTTCTGCTTTGGGAGTTCAGCAGGAAAAAAACGGCCGCTTAGCACGGGCGTCGTCGCGAGTTCAAAGCCTCAGCCAGGGTTGCCAACAACGGTTCGTCAGCGCCGAGTTCTACGCTGAAGTGGGCTGCCTCTATATCCGGATCGGAAGGCGATTTGAGCGCGACGATGGGGACGTCGGGATAATTTCCCGATCGCCACTGGCCCGCGTTGTGCCGAGTTTCCATCGGCGCTGCGTATCCCAACGTGAATACGTCGCACTTCATCGGGTTCATAAGGATTGTGTACGTGCGATCTCGGGCCTAGGCTCGGAGAGCCTCTCAGGTATTTTCCCCGCTGAACATCCCGGCACAGTTGGTTCAGTCGTCGGCTGCGATACGGGTGCCACGAGCGTTCTGAAGGTAATAGAGGACCAATTCGACTCGCGTCGACACCCCCAGGCGATCAAATATCTGAAACAGGTAGTTGCGCACAGTGTGTTCGCTCAGTCCCAGTTGTGCAGCGACGCCGCGGTTCGTCATCCCTTCGGCGACAAGCCGCACGACCTCTTCTTGCCGTCTCGAAAGCAACTCTACTCGACCGTGTTGGGATTTCAACGGCATGGAGAGGCAGAGCGCGTCCAACAGGTGACGCAGATTTTCGCTGTTGGCCCACACTTGTCCCTGGTGGACGGCGTGAATGCACCGTCCGAGCGTCTCGATACATTCGTCACGGAAAATCACGCCTTGCGCTCCGCAGCGGAAGGCATCGACGACGAGGTCGCGGTCGCGTGAGTCCAACAGAAGAATGGAACGAGTGATCATTTGGAGCGAGCGTAACTTGATCAGCAGCTGATATCCATCAAGCGGCCCGCCTTCGAGCTGGGCACTAATCACTGCAATGTCGGGTTTGCGCTGTTCAAGAAGCGCCAGCGTGGGCTGTAAGGCTACGGCCGATCCAACGATGTGCAGGCCGCGATGCTTGCGTCGAAAAGCTGTTTCAAGCAACTGGCAGTTCAGGTAGCTGGATTCTGCAACGAACACACTGATGGCAGAGCTCCGCGACTGCTGCATTCTCTCCATGAGACACCTCTGCAGCCATTGGAGTTCTGGAAGGGTGCGCGCATTCTAGACACTCATATCCGCGAATGCAAGAAAAAAGAAAGTAAATATCGGCCGTTCCGCGAGACGTGCTGAGGCGAACGTCCCGCCGTCCAAAGTGCAAAAAACAGCTTCACGATTCCTCCGACGCCATCATCCAGTACTACCCAGCGGATGCCGAGAGGCAGCCGTTTCGGCCTTCAAGATTGGCAGAGGCTGCGCCAAGCTGGCTGACGTTTTGCTGGCTGGGTCACAATCTGCGCGCGTCACGCGTTCCTATCGCTACGACTGCAACTACACTCGTATCAATCAGCTGAGGAACCGGGGTCGGACGCTCGGAGGGTGATCACATGGCTGGGTCACTTTTCCACGGTGCGAAATTCCCAAAATGGAACCTGGTTGCGGTAGGTACGTTTGTTTATTAGGTGCAGTTGTTTCGTACCGTCCGTAAGAAGTCAAAAGTACCGTGCTTTTTCAACCCCTTCTCCGGCGAACGAAGATAAATGTCTCTGCGAAAGGCCCCGATTTCCCATAGACTCAGCACCCGAATCCCCAACTGTGCGCTTTCGGGACATTCGGCCACTTGTGGGCCGAAACGCTACCGCGTAATGTGCGCTCATCGCAATGCCAGCGGCTCCCAACTCGCCACAAGTGCCTTCGGACAGGGTTCACGCCTTTCACGCGCGCGAGAACCTTCGGTCTGCGGTTCGCTACGCGCTGCGGGCCGACGTGGTCTTCAGCTGGGTCTCACCGAGCGGATCGGAACAACAAGCGCGCGGATACACGCGCGACATTAGCCCCGGCGGCGCGTATGTTTTCTCGGAAACAGTTCCTCCGCTTGGCTGTCCGTTGCAGTTGGCGATTCACTTGCCGATGTTCGCGGACGAGAAACAGGCCCCTAGCGTGCGCGTTCGCGGGCACGTGTTGCGAGCGGACAGAAATGGCCGTGCGATCGAAAACGGATTCGCAGTTCAAAACCAAAAGGTAACGTTATGCGGACGCTGAGCGCACTCACATGTTCGGTCCTTCTCTGCCTGAGCAGCGCCGGAGCTTGGGCATACGGCGGAGCCAAGCGGCCGGAAGGACCCAACCTGTCCGCACCGGCCGCGACCACGGACAACTCCGCAATCGATTCGCCAGTTCTGCAGCGACGCGGCGCACGCTATCGTCTCTACCCGAGCGACCAAATCGCGGTCAACTTCCCTCTTACTCCGGAATTCGACCAGACCGTCACGATCGCGCCCGACGGTTACGCAAGTTTTTCAGGTGCTGGAGACGTTCGCTTATCTGGGCTTACGACGCAGGAATCGGTGGAAGCGATCAAAGCGGCATACTCGAAGATCCTCCACGATCCACTCGTTACCGTCGAGCTGAAAGATTTTGACAAGCCTTTCTTCGTGGTCACAGGACAAGTGAACCACCCCGGAAAGTACGACCTGCGCGGACCAATATCCGTCGCGGAGGCAATCGCAGTCGCCGGAGGAATGAACGACAAGGCCAAGTCATCGCAGGCACTTTTGTTTCGGCGGGTCGACGGCGACCGTTATGAGGTGACGCGCATTGATTTGAAGCGGATTTTCGACGGACACCAGCGCGAAGTCACCGAACTTGTTCCCGGAGACATGCTGTACGTTCCCCAAACGCTGATTTCCAAGATTCAGCGCTTCATACCGTCTTCCGGCTTCGGGGCCTACTACCAATTGCAGCCATGAAAACCGAAGATCCCAAAAACGACAGCCTCGCCCTCACGGACTTAACTCTCGTTCGGCGTGAGTCGAAAGCCGAGTTCTCCCGAACTTGGCGCGACATCGCGACGCCCATTTTCCGCCAACGAAGGATCGCCTCGATAATTTTTTGCGGAATTTTCGGCGGAGCGCTCCTCGCGGCGTTGTTTATGCCTCGCAAATATCAAGCCGAAATGAAAATTTTCGTGAACCGCGATCGCGCCGAGACCGTTGTCACTCCAGATATGAGCACAGCCGTCGCGCCGGTGCCGGCCGTTTCCCAGGAGGATATGAATTCCGAAGTCGAGCTCATAACCAGTGCTGACTTGCTGGATAAAGTCGTTGTCTCCTGCGGTCTCGACGGTGGGCAGAGGTCGTGGTGGACGCGTTTCAGCGAGCGCCTTTCGGGTTATAACAGCACACCCGCCGCGCATATCGCTGAATCGGAGCGGTCGTTGCGCGATGCGCTCACCGTCGAACCGCTCCAGAAGACCACGATAATTCGCGTGGCCTATTCGTCCCGCAACCCGAAGCTTGCTGCGCGTGTCCTGCAGACTCTGGCCACGCTCTATCAGGAAAAGCACGCCGCCGTACATCGGCCTTCCGGAACTTTGAAATTCTTCGCGCAGCAAACCGCGCTATATCGTAGCCAATTGGCCTCAGCCGAAGCGCGCCGGATCGACTTCGATGAACAACAAGGCGTGTTCGCACCCGCCGCTCAACAGCAGCTCGTCCTCGATCAGCTCAGTAAGTTCCAGACGGAGCTCCAGCTGGAACAAGCCGATGCGTACGCCGCAGCCGCGCGCGCCAAAGCGCTACGCGCGGAGGAAACGTCCGCACCGCAGCGCCAAACCACGCAAATGAGGCAAGCAGGCAATGCGCAGTTGCTTGCCGAACTGCGCGGTACGCTGTTGTCCCTGGAATTGAAGCGCACCGACATGCTCGTGAAATACGCTCCTTCCTACCCACCGGTGAAGGACGTGGAAACTCAGATCGCGCAAACGCAAAAAGCTATTCTGGCGGCCGAACATTCGCCGGTTGCGGAGGTCACCACCGACCGCGTGCCGGCGCAGGACTGGATCGAGACCGAACTCGCGAAGGCGGAAGCCGACCGCGCCCAGTTTGCCGCGCGGGCAACCTCGCTGAGAAGCATCGTGCGCCAGTACCAGAACGCCGCGGAAACGCTAAATCAGATCGCTGACACGCAGACAGACCTGACGCGCGCCGTGAAGTCCTCTGAGGACAATTACCTGCTTTACCTTCGTAAGCGCGAGGAAGCCCGCATTTCCGACGCGCTCGACGAGCGCCGCATTGTGAATGTTTCGATGGCCGAAGCTCCCACGGTTCCAGCTCTACCCACGTCCCATCCCGGATGGCTCCTGTTAGGGGGGCTCTTTGCCGCCGGGATCACCAGCCTGGGAGCAGCCTATGCAGCCGACGCGATGGATGCCTCGTTCCGCACCCCGGACGAACTCCATCGTTATCTCGAATTGAAAGTACTTGCGGCGATTCCGCGAAGCACGTCGTGACACTTCGTGACAATACTCAGCGGGGTGGATCGCAGTTGATTTTTCAGTGAAGAGCAGAGCGAAAAAGCGATGAGCCGAAACTTTGACATGCTGAACGAAGCCGCGCCACAGATTGGCGTCGCACCCACGGCCAAGGCAAGAAACGCTGAGGCGACCGGCGTAGATGCAGCGCAGGTCCAAAGTGGTGCCGTCAACGAAGAAATCGCCAGGCTGGTGCAGCGCGTCTTCCTATCGGCTCCGCTTACTGAAAGTTCGAAGGTCGTGGCGTTTTGCGGCGTCGACAGGAGAGCAGGCTGCAGCTGGATCTGCGCGCGGGCGGCGGAGTTTCTCACCACGCAGACACCCGCTCGCGTCTGTATCGTCGACGCAAATTTGCGGGATCCTTCTCTGCATCAGCATTTTCGGTCCAAGCTCAGCCCGGGATTCGCGGAAGCCATACGATCCACGGCGCCCATCGACAACTTCGTACGTACAACGCGAACGGATCGTCTCTGGCTAATGACTGCCGGAGAAGTTAGCGAAGACCCGAATGGAGTGCTGAGTGCCGGCCGGCTGCAAACCCGCTTTGGCGATCTGCGCGAAGAGTTCGATTTTCTGCTCATCGACGTTCCGGCGATCGGCGCCTCTCGCGAGGCTCTGCTGATTGGCCAGCTCAGCGACGGCATAATCCTTGTCGTCGCTTCAAATGCCACACGCCGCGAGCCGGCGCGCGTTGCGAAACAGAATTGTGACGAAGCGAAAATTCCAATCCTTGGCGCCGTCCTTAATAAGAGAACGTATCCGATTCCAGAAGCGCTCTACCGGCGACTCTAGCGGTCGGGCCGACGAGCAGCACCGGGCAACGGCCGCGGTGCCCCGAGGCCGAAAATTTGCGGACAGGTGTGTCCGCGCGAAACCGAGTGGCCCAATCAGCACTCTCCCGTGGAGTTCCGGGGGTAAGCCACCAAAAGGCGCAAAAGCGTCGACGCCGCGTTTGCCGGTAAGTAAGGTAATCGCGGCCGGCGCCAGCGCGCTGGGTTGCCAACTACAAAACGATTTAGCGGGGTCTATAAATGCAAACCCTCTCGCTCGAAAGGGCCACTCGGAGCGTACGCGAAACCATCGGGATCGAATCCTGGTCGCTCGGCACATTAAAGGCGTGGATTGAAGGTGCTCGCGCGCCGCTTACCGTACTGGCGGCCGAACTTTTCCTGGCAGCACTGGCATGCGTCGCCTCGGTGCTTCTGCTCTCCGGGGCATCGTTATCGGAATGGGGCCGGGCGCGTGCAGTCTTTCCTGCAACGGTTCTCGTCGCCGCTGCTTCCGCGCTGGTTGCAACCGGGATAGTTCAGCTGTATCGCCGCTCACTGCGCCACGCAAACCTTCTCGATGTGCCCACGCTCGGCGCAGCGGTGGTTCTCAACGCCATATGTGTGGCGATTTTCACAGCATTAGTGGATCCAATTGCGGGCTCTTGGGCTGCTCTCTCGGTTATGGACGCGGCTTTCCTCGCGCCACTTTGGGGACTTCTCCATTTCGGCCCGCGCGTGTGGCGAGCGCACCGCGCATCGCGGCGCAAACACGGCTCGCGCGTGGTAATCGTGGGAGCGGGTGACGCTGGATTGTCCGTGCTGAAGGAAATTGCTCTCGATCCCGGGTCCCCTTTCCGCCCAGTCGCGCTGGCTGACGACGACCCGAGAAAGCGGGGCTGCAGCCTGTACGGCGTTCCTGTACTTGGTGGCACTCACAATCTCGCCAAAGTCGCTTCGGAGTGCCATGCGGACGAAATCCTGGTGTGCATCCCGAGCGCAACGCACGCGCAAATGCACGATATTCTGGACGCCTGCCGCCGCCTGAATCTTCCCGTGCGTTCGTTGCCTTCGCTTCCGGAACTTATCCAGGCAGCTCCGAACAAACGCATTTCGCCGCGCGACCTTCGCGGCCCGAAAATTGAGCATCTGCTTCAGCGCGACGAATTCCAGCCGGACGCGCACGAAATCGGAAAACTGGTCGAGGGTAAAACCATCCTGGTGACCGGCGCTGGCGGAAGCATCGGCTCCGAACTTGCCAGGCAAATTGCCGCCGCCAGCCCTCGCAAGCTGCTGCTGGTGGACAAATCCGAAAATAGCCTTTTTTACGCCAACCTCGAAAATGCGGAGCGTTTGGGCGCCGAGCGTGTGAAACCGGTTCTTGCGGATCTTTCGATCAACGCGCGCGTCCGCAAGATCCTCCAAACCGAACGGCCGGAAATTGTGTTCCATGCTGCCGCCCACAAGCACGTATCGATGATCGAACTGCACCCGGAAGAGGCCATTCGCAACAACGTGCTGGGAACCCGCAACCTGGCGCAGGCCTCGCTGGATTTCGCCGTCGGCTCGTTCGTGAATATCTCCACGGATAAGGCTGTCAACCCGCAGAATTTTATGGGCCTTTCCAAAAGAATTACCGAGCTCTGCATACAAGACTTTTCGCGCCAATCTTCCGCGCAGTCCGGAGGCACTCGTTTTTCAAACGTGCGTTTCGGCAACGTGGCGGGAAGCACCGGCAGCGTCATCCGCCTGTTCTGGGAGCAAATTCAGCGTGGCGGTCCTATACGAATCACCGACCCAAAAGCGTCGCGTTACTTCATGTCGATCTCGGAAGCGGTCCACTTGATCCTCAGCGCCGCGTCCCTGGGGCGAAACGGCGAGACGTTCATCTTCGAAATGGGCACGCCATTCAATATCTACGAGCTTGCAACGACGATGGCGCTCTTTTCCGGACTGCGGCCGGGCAAAGACATCGCGATCGAGTTCAGTGGCTTGCGCAAAGGCGAAAAGCTGACCGAGGAACTCTGGGAGCGCTGGGAACGTCCTGCGGCGACCACCTCGAAACGAATTCTCGCCATTCGCGACAAAGATCCGCGCTCCAGCGGAATTTTGGCTGCTGTTAATTGCATGGAACAGATGCTTACGCTCGAAGATTCCGCCGGATTGCTGTCGTCGATTTCCGAACTTTTTCCGGCTTTCGGAGTCCAACCGTACGTCGCTCGTCCACCTGCGCACGCTGCAGCGCAAAAATCGACTTCTGTTTCCGCACATCCCGTGGAGGCCGCATGAGAATTCCCCTTTCGGAGCCGGATATCGGCGAGCGGGAAATCGACGCGGTCATCAGGATTCTTCGCTCCGGACGCCTCAGCCTTGGCCCTGCAGTGGAAGAATTCGAGTCACGTTTCGCGGCATACGCGGGAACGCGGTATGCAGTCGCCACCAGTAGCGGAACGGCTGCGCTGCACCTCTGCGTGAAGGCGCTGGGAATCGGCGCTGGGGACGAGGCAATCACTTCCTCGTTCAGCTTTGTCGCATCGGCAAATTGTCTGCTTTACGAAAATGCGCGGCCCGTTTTTGCGGACATCGACTCGCTAAGTCTAAACCTCGATCCCGTCGCCGTCCGCGAGATCATCCAGCGCGACTACTTTCGCGACGCGCATACAAAGCGCCTCGTCAACCGCAGTTCGGGCCGCGCGCTTAAAGCAATCTTGCCAGTTCACATCTTCGGGCTTCCCTGCGACATGGAGCCGATCCTAACGACTGCCCGCGAGTACGGCCTGCACGTGATCGAGGATGCCTGCGAGGCCTTGGGCGCTGAACATCGAGGGCGGCGCGTCGGCGGATTCGGTGATGCAGCCGTGTTCGCCTTTTACCCCAACAAGCAGATCACCAGCGGCGAAGGCGGAATGATCGTCACCGACAACGCGCACATAGAGAACCTATGCCGCAGCCTCCGCAATCAAGGCCGCGCAAACGACGGCGGCTGGCTGCTCCACACGCACCTGGGATACAACTACCGCCTCAGCGAACTGCACTGCGCGCTGGGTCTCGCGCAACTCGATCGCATCGACGAATTTCTCGCTAGACGTAACCGCGTGGCGCAGTTGTACTCGGAGGCGCTGGCTCATCTCCCACAATTCGATTTGCCTCGTGAGTTTCCCGACGGAAAGCGTAGCTGGTTTACGTACGTGATTCAGCTGCGAGGGCGATACGCCGCCTCGCGCCGGAACAGTTTGATGAGTGGCTTGCATGCGCGCGGCATCGACTGCCGCCCATACTTTCCGGCGATCCACCGCCAGCCGTACTTTCACAAAATTGAATCGATACCCGAAGGCGCACTTCCCCACACCGAATCGGCCGCCGAGCGCTGCCTGGCCCTTCCTTTCTTTCCTTCGATGACAGATGAACAAGTGGATGAAGTATGTACAGCCATTCGCGAAGTGCTGCACGAACTAAATCTGCGTGAGTTCGAATTCAGTGAGCGCTCCGCCATGCAACAAACCGCGGCAATGGCCGAGAAAGGCGCCGGGATGTAGCAATGAATGCTGCCCCACATACTCTCGTTGACTACGAAGTTGCCGGCCATCCTGCGAACGCTAGTACCCGCGAAGCGTTTGCGGCCGTTTGCCCACTATGCCGCAGCACTTCCTCGGCACATGCGTTTTCAGACGGCGGCTGCGAGCTCCGCGTTTGCAACAACTGCGAACTGTTTTTCGTCCATCCTTATCCGCGCGCCCCCGAGCAACACCAACGCGTGTCTTCCGGCGAATATCCGGGGATTGAGCTTCTCGACTGCGCGCGGCGCTACCAAGGTGAGCGCTTCTACTACGACCGGCATTTCGGCCCGATCGCTGAAGAAACCGGCGGCGCAACGTCGATTCTCGACGTTGGCTGCGGAACCGGAAATCTGTTGGAGCGTTTCGCGGCGCTGCCGAAGTGCTATCGCCTCGGAATCGAACTGAATCCTGCCGCCGCGCATTTGGCCCGCCGCGTGGCCGGATGCGAAATTCTCGAGTTGCCGTTTGAAGAGTTTCGCGGCGACCGCAGATTTGACGCAATCACCATGGTCAGCGTCTTTTCTCACGTCTCCTCATTCGACGGAATGTTCGGCTCCCTGCGACGAGCGCTCGCGCCCGGTGGCCGCGTGATCATGCGTACGACGGAAATGTCCCGCCGGGTGAGCCGGTGGAATCAGGCTCACTGGGGCATTCCCGATGACCTGCACTTTCTGGGGCTCAACACCCTCGGATATCTCTGCGCAAAGTATGGGTTCACCATCGCGCGACACGTTCGCGTTCCGTTCGAACAGGAACTCTTTCAAAAATCGCGCTGGCAACAAATGGGCCGCAGCCGGTGGCACAACGCACTGAAGCGTGCCGCCGTTCGCATCCCCGGATCTTTGCCGGCCATGCAGAAGTTCTATGCTGCGGCACTTGGCCAGCGGCTATTCGTTTCTTTCATCGTACTGAAGGCCGATTCAGCGAGCGGCAGCGACGGTAAGTCTTTCGCCAACAGGTAGCGGCACATTGGGAGAAAGCGAGATTTCCATGTCGATTTCAACAGTGTTGCCCGCATCCGGCAAAAGGAAGCAGAAAACGCTCGCCCGCGCTAGCACGCCCCGATCGCCGTTCCTTATTCGCACCATTCGCCAGCATCCGGCTCTATACAGCGCGATCTGCAAGTCGCGCCTCTTTTATTCGCGCCGAATCGCCGGCGCGGAAGCCCGGAGGGAATTCCATTCCAATCTCCCGCTCTTTCGCATGACAGATTTTGAAGCGCAGCAAGTTGCCTCGCTGCGCAATGTCGGCTACGCGCTGGCTCCGCAATTCTTCGCGCCGGAACTCGTCAACCGCATCTACGCGCAGGCGGACGCCATGTTCCGCAACCTTCAAGTTGATTTGCGCCGCGCCTACTCGGTGCAAGACGGATACCGCAAAAGCCTGGAAGGCCTTTCCTACGAGCAACTGGCCGCCACCGAAAAAATGATTGCGCTTCGCGATCCTCTACTGCACATTCCAGAGCTGCTAGGCATTGCCTTTCACGAGAGCATTCTCAAAATAGCCGCCAACTGTCTAGGCTGCGTGCCTCCCCTGTATCGAGTCATGGTCGTTCGCGACTTCCCGCACTTGCGCGCGCTGCATTCCAGCAATTTCCACAAGGACAACGACGAATCCGATTCGCTGCAAATTTTCATCTACCTTGTCGACATCGACGATCGCTGCGGCCCGCTCATCTACGTCCCCGGCTCGAATCGCTATGACGTGCGTTCCTGCCGTCCGCGCCTCTCGCGCGACCTCGGCATCGATGCTAACGATGGCCGCCTGAGCGACGACGAAGTGGAACGCGCTTATCCGCGCGATTCCTGGGTTGCGCTGCACACGGAACGCGGCAGCATCGCCGCAATTCACGGCAACGGGATACATAAGGGACCTGCCTGGGCTCGTCTGGGTGACCCGGAAAATCGCCCTCGCACGGCCATTCGCCTCGACCTGCACGGGTGCAAATCGGGCATCATTCGCGACCACAAAGAAAATTGCGTCCGCAAATCGGATTTCGATTGCATGAGCGGCTTGCAGCGCCTGTTCGCCCACGCTTCGATTGTGGACGACCAAGCGATACCAGCTTTGCCGCAGCGTGAATTGAACCTCGGAGCATAAGAAAATGTATCTACGAGAATCCGCATCCCGCGCCTTCACGCTATTGACGAAAAACCCTCCGCTTTTCGGCCGCGTGATGCTGGCCAAGACGCACGTCATGCGGCCAGCCCCTTTGCTTCCAGCGATGCGCCACATCGGCAACTTGAAATTCGAAATCGACTCCTCCCACAACCCGTCGGCCGTTGCGATGTACTTCGATTCCTATTCGCCGCTGGTGGTCAATGCCATGCGGAGCTACTTGCATCCAGGTGACGTGTTCATCGATGTAGGCGCAAATGTCGGCTATCTCTCGGCCATCGGCGCAGACCTTGTGGGCCCGAGCGGCCAAGTACACAGCTTCGAGCCAGTGCCGCGCTACTTCCACCGGCTTCGGCAACTCGCCCAACTGAATCCTGATTATTCGATCGCTGCAAACCGGTGCGCGATTGGCGCTGAGTCCGGTTCAGCCACGATCCAAATCACGCGCGAACCCGGCCAAAACACCTTGGTTCCTGGCTACAAAACCGGATTCGAAGTAGCCACGCGCCTTGAGGTTCCCGTCACCCGCCTCGATTCTTATATCGAATCGCACCACATTCCACACGTGGCGCTAATCAAGATCGACGCCGAAGGATTCGAACTCCCGGCCCTGGAAGGCCTGCGCCGGTACTTCGATGTGACTCACGTGAAGCCCGTCATCATCTGTGAAATCGCGCCGCGCGCATATCCGTTGATGGGCCGACGAGTCTACGAATTGTCCGAACTGATGTCGCACTACGGCTACGCAGCGCGCGACATCATCGACGGAGTTACTCCCGTTGACATTGCCGCGCTAAAACACGTAACCGACGTTCTCTTTCTGGCGAGGTCTTGAGTGGCCCAGCGCACCCATTTCGCCGAATTCTCCCGGACTGGCGCACTTCGTTTTTCGGACGCTGCCATTCTCGCTGCATCTATCGCCGTGGGGATCGCCCTGTGCGTGTTCCTTGAATCTCCCAGTGCGTTCCTTTGCCGCTTTCTTGCTATTGCTGGAGTATCTCTGCTGCTTCTGTATCCGGAGTGCGCGCTCGCCGCCTATGTAGTCATCGGTGATGTAAAAGGTAGCGAAGCAGTCGCTTCGCTCTTTCCCTTCGACCTGACCCTGGCGCTCGGCGCGGTGCTTCTGGCCGGCATCGCTCTCAATCTTTTTCGCCGGCGCCGGCCCTTGTCGTTCCCGCCCGTGTATCTTGCCTTCGCCGCCTTGGTGGCGATGATGGCCGCAAGCCTCTTCTATGCTCCCGAGTTCGCGGCAGGATTCGACAAGCTCGGCCGGTTTCTGACCGTCACGGGAATCGTCATCATCGCTCCCTTTTACGTTCTCAACACACCCTCCGCGATGAAACGGTTCTTAATCGGGTTCGGCGTCGCCGCATTCGCTATCTGCGCATGGTCTCTCTCAAATCTCGGCAGCACTCATCGCCTGGTTTCCCCCAGCGACAATACGATCGGTCTTGGCCACGTCGCATGCGCTCTTTTTGTTCTGATATGGATCGGCATTATTGCGCGGAATTCGCTTCCCCGCCGCGTGCTGGCATACCCGCTCTTAGCTGTGGCCGCTGTCGCGCTGCTCGGCTCCGCGTCGCGCGGATCGGCAATAGCCTGCGCGTTGGTGGTCATTGTGAGCGTCGCCTGGAACCGCAAACTCTTGGTCGACGTCGCTTGCCTAATAACTGTCGGAATCGGAGCAATTCCCTTCCTTGGAATTCCCGGCGCGTCGATTTCGTATCTAAGCACGCTGGTTCGCAGTCAAAGTATCGGCGATCTGCTCAATTTCCGCGCCGACCTGCTTGAGTATGGATGGAAGCTTTTCGAGCAACATCCGCTGATCGGCGCCGGACTCGCCGGCTACCGTTACCTCTCGCCGAATCCAACTCTCTACAAATGGCCCCATAACATCTTTCTTGAAGTTGCTTGCGAACTTGGAATCCCGGGACTTCTGCTGGTTCTCGCGATTTTCGGCAGCGCCATTCGCGAGTCGTTGATTCAGCTGCGCGATCAACTCTCGTCCTATACATCCTTTTCACAAATCACGGCAGCTCTGCTGCTCGTCGGCCTCGTGAATGCCGTAAACACCGGCAACATTAATTCTGATCGCTCGACGTGGCTCTTCGTCAGTCTCGTGTTCGCCGTTCGGGCGTTTCGTGCACGTCAAGATTCCCGGGTAGAGATTCGCGTCCCCGTGCTGGTGGGAACTTAATTCATGGCGACGCAAACAGCTCAATTCGTTCACGACCGCGCCGCTCCCAGATCGGAGCGACCGCTCGTCGTATGCCATTGCACCATCGCGCACACCGAACTCAAGAGCCGCTCGTATCACCGCCAGCTTTTGCCCCTTGCGGAAACGGGAGTCGCCGTCCGGTATCTTGCGCCAATGCGCCCCAGTGCGTTGGCGCGCGGCATCGACGTTGTGGAACTTGGCAGGCCAGCAAATCTACTTCAGCGCGTGTTCGCGTGGCCCGCTCTATTAGCGAAACTCGTTCGGCAAAGAGCGGCGATTTACCACATCCAAGATCCGCAACTGCTTCCCGTCGCGTTCGTTCTGAAGGTCGTTTTTCGCAAGCGCATCGTCTATGACGCTTATGAGGATTTCCCGTCCATCGCCGCCGGCAAGAAATCCGTTCCCGCCGTACTTCGCTCCACCGCCGCAGCCGTTGTGGCCCTCGCGGAAAAGTTCGCGGCGCGTTTTTTAGACGCGATTATCACCGCCGATCCGCTCACTCTCCGTCGCTTTGTGCGCCAGCGCAAGAGCAGAAAGCTCGTGTTCTACAATTTCCCTAATCTCAACTTTTTCCCGCCACCGCGCCCGCACCACGCGTCATTCGATCTGCTCTATCGCGGCGGCCTCTCCGAACGCACTGGCACTTACGTGCTGCTTGACGCGCTTCGACTGCTTGCCGCTCGGCGTAATCCGCCCAGGCTTCTTTTGATTGGGTACTTTGATGACCCGCGATCTGAAGAAGCTCTGCGCCAGCGCATGGACGGGCTAGGGCTAGGCGGCTTAATCGAAATTCGCGGCCGCGTGGCACACGAACGCATGGCCAACGCCATCAGCGAAGCTCGAATCGGTATCAGTCCGCTTCTGCCAGTCCGAAAATTTCGACTCAACATTCCGGTAAAGATTTTCGAGTATTGGGCGTGCGGCTTGCCGGTGGTAGCGACTGATCTCGCGCCCATGCGTCCGTTTTTCCGTGACGGCGAAGCAGGCCTGCTCGTCCCGCCGGCTAGCGCCACGCGATTAGCCGGCTCCATCGCCCACCTTCTCGACCATCCCGACGAAGCCGCCTGCATGGGTCGGCGCGGACGCGCGCTCGTCAGTCAGCGCTTCAACAATGTGACTGAAGTTCAAAAGCTGAGCAGATTGTTCGCATCCATTGCTAGTAAATCGAACCAAGGACGCCCGCCGCGATGATCGAGCCGCTGGTGAGAAATAATCTTTCGCGACTGCAAGCGTACTATGACCGCGCGCCTTCTCCTGCGCGCCATGTGCTCATCAGCGCCCGCGGCTGGCTGCTCACTCGCATTCGCTACTCGGCGCAGGCGGCCGATTTTCTGCGCCAGTTGCGCCGCAACGAAACTTGGACCGCCGCGCAGATCCGCGAGTATCAACTTGCCGCACTCCGTCGCACTCTGCAGTGCGCCCAGAACACAGCGCCGTACTACGCCCATTATCCTAAAATAGATTTACGTTCACTCGATGATTTGCGCCGCTTGCCGATTCTCACTCGGGATGATGCCCTCACAAATCAGGAAAATCTTCTCGCCCAAGATGTGTCCCCGCGCGAGCGCATCCGCGCCGGCACGACGGGAACCACTGGCGCAAGTCTAAAGGTCGCTTACACCGAGCAACTCGCTCGCGAAAATTGGGCCTTTCTGCTGCGCCAGTGGGCATGGGCGGGACTCAGTCCACGGCAGCCTCGCATCACCTTCCAGGGCGCGCGCGTTGTTCCTGCCGAACGCCGCGAACCGTCCTTCTGGACCTACAACCTACCCGAGCGCCAGATCCTGGCGAGCATTTTCCATCTCTCGGAAACCACCGCTGAGGCATATCTCGGATTCCTACAGCGCCATCGCGGAAAAGTCCTCGAAGGATTCCCTTCCGTACTCGGCATCTTGGCTGATTTTGCGCTCGCGCGCGGATTGCAGATTCCCATGCGCGCGGTCTTCACCAGCGGGGAGCCGCTGTATCCGTCGAATCGATCCAAAATTGAAGAGGCATTTGGCGCGCGTGTTTTCGATAGCTACGGCATGACGGAATACTGCGGCTTGATCCAGGAATGCGAAGCCGGCCGCATGCACCTGATCCCCGAACACGGGTTCCTTGAAATTGTTAGCGACGCCGGCGATCCGGTCGCGCTGGGCGAAGACGGCCACTTCGTTTGGACGGGTTTCCTCAATCGCGCCATGCCCCTGATCCGCTATCGCATTGGCGATCGTGGCCGCTGGGAAGACGCCGGCCCGTGCCTTTGTGGCCGCGCCTTTCCGCAGGTGGTCCCGACGATCACGCGCGAAAGCGACTTGCTGCGTTGTCCCGACGGCCGCATCTTCTCGCCTCGCGCGCTCAATCAATTTCTAAAGCAGTCCACCTCCCTGCGCTCCTGCCAATTCGTTCACAGCCGATTCGATCGCGTGATCGTCCGCGCCTCTGTCGCCAGCCGGACCAACGAATCCGAGTGGCACACCCGCGCAACGGAAGAGTTGATGCACATTCGCGAGCGTGTTCAGCAATTGCTTGGCGCAGAGATGTACGTCACTGCCGAAATCGCCGCTGCTCCGATCTCTCGGCCCGGCGGAAAGATTCCGCTGATCGTCAACCAGCTCAATCAGGAGCCGCAATGAGCGCCGCGGGTCTGATCGTCAATGCCGATGATTTCGGGATGAGCCGCGGCATTACCGATGGGATCATCCTCGCCCACCGTTATGGTTTTCTCACCAGCGCATCGCTGATGCCCAACATGCCGGCGGCGGAGTATGCCATCCAGCGCGCTGCGCGCTTCCCGCGCCTCGGCATCGGCGTC
The DNA here is from genome assembly GCA_035534415.1 of Candidatus Dormiibacterota bacterium. Classification (GTDB taxonomy): domain Bacteria; phylum Acidobacteriota; class Terriglobia; order Acidiferrales; family UBA7541; genus Palsa-295. The sequence goes on along the minus strand of DATLSB010000052.1, from coordinate 17,231 downwards.
CATCTGAATCTGTGCGCTGGGCGGCCAATTCTTCCAGCGGACAAAGTGCCTTCGCTTGTCGGCGCGGACGGTTACTTTCACTCGCCGCGCGTGATGATTCGCCGCCTCTATACGGGAAGCGCGCGAGGCAACGAAATCTTCGCCGAATTTCGCGCCCAGATTCACTGGATGAAAGACCTCGGCGTAACTCCCACTCACGCCGACTCGCATCACCATATGAATCTCTACCCCGCCGCCGTGTTGCCGTTCATCCGCGCGCTGAAAGCGGAAGGAATCTCCTGTGCTCGGGCGCCGCGTTGCGCGATTTGGCCACCACCCACCAATTCATCTCTCGCCGACCGGCTGGGAGGTCCCCACGAAGGCGCGCTACTGCGGCGCGTTTTTATCCGCGCCTGTCGCGCTGCATTGCAGGTGTGCGTTTTTCGCGCCTTCCGCATGCCTGATAGCCGTGTCTCGTTCCGTTCGCGCGATCGCCACAACCTGGATGCACTGGGCGAACAGTGGAAAGCAGCGCTAATGAATCCGCCGCCCGGCGCATTCGAATTGAGCTGCCATCCTGGCCTGTTCGAACGCGGCTTTTCGGAAACCGACGCGATCCACGTTCAGCGCGAACGCGAGCTAGAATGGCTCACCAGTTCCGAGTTTCGCGATGCCACCGAACGCTCTGGAATCCAACTAATCACGTATCGCGATCTCGTTGCTAGCCAGACCGCACAACCCGCATCGCGCCAGGAGCCGGCTCTGCCATGATATGTGAGGCTCCGTGCTAACGGTTTTCTGCGCTTGCGTCGCCGTAATCGCATACGTCTATTTCGGCTATCCATTACTGCTGTGGCTCGGAATCATCGGACGCCGGGAATCGGCTCGCCGGCAACTCGCCACACATCCGCTCGTCAGCATCATCGTCGCCGCGCACAACGAAGAATCCTGCATCGAAGAGAAGCTTCTGAACTTACTCGCGCTGGATTATCCGCGCGATCGCACCGAGATCCTCATTGGCAGCGACGGCTCTTCGGATCGCACCGAGGAAATCGTCCGCCAATTTGCGGGCCAGGGCGTGGGCTTGGTTTCTTTTCCCCAGCAGCACGGCAAAAGCTCCATGCAAAATAGCCTGGCAGCACTTGCTTCTGGCGAGATCCTGGTCTTCACCGACGCCGATTGCTTGCTGCCCCGCGCCGCGCTTTCGCAGCTGCTTGAACATTTCGCCGATCCACGCGTAGGACTGGTGAGCGCCTGCCCCCGTTTTCAAAACGCATTCGAAACAGCAGTCACCGAAAACGAAGGCCTGTATCTCCGTTATGAGACGTGGTTGCGCCAGCGTGAAAGCGAACGCGGCCTGCTCGCCATGGCTTCCGGATCGTTGTTCGCCGTCCGCCGTTCCTTGTGGCAGCCGCTCGCTCCGAATTTCGGCGACGACTTTGTGCTTCCCTTGCGCGTCCTACGCGCCGGCATGATCAACCGCATCGACTCGCGAGTCATCGCCTTTACGCATCTTTCGCAAACTCGCGCAGCCAGCATGCTGCGCATGAAATCGCGCATCGTTAGCAAGGATTTCAGCGCCTTGCTCGCGCATCGCGACCTGCTCAATCCGTTTCGATACGGCGCAGCGTCCATCGCTCTCTGGTCGCATAAACTTTTGCGCTGGCTCGTGCCCTATTTCCTTCTGAGTCTGCTCGCAAGCAACATGCTGTTGCTCGCCCGGCCCAATTTCCGCTTATTTCTTTGCCTGCAGGTCGCGTTCTACGCCGCGGCTGCGGTCGGCTTCGTTTCGGGCAGTAGCCGGTCACGTCTGCCCTGGCACGTCCCAATGTCTTTCTGCCTGGTCAATTTCGCCGCGCTCGTGGGGACTGCAAAAGCTTTCGCCGGCCGCACCTCCGGCATCTGGAAGCCGGAAAGAAAAACGGCGCGCGCTGGCAATTTCAACTCAGATGCGCCATCCCGCGTGATCAAATGAGGCAGCGCCAACTTTTCCTGAATGCGTTGACCACTTCCATCCAAGTGATCGCCAGCGCCGCGATCCTCTTCCTTCTTTACCGGTTCCTGATCCGCGCGATCGGCATGGAGCGCCTCGGCATCTGGTCGGTGGTCCTCGCCACCACTTCCATCGTCGCTCTCGCGCACCAGGGCTTCTCCACCAGTATCATCAAGTTCGTAGCGAAATACGCCGCGCGCGAAAACTTCGGCGAAGTCTCGACACTTATTCAGACTGTGGTACTTTCCATCGGCCCGGCCGTCGCGCTCATAGCCGCGGGATTCTATCCGTTGGCCCGCTGGGTGCTCGCACTGGTTGTTCCGCGAGCGCATTTCGCCGAAGCCTGCGCGATTCTTCCGTTTGCTCTTGTCTGCTTGTGGTGCAACATCATGCAAGGAATCCTGCAGGCTGGTCTCGCCGGCCAACAGTGGATCACGCTGTGTAATTATCTTGAGCTCGGCGGATCGCTGTCCTATCTTCTGCTCGCATTCGCGCTCGTTCCCGCTCATGGGTTAGAAGGCTTGGCGGTCGCCCAAGCGCTTCAGGCTGCGGTATTCGTCGCGCTTTCCTGGATTCTTCTCCGGCGTAAGCTTCCTCAACTGCCGCTGATTCCCCACCGCTGGAATCGCAATCTCTTCCGCGAAATAGCTGCGTACGGGCTCCATTTTCAACTGATTACCGCAAGCCAATCGCTTCGCGAACCAGTCGCCAAGGCTCTGATCGCAAAATTCGGCGGGCTCGCGATGACCGGGCTCTACGACCTTGCCTCTCGCTGGGTTGTCACCTTCAGAGAGCTGATCGTGCAAGCCAATCAAGTGTTGGTTCCCACAGTATCGAACCTTCAGGAACGCGACGCACAATCGCTCCCAGCCCTTTATCGTGAATCCTACCGAATGGTTTTTTTTCTTGCCGTGCCAACGTTTGCAGGATTGGTTCTTCTAGCTCCACTGGTTTCGCGCGTTTGGATCGGCCGTTATGAGCCGATGTTTGTCGAGTTTGTCTGCATTTTGGCCGTCGCGTGGCTCGTCAACATTCTTTCCAATTCCGCATACGTTATCGACCTTGGCACCGGCGCTCTCCGTTGGGTCACCATTGGGTGCATCAGCACTGCCGCTCTCAATGCCGGCCTCGGCTATCTCGTGGGACATTATTTCGGCGGAGTGGCCGTAGTCGCGGCGTCGGCATTCTCGCTGGCATTCGGATACGTACTAATTCTCGTGGCGTATCACCTGGCGAATCACGTGCCATTCGTCCTGCTGCTGCCGGACGAAAGTCGCGAACTCCTGACCAGCAGCGCAATCTGTGCGGCGATTTGTTTGCCCCTTTCAATCTTTCTACGCGCTCATGCTTCGGGATGGGTGCAAGTCGCCGTCGCTGCCGTGTTGCTGGCGCTCCTACTAATTCCAGTGTGGCGACATCCGTTACGCAAGCGCCTGTTACAGTGGGCGTTTTCGCGAACGCCCAGTACGATCCGCGCAGAGGCATCATGACGCTGCCTTCGCTCACCATTTGGCAATCCGCCGAACCTCAACCCGCCGTCGCCCGCGTGGCGATTGCCGGGGATTTTTTACCGGCCGGCTCGCTATCTCTTACGGAGAGAAGTTGGATCGCGTCTGCGCGAGGTGTGCAACGGATTTTCGATGATGTGGCGCTCACGTTCCTGAATCTCGAATGTCCCCTGGATTCAGAGGATCTTCGCGTGCGCCCGCTCGACGGAATCGGTGCGATCGTTTCGGCCAGTTCGCAATCGCTCGATTATCTCCAAGCGATTCGCTGCCTGCCGGTCGGCTTCGCCAATAATCACAGCTACGACCACAGCGCCGCCGGAGTTGCGCGCACTAGCGCCGCTCTTGCACGACGCAACTTGGTGCCACTTGGCGCCGGGCGTACGCTTCGCGATTCGCCCGACGTTTTCGTCTGGCGCGGCGCTGGAAATATTCGAATTGGCTTTTGGGCCGCGGCACGCGCCTCTCGCGATCTGGCAACGCGCCGCACCGAAGGAGTTCAGCCCGCCACGATCGCCCGCGCGCGCGTTGCCGCCGCCGCGCTGAAATCGCAGGGCGCGCAATTCACGGTCGCGCTGCTCCATGCCGGTTGTCTCAGAACGAACCGCGCCGATCCCGGCGACATCGCCCTGATCAACTCAATTGCCTCGTGCGGCTTCAATCTAGTGGCAGCGTCTCATTCCCATCGGATTAGTGGCGGCAAAATGCTGCGCACGCAACAGCAGCACCCGTCATTCTGTTTCTACGGCCTGGGGACTATCGTTTCCGGCTACGTCGCTTCGCTGCCAGAACGCGAAGGCATCGTCGTTGTCGCGGCGTTTAGCGCTGGCGGCAAGCTATTGTCCGTGGAAGTTCTCCCCGTCTGGCTCGGCGAATCCGGATTCGGCGAAGTGCCTTCCTCCGAAACCGCTAGCATGATTCTCGATCGATTTGTCTCGCTCACCGCCGAAATCGCCGACGGCTCCGCCGCCCGCCATTTCTATGGCGATGTCTCGCGAGGTTTTTTCCCCCTTTACGCGCGAGACGTTCGCGCCACCTATCGCCAATCCGGATTTGCCGGCCTTGCACGCAAAGCATGCCGCATCCGCACTGGACATCTTCGCCGCTTGCTCCACGGAATCACGCCGTGATCCTTTCTGGCGTTGCCGCGTCTCTCGTGTCATTCGGCGGTTGCGTCACGCTCACGCCGGTTGTCCGCAAACTGAGCTTGCGCTTCGGAGCCGTGGACCGCGCCGGCCCTCTGAAAATTCACTCACGCCCCATCCCTCGTCTCGGCGGAATCGCGGTCGCGCTGTCGATATTATTCGCGGTGGTTGTCGCGCACCCCGCGGCAACTCACGAAAGCGAGCTGTCATTTATCGCCGCGTTCGCAGCGGTCTGGCTTGTCGGCTTAGCCGATGATCTGCGCAGCATGTCGCCTTACGGCCGCCTCGCGATGCAAATCGTTCCCGGCGTTTTGCTTTGGCTCGGCGGCTGGCGCTTTTCTGCAGCCCAGTGGCTACCGCGCACGGGCATAGCGAGTCTCGGTCTTGTTTGCGTGCTGGTCATTCTGTTCGCCAACAGCGTTAATTTTTTGGACGGTGCAGACGGCGTTGCTGGCGGCATCGCCGCAATCATTGCGATGTGCTACCTGGCAATTTCTCGTAACGCCGGCTCAGCCCCACTCGATTCCGTCGTCGGCTGGAGCATGCTCGGCTCTTCCATCGCCTTTCTATTTTTCAACTTCCCGCCCGCGAATATTTTCCTGGGCGACTCCGGGAGCACCGTCCTAGGCTTCTGCATCGCGTTTCTGACTCTCACTTCCGCGCACTCGAATACCCCCGCTGACTCACGCGCGCTTCTTCCGTTCACGTTAGCCGGACTGCCGCTCCTCGACGCTGCGCTCGCAATCGTCCGTCGCGTCAAAAGCAACTCATCTCCGCTAACTGGCGACAGACGCCATAGCTACGACCTATTGATGGTTCGTGGTTGGTCTCCACGCAACGTGGCGTTCGCTTGCTACGCAACGACGTTCGCCGTCGGAGTCGTGGCATGGCTTAGCCTGCACGTTAGCCTTCGCTGTTTCGAACTATCGTCAATAGGCAGTATGTCTGTTTTGGTGTTTGTAGCGATAAGGGTGGGGTCGCTGCGAACAGAAGACGCGAGGCGGCAAAATAGGGAGCAAGCTTGTAACGTTACGCCGGCCGGAAATTCAGAGTCTTCGGCCTAACCGCCGATGATGAAAGTCCGCGTGCTTTTCCGGCTACGCTCGTCCGGACGCGACTCCCTCTGCAAGCTGCCCAGATGCACCAACAATTTGCGCAGCTTGGCGCGTTCTTCGAGGTCCATTTCCACCACCTCAAACGCTCGCGCCTGCGTGTTCGCGTCGCGCACGATCGATTGAGCCTTAACTGCGTTCAATGTGCCGTTCAGCTTCAGTTCGACTACGCTTCCCGGATGAAGGTTCTGCTGGCACACCGCGACTCCGCCGCCCAGGGCCATCTCTGGAATTTCCAGCTGATAGTTTTCCTTCAAATTCGTCGTCACCGCGGAAACTGGCTTTTCCAGCCGCAGCCGCGGATATCGCCGCTGCCGAATCGCTGACGATGCCGGATCGCTGTCCAGAATTTCGATCGAGAGTTCGGCCACGTTCAATCCACTGCGAGGCAGAAAATCGCGCACCCATTCCGGATCGATCTTTTCAAGCGCCTGCGAGGATACCAACCGGAGCTCGGACGCGTACGTCCAGCGCCACGCTTTGCGCGTTTCCGCGATACGCCGTAGCACCGTTTCGCTTCCTGCCGTGCGCAGACGGCCCAGCGCCTCGATAGCTTTCAGCCGCAAGTATTCCGTTGATCCCTTTGGAATGTCGCCTTCTGCGATTCGTAGCAGGCGCATTTCCGCCAATTTTTCGCCCGCCATTCCAATTTCGTCGATCGCCAATGGACGGATCAATACGTCCAGGGAATCAAACAGCTCCAGCAGCAGCCTGCCGCGGTCTTCCGCGCCGCTCCCCGCAATCTGCCGGACCACCCGGTCGTGCGAGGCACGTTTCCATTCCCGCATGCGCTCTGGCAAGTACCGTTCGAGTTGTTCCAAGTCCATGCGCGCCAGAATTCCAACGGTGTCGATGGATTGGTGTGCATCGCCCTCGCGCAACTGTACTCGCAAATGGTCGAGAGCTTCCGGCCCCAGCAGTTCCATCATGGAGACCAGCAGATCGCAATCCTGCCGGAATCCCACTCGGCTGAATCGCGCCGCAATCTGCTCCGCCGAAGGCTTCGGCATTCGCCGCAGCAAATCCTTCAGGCCGTTTGGAACTTCTCCGCTCCGCAGCGATTCGTCGATGAACTCGGGAAGTCTGTCCTCCACCGCGATGCGCGACCCAAGGCTCTTTCCGCCTCTGGGGCGCTCTGCCTCGATAAACTCGATCATCTCCACCGAGCGTTGAATCGCCGGATAAAAACGCTTTTTCGTCGCTTCCTGGCTCATTCGTACGAAGGCCGCGCCCAGAACGCTTTGCAACTCCGAGTCACGTTCCTCCGCCAGCTGAACTCCCAGCAGCCGAATCGTATCGGTCAGAATTTTTTCGTCCCGCTCGGCGTAGAGCGGCGCCAATTCCGCAACTCCCAGCGCTGTCTGCTTTCGCGCCTCGGTATTTTTATCTTGCACGCACTTGGCGTAGTTGCGCAGCACGTTGTCCGCTTCTTCTCCCTTGCCGTCTTTGATCAGCTTTTCCAGGTACTCGCGCACCTTCACCGCAGGCACGCACCACGCATTCTCGGACTCCAGGACTGCCTTGCGCTTCTCTTCCGGAACTCGCGCCCAGAAATCCCGTGCCAGCGATTCCGTGTGCGATTCCACGGGAATTCCCGCGCGGCCCAGCTTTTCCTCATATACTCCAACCACTTTTCGCAGCCCTTCCAGCTCCAGGCTCATCTCCTCCAGCACTTGCCGGACTGCATTCACTTCCACGTCGCCGCGCTCGAAGCTTTCCAGTGCGAACCGCACCGCGATATGCTCGGCCAACTTCAGCAGCGTTGGACGGTCGGAATCTTGCGACGGCGCCTGCGCCGCGAGTGCAGCCAGCGCCTGACTGACTGTAAATCGCGCTCTCCGCGGCAGCACTGATAGTCGTGATTGAAAGGCAATCGGGTCGATTGGGTCGCGCTGCGATTCATTCGTGCGCGCCACTTGCGCCAGCACCTGCAATATTCCCTGCAGTTCGTCTTGCTGCATGTTCATCAGGCCTGTCTCAACGGCCATCGAACCTTTGCCCGCATTGCGCGCTTGACGGCTCGTGCGAATGCCCGCCGAAGAATGCACCCAGCGGCTAATGCGCTCTTGCGCTTCTCCCGCTGCTCTGCCCGACAGCCAGCCGCGCACTCCATTGCCACCCTGTTCCACCGATGGGCCGCCATTCGGTGCCAGCGCCGCGTTGCCGTTTGCACGGCTCCCTTCTGGAGCAGTTGCTTGATCGGAAGCATTCGGCCCGCCCGGCCAACCAGTTTGTCCGCCTGGACCAGTTCCGCCGCCGGCCCGTGCCGCGCCTTGCGATGTAAACTCCTGATTGAGCCAAAATCCACCAGAGTTTGGCTCCACGGGAATCCCTGCGCCGCCACTGTTCACAATGTTCCAGCCACCTGCTGCTTGAACCGCGGAGATTGGTCCTTCCGCAGCCGCGCCGCCCACCGGAGTAGTGCCGCCGGAGAATTCCGGGTTCCCAAGCGCGCCAAGTAGACTTCCTCCTGAATACGCGCCGATCACGCCACCGTCAGTCTGCGACTCCCCGCGGCCGGTTTGACCAGAGTTGTTCGGTGCAGCAGCGCTGGGATTGCCTACCTGAAAATAACCGTGCGTTCGGCGCTCGTCGGCAGGTCCGCTTCCTCCCGAATCACGGCCGCCGTAGCTGTAGCCGTGTCCGTCGCCACCGCCTCCGTTACCAGCGTTTTCTTGGCCGTTCCCACGGGCCGTGCCGTTATCGCGTCCGCTCCCGACGCCTCCGCCCGAGCCGTTTCCGCCTCCTGATCCATAACCAGCACCCGGACCAAAGCCTCCGCCGGTTCCGCCACCGTTCCCGGAACCCGAGCGGTAACCGGTGCTGGAGCCGTTGCCCGCGACAGAACCATATCCGTGCCCTGAACCGTAGCCTCCGCCTGAGCCCTGTCCGCCCGGACCCGAGCCGCCGCTTCCATCGCCCACAGATCGTCCCTTTGATCCTTCGGCGGCGACAATCAACTGCAGCAGCTTTTCGGGATCGTTCAGCAGCGCGTCCGTCTGCTCCGCATTCATCCCCAACGTGCGCGCGGCGAGCTGTGCTGCAACCGTGGTCTTGGCCACCGCCGAATCGGCGGGCACAAAGCAAACTTCGTTCACATGGACGTTGGGATCGCCTTCAAGCGCGGCTTTCATCTGCTCGGCAAGCTGCGTGGGTTTCGAGCCGCTTCCGGTCGGGAATCCTCGGACGAAGCGCGCCAAGCTTGCCTGCGCCATTTTCGGGGCGAAGTGGATGCTGGCGATGCCTGCGGTGGAGAGCATCTGCGCGAAGCTCTTCTCCGATGGGCCGGATTCCAGCGGCGTGCCATCTATCAGGAGTTGATCGCCGGAAACAGCCAGTAGCAAGCCTGCAGCATCTTCAGAGCCAAGCGCCGTGCGTAACTCCGTCCACGCCGTTTCGTACTGCTTCGCGGTGCGCGGATGGCCGAAATCGTACATCCGCGCGAACTTTAGCAGTATGTTGAGGCTACGAACGAAACCTCGGGCGGCTGCGGTCCGCACTTGAATGTTGTCTGCCATAGCGAACGAGAGGCGAACGGCCTCTCATGCCATCTACTATGGCTTTCGGCTATATCCGCGGCAATGGTACCGGTGTCCTGTTTAGCACTATCGTGTGGTTCTATGCCGTTGATGGGACAGAAGTTCTAGCGCGCGAAATGGGCGCAGCGCCGCCGATGCGGGATTCCAGCTCTTTTACGTCACTTACGATAACCTTCGCGCCAAGCTTTCGCAGCAGCGCCGCGCGCGCTCGACTTCGTTCGATCTGCGGGGACACAACGCCAACGAAAGCTACGCCGGCCGCCTGCGCCGCGAGCGCGTCATCCACGTTGTCTCCCACGTAAATCGCCTTCGCTGGATCGCGGCCGTTCAAGATGGCAAGCAGGCCTTCGGGAGCAGGCTTCGGCTTGGACACAACTTCCGCAGTAACGATGTGACCGAATAATTCGTGCACGCCGTTGCGATCCAGCGTGTAGTCCAACTCTTTGCGGACGCGCCCGGTGAAAATGGCGAGTTCCGCGCGCGCCGCCAACCGGCGCAGCTGCGGTTTCGGCAGCAGCCATTTTTCGCGCTCCACGTTGCCGCGATCGCCGCTCGCTCCCCAGTAAAGCTCTACGAATTTTCGCTTCACTTCGTCGTATTCAAATTTGCCGCCGAGCGACTGCACCCACGCCGTCGAGAGCTTCCAATCGTCGTTGAATCCCGACTGGTTTTTCCACTTTTGTAATTGGTGCGTGGTGACGCGCTTGTTGGTAAAAAAGCGCACGGTTTCGAGCGTGGTGCGGTGGAAAGACCCACGAACGTCGACCAGCACGCCGTCCACGTCAAAAATGATCACTTGCGGCTGAAATTTCAAAGAGTTCTTAACGGTAGGCACGTTGGTTCGCTAGCGCGATGGACTTAGGAGCCTGTTTCATCCGGCTGGCCAGTTTCGTCCGCCGACTCGCCATTCGCGTCGTCGTTCGGTGTTTCGTTCGGCGTTTCGTTTGCGTCGGCATTCGACTCGTCTTCGTCTGAATCCGAAACCCATGCTTCTTCTGGCGCAGGCGGTGGCACGCTTTCCGCGATTCCACCGGCCTGTGCCGCCGCGGAGGGAGCCGGCGCCGGTGCGGACGTTTGCTCCTCAGCAGGTTTTTCTTGGTTTGGTTCGGCGGTTTTCGGCTCGGCCGCGGATTTCAACGCCTCAAGCCGCTTTGCCAGCACGTCCGCCAGCAAATCGACTAGCTGTTTCGCGCCAGCGCCGTCGGGATCTTTCGCCGGATTATATGCGGCAACCTCGATCGCGCCGAGATGCGGATGCGCGGCGAAAACTTCGAGCGCGTCGCGAACGTCCGCGAAAGTCAGACCGCCATCGCCTGGAAAATTCGTAGCGGAGAATCCGTCGATAACGTCGACGTCAAAGTGCAGCACGAATTCGTTTTTTCTTCCGTGAATGCTCTCGGCCACAGTGCGCGCCATCTCAGCCGCGCCTTTTTTGCGAATATCGGCGGCGGGATAACTCCGCAACGTGCTGCGCCCCAGCGCCTCCTGTTCGGCAGGATCAAGGCGCTCGTAACCAAAGAGCGCCACATCGGGATCGCGCGCCAGCGGCGGCTCGCTCCAGAATCGGACCAGTTCGGCGGCTCCGCGACCGGTGACGTGCGAAATCACCATGCCATCGAGCGAGCCAGAAGGAGTTGTTGCCGGCGTGTTCAAGTCCGCGTCGCGATCCACATAAATCAAGCCCACGTTGCGAAAGTATCGGCGCATCGCCGCAACTGTGGCGAGAACGATGGAACAATCGCCACTCAAGATCAGCGGCAGCGCGCCGGATTTCACGGCCAATTCCACGCGAGGTTTCAATGCATTAATGGAGGCGAGAACACCTGCAATATTTCGGGTGCGGGGACTTTCGTCGTCAGGCTTGGAAAGTTGAACCGGATCGTCGCCGAAATCTTCCACTTCGTATCCGACCGACCGGAGCCGGTCGATCAAGCCAGCCTTGCGCAGGGCTGCGGGAGCGCCTTCGTGGCCGGCGGACATCGCAGCCGCACTGGTGGGCGATCCCAACACGATAATCTTATTCGGCTGGCGGACGATTTTGACCGCCACTCACACGCTCCTTGTGCAGCGGATGATGTAGGCAATGCCGGCGACCAATAAGTTCCGGATCAATTTGCAGCCCGTCCTTGGCGCGCCGCAGCCAGCTCCGGCGGCAGAGTGAACCGCACATCTTCGCGGATCAGATCGAGATCGCGATGATTGGTGAATCCGAAACTCGAAAGCCGCTGGCTTACTTGCTCGACCAAAATCTCCGGCGCGGAAGCTCCAGCGGTCAGGCCAATGGTTTTTACTTTCTCGAGCGATTCGGCGTCGATGTCGTTGGCGTCTTCGATGAGGCGCGCGGCCACCCCAGCGCGCTGCGCGACTTCCACCAGACGATTCGAGTTGGAGCTGTTCGCCGAGCCGACCACCAGGATCAATTCCACTTCGCGCGTCAGCGCCTCCACTGCTTCCTGGCGGTTTTGTGTGGCGTAGCAAATGTCGTCCGACGCCGGCCCGACGATTTCCGGAAAACGCTGCCGCAGACGCGCCACGATTTCCTGGGTGTCGTAGAGCGAAAGCGTAGTTTGCGTCAGAAATGCCAGGCGCTTCGGGTCGGGTACTTGCAGCCGATCGACTTCTTCGACACTTCCCACCACGACCGTTCGCTCCGGAGCTTCTCCGGAAGTTCCCACTATTTCCTGGTGATCGCGATGCCCGATCAGAATCAACGTGCGGTCCTCACGCGCGAACTTCAGCGCTTCGAGGTGCACTTTGGTCACCAGCGGGCAGGTTGCGTCGATAATCTTGAGGTTGCGCTCTTTCGCTTCGGCGCGAACTCGCGGGGGCACGCCATGAGCGCTGAAAACGAGCACCGCGCCCACTGGAACTTCGCCGATAGCCTCGACGAAAATAGCACCGCGTCGACGCAACTGGTCCACAACGTAGCGGTTGTGCACGATTTCGTGGTGCACGTAAACTGGATTCCCAAAGGTTTCGAGCGCCAACTCGACGATATCTACGGCGCGCACCACTCCGGCACAAAATCCCCGGGGGCGGACGCGAACCAGAGTCTTCGCTCCGTTCGTGGTCCCTTGTATGTTCGTGAGTGTCAAGGTTTTCTCCGCAAACCACTACATCTTACCTGAAGCTTTAATTCCCCGCTACCCACTTTGCAACTCCATGTGTAGTTTCGATCGGCAGTCAGACACGCGCCGCGGGGAAAATTGCGCCGCGCGATGGCTAAAAACGGGCTGAAAAAGCTCGGCAGATTCGAGACGAATGTGTATCGATCTGGCTGGCCTGCGGTCGTTTGTTTGCAATGAGTTACGAACGATTTCGGCCGAACGTGTATCGATCTGGCACCCGGTTCGTTACGCGTGACTTGAAGCTCGTAATTCGTGGCTATCGGAACCAGAATCGGCGTGTGGTAGCCAAGGTGTTCCGACCGACCGCGGAGCTCCGACGTCGCCGCCGGCGCGTATCGAGGATTGCCTGCTGCGAGTTTCTTGTCTGAGCACATGTTCAGATCGACGGTAGCAGGAACGACAAGAAACGCTCTACTGCCCGGAAGTACAGGTTTAGTACAGGAGGCCAGCGCCTGTACCTCGCAATCACTTCAAAACCTTCGCATTTACTGCCGCTCGACCCGCGCGAACAGTGGGGGCCGAAGGATTTTGAGTCGAGCGCCCGCACGGCGGCATCTGAAGCAAGCGCGCAATGGGAGGGGATCATGGGAAAGCTTGACGGAAAAGTAGCCGTTGTGACCGGCGGAAGCAGCGGCATCGGCCTGGCCACGGCAAAGAGGTTCGCCGACGAAGGAGCCTATGTTTTCATTACCGGGCGGCGGCAAACGGAGCTGGATGAGGCCCTGAAAGCCATCGGAAACAACGTGGCGGGGGTTCAAGGGGATGTCTCCAAGCTGGAAGACCTGGACCGGCTCTACGCAACGGTGAAACAGCAGAAGGGGCGCGTGGACATCCTATTCGCGAATGCCGGAGGAGGTATACCCGCGCCGCTAGGAGCCATCACCGAAGAGCAATTTGACAAGACATTCGGCGCGAATGTGAAGGGACTGCTGTTCACGGTGCAGAAGGCGCTGCCGTTGATGCCGGACGGCGGCTCGATCATTCTGAATGCTTCGATTGTGTCGTCGAAGGGCTTCCCGGCGATGAGCGTCTATAGCGCGACCAAGGCCGCAGTACGTTCGTTCGCGAGAAGTTGGACGCAGGACCTGAAAGACCGGAAAATTCGCGTGAATACGGTGAGCCCGGGACCGATTGATACGCCGGGAATCGATTCGTTGGGAAAGACACCCGAAGAGCGGTCGCAGTTCAGGGCCAATATGGCCAGCATCGTGCCGATGGGAAGATTGGGAAGTCCGGACGAAATTGCTAAGGCGGCGTCTTTTCTTGCATCGGACGAGAGCAGCTTCATCACCGGTATCGAACTGTTCGTCGATGGTGGCGCCGCGCAGGTATAGTGGCGTCACGATTTAATGGCTTGGCGGACGCAACGCTGAAAGATGCGGCCATGGTGTGCCAAATGCGGGGTTAACGCGCTTTCGGACCCCGGGCCGTTAGTGAGCCGAGAACGCTAAGAGCACATTCCCCGGCATGGCGCCGAATCCGGGATAGCCGGACATGACGAACACCATGCCGCCCGCGATTACGGGTCCGCCCACATCAAGCGAGCCGCCTTTCGCAGGCACGTGATCGACGGTGTCAAATGACTGAGCGGTATCGAAATCCCAAATAATCTTGCCATCGCTCGCTGCGTAGGCGCGCAGATGGCCATCGATCGAGCCGGAGAAAACCGCGCCGGGAATGGCGCTGACCGCCTGCGACTGAGCCGGGCTGCATGGACGGCGCTCGCCGCAACCCGGCGCCGGCGTGTGCCAGACTAGCTTCCCATTGTTCACGCGATACGCGGAAATCCCGCCGCCTTCATTGGGATTTGGGCCGTGACCCGAGAAGGCGAGATCGGAGACGGCGACGAACACGCGTTTGCCATTCGTGGCCATTCCCCACTGGACGCCGCCGAGCAGCCCTCCCTTGCCCGCGCGATCGAACCACAAAAGCTTGCCGCGATGGTCAGGATCGACAGCGTAAACCATGCCGGTTTTTTGTCCGAGGATCAGGACGCGCTTGCCATGACGAAGATTGACGAGAACGGGCGACGCGCCCAGATCGAATTCCGGCACGTGCGGCGGATTGCATCCCGGACTCGGCGGGGTGCCGCAGACGATCGCGTCCATTTTTGGCTGCGTGAATTGCGTGGCCCACAGAAATTTGCCGGAGTCCATGTCGAGCGCGACCACGGAATCGGAAGTGGGAGTCGTGGGCGGGGCATAGTTATCGCCTGTGCCGACGTAGATTCGTTTTTTCGCAACATCCAGTGTGGGCGACGACCAGACCGCCATGCCGGAAGGGCCCATTATGGTAACGCCTTTGGACGTTTTTCCCTGCGGCGAAGGAGTCTGCGGCGCCATGTAAGTTTTCCAGATCACGTTGCCGGTGGCGGCATCTAGCGCCGTGACGCTGCCGCGAAACGTGCAGCATTCGTAGCCCGGACGGCGGCGCATCTGCTCTTCCCCGGAGGACATCGGGACGTAGAGGCGGCCGGCGTAGTAAGTGGGCGTGCCGGTAATCGTGGCGGCGGGGTGATCTTCGGGATGCGCGGCCCACAGGAAAGCACCGGTGTTCGCATTCAGCGCGTAGACGTCGCCGCCTGCATCGCCGAAGAAAACGGCTTCGGTGGAACCAGCCTCGCCGACGGCGATTCCCGAGCGGACCGACTTCGAGGCGCGCGTAGCCCAAAATGTACAGCCGGTTTGCGCGTCGAGTGAGTAGACCGTGCCGTCATCTCCGCCGACGTAGACGCGCCCGCGATACAGCGCCGGTTGCGAGCGGACGATTCGTACGTTGGGAATGCCGAAGGCCCATTTCAATTTGAGTTTCGGAACGCTCGAGGCAGGAATGCCAGCTTCTTTTGCGAGCTGAAAGCGCCAATTATCGGGAGTCGGGCTCCAGCCGGTCCATGAAGGCGCATCGGCTGGCGCTGGCTTCATGGCGTCCGGGCAGCGGTCGGTGAGCTGATCGGGCGCGACAGTGATCGCATTGATCGACGGCACTTGGCGCGGGACGTGGCTCATCGGCGGTCCGGTGCGCGTTCCCTGCTGTGCGCGCGCAAGTGCAGAAGTCGCGCAGAACGCGCCAATCGCCAGGACGCCACTAATTACTGTCGCGTAGATGCCCGCCCGTTTGCGATGCGGTCTGGTCATGCTTCGCCCCCTTTGCGCGTGACTAATCGCGCGAAACGAGGATTGTACTGAATTCCTACTTAGACGAAATCAATTTCCTCTCGGTGACAGGGTAAATGCGACACTTACACCGCCAGGCGTTGGATTGCATCGCTGTGGTGTTTGGCGAAAGTTTTTCTAACGGGATCACTGTCTTCGACAAACGGGGAGATGCGCTTTGGGTGGGAAAGGTTAACGATTAGATTTCGTTAGATTCCGGCTTTGCCAATCTTCGCGCAGACGGCGAACGTACTCATCCGGATTCTCATCTGCCCACAGCTCACTTCCTGAGCCGGCCAAGGCCAGCAGCAGGTCTTGTTCTGCATTTTGGTCGGAATTCTTCTCAGAGTCGTAAACCATTTCCAGTATCCTAGATTACGCACAACTCTTGATTTTACACGTGAAGCTAGACGACTTCCAAGTACCGGGACCGGCGTTGACATCGTGGAAAAATTGCGGTAAGAAACCTAAGGTTGTGGCGAAGCGGCGACAGACCCGTCTGTATGCTGCGCATTACTGCCGACCCATCAGGGACACGTGGCGAATTCGCTGACTCCGGTAGCGGCACAAGCCGCCGCCGAAACGGCGACGCTACAAAACTCCAGGCTAGGAAGGGACCTGCCATCGTAACGAATCTGGTAGTGCCGAAAACCGGCGGAATGAACACCACCAAAGTGAACTTGGTGCGCTGGCTGAAGAATGAAGGCGACGCCGTGAAGCAAGGCGAAGGCGTGGTCGAGCTGGAAACCGAAAAGATCAGCTATGAATTGGACGCGCCGGTGGATGGCGTCCTACTGAAGATTGTGATCGCCGAGCCTACCGAAGTGGAAGTCGGAGGGCTGCTGGCGTATCTCGGCGCGCCGGGAGATAAAGTCCCTGCAGCGTAAGCAAGTCCGCGCCGACGTACCGGCGCGACGATCAGAGTCGGCGAAACACCAGAAAAAATCGGAATCGCAACAGATCGAATGGATCGATAGCGGAGGAACGCCATGGCAGCAAGCAGCAGTTCGCTCAGCAACGAGAAACTGACTTGGATGTTTACGCAGATGTGCCGCATCCGCGAATTTGAGGAGCGGGTAAAGCGCACGTTCGTGGAGCATCCCGGAGTGATTCGCGGCCACGCGCATCTGGGCGATGGCGCGGAGGCAAGCATCGTCGGCTCGCTGGCGACGCGCCACGAAGATGATCTGGTGATGCCGAGCTATCGCTGCCACGGATATCCGCTGGTGCTCGGCACGCCCGCGAAGGCGCTGATGTCGGAAATTTATCAGCGCAAAGACGGCGTCTGCAAAGGATTCGGCGGATCGATGCATCTGGCCGATCCGACGCACCACTTCCCTACCGCTTCCGGAATTATTGGACAAGGCATCGCGCACGCAGCTGGCGCGGCGTATGCGGCGCAGGTGAAAAAAACCGGGCAGGTGGTGTATTCGTTTTTCGGCGATGGCTCGTCGAAGCAGGGCGCGTTTTTCGAGACGCTTAATCTGGCTGCGGTGTGGAAATTGCCGGTGGTGTTTGTCCTGGAAAACAACGAATACCAGGCGTACACGCACATCAAATTGGAAGATGCCAACGCCATCGCCGGCGATCCGCTCTCGCAGAAAGCCAAGGCGTTCAGCATTCCGGGCGTCACGGTGGACGGCACCGATCCGCTGAAAGTATACGACGTGGTGAGCGA
>DATLSB010000051.1:0-3974 GCA_035534415.1 Candidatus Dormiibacterota bacterium | reverse complement strand
AGGAACTCGCGATCGAAGCCGCGCTGCACGGCAATGCGCAGTACGCCGGCCCCGCCATCCAGAAGCTGAATGTTGCCTTTGTCTGCGCCGAGGAGCTCGATGGCCTTGCCGAGTAGATCGTCCAGTGCTTCTTGCAGGTCTCGGATCGTCCACAAATTGGCCTTCGCGTTCCATTGATTCAGCTTCGCAAGCGCGTCCGCCTCGCTCGCCAATTCAGCCTCGCTTTTACGACGGCCTTCCTCGGATCGCTTGCGGTCGATTGCGAAAGCGAGCTGGCGGGCAATGGTCAGGCTCAAGTCGATTTCTTTTTCAGAAAACGCGTGGGTGGCGTCGTAATACGTCATGAACTTACCCATCAGCTTGCCATCGGAGAGCAGCGGAATGAACGCCAGCGACTGGATCGCTTCTGCTCTGACAGCTGAAAGAAGCGAAACACTAAGATCAGCGTAGTCGACATCCTCGATGCAAACGGGCTGGGGATGCCGCTCGTCCGGTTTCCAGCCGGAGTGCCCGTCCACGGCTTTTCGATAACTTTCCGCAAGCCCGCGCCAGGCTACGAAATGCATTTGTCCGGCTTCATCCGCCAGCAGGATTGACACGCGATCGCACGCCAGAGCGCTCACGATCGCGTCCATCGCCGAATCGAAAATCTCTTCGATTGTGAGGCTTCGGTGCAGTTGGTCGGCCAGCCGGAACAGAGCTTTCTGCTGCCGGGCAGTTTCGGTCAGAGCTCGATCAGCCCGTTTCCGCTCGCTAATGTCCCGGGAAACATTCGAAACGCCGACGATATGGCCGGAGGAATCTTTGATCGGCGAAATAGACAGCGACAGATCCAGCAGCGTCCCGCTTTTGTGCATACGCACGGTCTCGAAATGATTGATGCGTTCACCCCGCGCGATTCGCTGGCGGATACCCATCTCTTCCTGATGGCGGTCCGGCGGCACCAGCATCAAAATGTTCTGCCCGATGGCTTCGCTGGCCGAATAGCCGAAAATTCTTTCCGCGCTCTTGTTCCAACTGGTGATCACGCCCTCGATGGTTTTGCTGACGATTGCATCATCGGATGAGTCCACGATGGCGCCAAGCAGGCCGCTCGCTTGTTCCGCGGCTTTCCGTTCGGTGATGTCCGCCAGCATATTCACGCAACCGGAGATATTCCCCGCCGCATCGCGGCGCACGCGCGGATAGAGCCTGAAGCAGCGCTTCGTGCCGTCGGGCCGTTCGGCAATAATCTCCGTGCCGTCTTCGACGGCGCCACCGCGAAGGGCGACGGTCATCGGGCAGTCGCGGTGCGGAATCAGACTCCCATCGGGGCGATAAAACTTCCAGTCGGCGCACCACCTTTCGGTGCCAAGCTCGGGCTCTTTAGCGGCGAACTTCACCGCCGCTGGATTGAAATGGGTAAGCCGGCCTTGCGCATCGGTGGTATAGACGGCGACTGGCAGCGCGTCGATCGTTTCGCGAAGCTGCCGCTCGCTTTCTTGCAGCGCGTAGCGCACCACGCGTTGTTCCGTGTCGTCGCGAAAGGCAATTACCACTCCCGCTGTTTTTCCGTTCCGTTTCAAGGGTGCCGCGCTGTAAACCACCGGCATGAAGCTGCCGTCTTTGCGGATGAAAAAATCCTCCTGCTCGCGAACCGGCACTCCTTCCTGCAACACCTTCAGGCCCGGGCATTCGCTTGCCGGGAACGGGCTGCCGTCCAGATGCTTGTAGTGGGTCAGGTCGTGCATTTTCTTGCCCAGCAGCTCGGCGCTGGTCCAGCCGAACATCTCTTCGGCGGCGGGATTCATCGCGGTGACCAGCCCGTTGCCGTCAAGCGTGTAGAGACCCTCAGCCAGGTTCCGCATGGCCGCTGTTTGAAAATCGAGCAGCGAGCGCAGGCGCTCGTCGCTGGCCAGCAGGCGCGTCTCGGTGTCTTTGCGCGCGCTGATGTCCTCTACAATTCCGACGAAATATTTCACGTTGCGATCGGCATCGCGCACGGCGGAGACGCTCAGCTGAATCCACATCAGCGCGCCGTTGCGCCGCACGTATCGTTTTTCCAATGAATATTGGTCGATTTCTCCGGCAAGCGCCTTTTGGACATTCGCTACGCCGGCGGGAAGATCGGGCGGGTAGGTGAGCTCCTGGACTGTCATCTTCAGGAGCTCATCCTGCGAGTACCCGACAATTTCGCAAACTTTTTGATTTACTCGCAGCCAGTGGCCGTCTGGAGAAGTGTGGGCGATGCCCACAGCAGCTTGCTCGAAGGTCAGCCGGAATCGCTCCTCGCTTTCGCGCAGCGCCTTCTCGAACGCTTCACTGCGTCGCAGAATTTCCGTCACATCTAAATTTTTATCGGCGGTTTTTTCGGGAAGCTTGACGGCCGCTGCATCGAAGAACATCTGGCCGCCGGCAACTTTGTTGATGCCGGAGATCAGGTTCGCGGCAATCGCCGATTTCACCACGTAGCCGCGTGCTCCAGCATTCAGTGCCTGCCGCATCATCTCCGGCGAATCGTGTTGACTGAGCACCACGACTGCCGTTTGCGGAAGAATCCGCCGAATTTCTCGCGTAGCGTCCAAGCCGTTCAGCCTGGGCATGCTGATATCCATGATGATTATGTCCGGATTCAGCTCGCGCGCCTTTTCGATCGCGTCGTGGCCGTCCACCGCCTCGCCACAGACCTCCAGGCCGGGACGGTTGCGCAATATCGAACGCACGCCATCGCGCACAAGCTCGTGGTCGTCTACGATCAAAATCCGCATTAAGCTTTTGCCTCCGAATGGTTAGCGCAAGGAGAGGCTGGATTTGTAAGCGCTGAGGACATAACTGCCCAGAATATATGACGTAACGGATGCCTGGCGAATAGAGGAAATACCCTACGCGGAACCCCGTGGGTTATATTCGCTCCTCAACCAGGCTTTCAATCTAGCGGCTGCCGTATCCTGAAACTCCGCGCCCGCAGTGGTTTCCGGAGCCTGGGTGGATTAGACCTCATTACGGTGGAATTAGTGCAGCGCAATGACCGAATGACCGGCTAGTAGCGGTAGCGCGCGCCTCGCTGCGCTACGCTGAAATCACCAACATTTTGCAGATTCGCCCGGCCATTTTGACGGGCATAGAGGCCTTCTTCGTAGACTATGACACCGCGGCCATCGCCCCGCGAGAAAGACGCAAAGAACTCCGCAGTCTACGCTGGGGGCCGCTGGCGCGCTCGTACAATAAACCCGACCCCGAAATTTGACGCCACCCGCCAAAATCACTCCTCTTGGTGTAACTTCATTTCGACATGCCGATGAAAGCTGAAGCAATCGTGATCGGTTCAGGCCCCAACGGACTCGCCGCCGCAATCACGCTGGCTGAAGCGGGCCACAGCGTCGTTGTGTACGAAGCGGAAAATTCCATCGGCGGCGGACTGCGTTCCGCTCAGTTGACGCTTCCCGGATTCGTGCACGATATCTGCGCCGCGGTGCATCCCATGGCGGCGTCCTCGCAATTTTTTCGACATTTGAACCTGGAAAAATATGGCTTGCGCTGGATCTTTCCGGAAGCGGAACTCGCCCACCCATTTGACGACGGCACCGCGATTCTGATCACGCGCTCGCTCGCCGAAACGAGCGCTCAATTCGGGCCTGACGCGCCGAGGGTTCGCCATCTGCTTGCGCCGCTGGTTAGTCATTGGGACGAACTGGCTAGCGACATTCTTCATCCCGCGCGCATGCCGCGCCATCCGTTTCTAGGGAGCCGATTCGGATTGAATGCAGTCTTTCCCGCCGATTCTCTCGCGCGGCGAAAATTCAGCAGCATGAAAACACGAACTGTGTTTGCCGGCCTCGCTGCGCACTCCGAGATGCCTTTAACCGCGTGGGGTTCAGCCGCTTTCGGGATTTTGCTGTGGATCACGTGCCACGCCGTCGGTTGGCCGATTGCCGCGGGTGGTTCGCAGTCGATAGCGAACGCGCTGGCGCAGCACCTGCAGAAGCTTGGAGGAA
>DATLSB010000050.1:0-56748 GCA_035534415.1 Candidatus Dormiibacterota bacterium | reverse complement strand
ATAAGCGCATTAAAGCCGATTAAAGTGGCGCTACGCGACGCTTTTTGCATCATGCTTATTGCTCATTGTGCAGCAATGTTTGTTCGCCGGTTATTCGCCACTGGCGCGAGCCTTACCGGCCACCTACGAACCCTTAAGCCTCCGCAGCGATCTGACAGCTCACGACAAAAACGAATTGCGTGCTCGACTCGAATGAGTCCCAAAGGCTCATCAGATCATCTACAGGTGATCCAAAGGAGGAAACAAGATGGCTTCGTTGGAAGGGAAAACTGCGCTGGTGACTGGAGCGTCGCGCGGAATCGGTCGCGCCATTGCACTGGCGCTTTCCGATGCAGGCGCGCGCGTGCTGGTTCACTACGGCCGTTCGGCAGGGGAAGCGCAATCGGTCGTTGCCGCGATTCGTGCAAAAGGTAGAGCCGCGGAGATGATCCAAGCGGACTTGGCGAATTCGGAGGGATCCGCTGATCTGGCGAAAAAAGTTCGTTCGATTGCGGGCCAGCGCTTGGACGTGCTGGTGGCCAACGCCGGCATTAGCAAGGCGGCGACGATCGCCGATCACACCGTCGCGGACTTCGATAATCTCTTCGCGACGAATGTTAGGAGCTCATTTTTTCTGGTGCAGCAGCTTTTGCCGCTGCTGGGCGAAGGCTCGAACATCATCGTAACGTCTTCGCTGGGGGCACGCGCGGTTGTCGGCCCGCCGGATTTGGAGAGACCGTCCATCCTCGCGTATGCCGCCACCAAGGGAGCTATCGAGACGCTGGTCAGGAATTGGGCAGCGATCCTTGGGCCGCGTGGAATTCGCGTCAACGCAGTCGCTCCGGGTGTGATCGACACGGAAATGTCGAATTTCACCAAGACCGAAGTCGGGCGCAACGTTGCGCTCGGTATGCAGGCATTGAAGCGGCTCGGCAAGCCAGAGGATGTTGCCGATGTCGTTGCATTCCTGGCGTCAGACGGAGCGCGATGGATCACCGGCGCGAGTATCCCGGTGGATGGCGGGTCGAAGCTGTGAGGCACGGAATCTACCGAAGAAAGGGAATCAATGGCGACGACAGAAGACCGAAATAAAAAATTGGTTCTGGAAGCATTCGATACGCTCTTTAATAAACGCGATTACGCGACCGCGGAGAAGTTCTGGTCACCGCACTACATTCAACACAGCGCTCATATCGCCGCGGGCCGCGAAGGTCTGTTTGATCTCATCAAGAGCCTTCCGCCGACTCTCAGGTATGAGGCGGGAGTGATCGTGGCGGATGGAGACTTCGTAATCGTGCACGGGCGCTTTTCGGGGTTCGGCCAGCCCGTCAACTGGATCGCCGCTGATCTTCTTCGGATACAGGACGGAATTCTTATAGAGCATTGGGATGTGATCCAGGACGAGGCCACTGCGCAGCAATCGAAGAGCGGACGGCCCATGTTCGGCGAGAAATTTCCCGATGAAGGCAATAGAGAAGCAATTCCGGCCGGGCAATGAACGAGGCTAGCGCACGAGCGGATTCCCGAGTATGTCGGCGGCGATAAGCTGATGTCGCGCCGGGAGGGCTCTAAAAAAAACTCAGCGGCGGGCGGCGAAGAATTCTTGCAGCACCGCTACGGATTCCGCGGCTAGCACGCCGGAGGTGGCTTCGACGCGGTGATTGAGGCGCGGGCTATCTAAGATTGAGAAACAGGAGCGGATGGCGCCGGCTTTGGGATCATCCGCGCCGTAAATCAGGCGGGCGATACGCGCCTGGATGATGGCTCCGGCGCACATGGCGCAAGGCTCGATGGTTACGTACAGCGACGCGCCCAGCAGCCGGTAATTTCCAATTGCTTTCGCCGCTTCCCGCAACGCAATAATTTCCGCGTGCGCCGAAGGATCGCAATCGCTGATCGTGCGGTTTCCGGCGCGCGCGATGATGCGTCCATCGAGCGCAACCACCGCGCCCACCGGTACTTCGCCGCGCGCGGCTGCGGCCCGGGCCTCTTCAAGCGCAATGGACATCCATTCAGCGTCGTTTGACTGCGGCTCAGACATCGCCGTGCAGAATAGCACGCTGCGGCGGACATAGTCTGGCACCTGCGCATCACCGCGCCCGCCTGAAGGCGGAGGCTACATTACCTCTCGCAGCGACGACGCTCACGTCTGCGCGCGGGATCGGGGACGGAAGAGGAGCGAAAAATAGTAGAGCGCAGCGCCGGCGGCGATGATCACGAGCGCGATTACAAGCTGGCTTGTGTCGCCGACGAGCTCGTGGCTGTTGCGCACCAGAGTTGCGATCATCAACGCCATGGGAGGCAGGCCGATTGCGATTGCGCCAACCAGGCCACCGGGGACGCGATACGGTCGCGGCATGTTAGGCTCGCGGATGCGCAGCGCGGCCAGCGCCCAAAATTCCAGTAAAATGCTGAGGCCCGTCAGCAGCACGTCGAGCAGCAAACTGTGCTCAAAGCCGAGCGGAAAACACAGCGCCCACAGCAGCGCGCAGGCGATCACGGAAACCCACGGCGTGCCGGTGCGCGCGCTTTCGCGCGTGAAAAGTTTTGGCAGAAAACCATCGCTAGCCATCACTGAAGGCAGCCGCGTGAACGACATCATCAAGCCGCCGAACGTGCCGATCGCGCCGATTACGCCTGCGCCAGTGATGGCGACCGCAAGCGCTTCACCGCCGAAAAATCGGCCAACGTCAACCCATCCGCCGGTGACCCAGGCGTTGGGATCGAGGCCGGTGCGCGCGACGGCTGCAACCGGCGCGAGATAGGTGACGATCACAAGGATCAGCGCGCCGAGCATCGTGCGGCTGTAGGTGCGCTGCGGGTTGTCCACTTCGCCGGCCACCGTGGACATGTTGTCCCAGCCCATGTAGTTCCACATCGCGATCAAAATTCCACCAAGCAAATCGGCATGATGCAAGGGAGTGGCGCGCGGAATGCCGGGATGCGAGTGAAACAGCGCAAAACCGATCAGCACGGCAAAAGGCGAAAGCAGCAGGATATTCAGGAAAATCGAACCGTCTCCAACGGCGCGCGAGCCGACCAGATTCCAAATGGTGCACAGCGCGATCATGCCGAAGCCGAGCGCGAGTCCGCGATGCCCGGCGATGAGCGACGGCGCGAGCTGCCCGATATAGTCCACGAACAAATTCGGGTAGATCGCCATTTCGAAAATACTGCCCGCAAGCGAAAGCCACGTTTCCTGATAGCCCCAGAACGGTCCCAGTCCGCGGCGCACCCAGATGTAAAAGCCACCTTCATCCGGAATCGACGTGGCCAGTTCGCTGACCATCATCGCCGTGGGTACGCTCCAAAGTAGCGGCGTGAGAACCAGGATGAGCAGCGTGGCGCGATAGCCGGTTTTGTGGACGATATCTTCCAGGCCGTACGGGCCTCCGGCCACGATGAAATACGTGGCCGCGATCATCGGCAGCAGGGTGAGCTTGGCTGGTGACGATTTCGAAGCGCGGGAAACAGGCGCGGACGCGTTGTTGGCGGGGGCGGTGCTCAATCTGCGATCCTACGCAGCGATTGCGGCGAACGATCGAATGCGCGCGGCGAAAACATTTGCGCCGCAGTTTAAACCGAATTGGCATCGGGTTTGCGGTGAATTGCGCGTACAGACATGGAATACATGGTTTGCGGTTCTCTTTGATGAGGCGCGAGCGTTCGGTATAAGATGGCGCTCTACAATTTCCCGAAATTCATGGAACTACGTAAAGACCCAATTACGCGCAGTTGGGTGGTCATCGGCCAAGCCGAACGCGCCGAGGAACGCGAAGCGCCATGTCCGCTGTGCCCGGCGAACCGGCCGGCGGAGCGTTCGTTGCTCGATCTGCCGCCGCAAGGACCGCCACAGGTGCGCGTGTATCCGCACTTTCGTCCGTTTTATCGCGTAGAGGGCGAAGCCAACCGGAGCGCGGAAGGCATTTTCGACCGCATGGAGCCCGTCGGCGCGCACGAAATGATTATTGAGACGCCCGACCACGCGCGTCCGCTAATGTGCCTGAGCGACGAAGAAATCGGGCGCGTACTGGAGGCGTACGCGACGCGCATTGCCGACTTGAAGCGGGACGCGCGTTTCAAGTACGTTGCTGTGTTCAAGAATCATGGCCCATCCGCGGGAGAAGAATGGCCGCACGCTCATTCCCAAGTGGCGGCGACCACGTTTGTGCCGCGCCGGGTGCTTTACGAACTGCGCGCGGCGCGCGATTGGTACCGGCAGCGCGAGCGCTGCGTCTTCTGCGATATTTTGCGACAAGAGATTCGCCAGAAATCACGCGTGGTGGATAACTCCGCGGACTATTTGGCGTTTTGCCCGTATGCGTCGCGGGTGCCTTTTGAGACCTGGATCATGCCGCTGACGCACAATCACCAGTTCGAATCGCCGCTGCCGGATGAGAACCGCCGCGATTTGGCGCGTCTGCTGGGACGCACGCTGCGCCGTATCGCGCAGATTGCCCCGAATTACCATATGGTGGTTCACACCGCACCGAACACGCTGCAAACCAAGGGCGAGCTAAGCGAATATTGGCGGACGATTGCCGGCGACTATCACTGGCATTTCGAGATCCTGCCGATCGTGGAAACAGGCAGCAAGTCGTACAGCTTCAAAGAAGTCTACTTCAACGGTACTTTTCCGGAACGAGCCGCGGAACGGCTGCGCCAGCTCGATCCGGCGAGCATGACAATGGCGAAATGACCTCGCGGTCTCGAAACAAGGATTCCGGTAGGTCTTATCCGCGCCGAAGCGCGTCTCAACGCGGCGGAATCTTCTTCAAACTGATTTTTCTGCTCTTTCTGGCGTGCTTCGTTTTTGTAATCTATATAGCGAGGCATCCGCTGATGCGAGTTGCGGGCAATTTCTGGGTGGTGGACGACGGGCCGGCCGCGTCCGATGCGATTGTGATCCTGGGAGATGATAACTACGCCGGCGACCGCGCCACGCGTGCAGCCGAAGTGCTGAAAGCGGGCTGGGCGCCGCGAATCATCGCCAGCGGGCGCTACTTGCGGCCGTATGCCAGCATCGCGCAGTTGGAGCAGCACGATCTGCTCGATAGGGGTGTTCCGGCGTCCGCCATCATTCCCTTTGCGCACCGGGCGGAGAACACTCGGGAGGAGGGCCAAGCGCTGGCGAAATTCCTGAGCGAACACGGTTGGAAGCGGATTATCGTGGTCACGTCGAATTACCACACCCGGCGTGCGCGCTACATCTTGGCACGGGTGTTGCCACCGGGAACTGAACTGCGGATGCTGTCGGCAAACGACAAGAACTACGATCCCGACAACTGGTGGAGGACGCGGCGGGGCACTAAGATTTTTTTTCACGAGTCCGTGGGGATGATCGTGGCCATGTGGGAATTGCGCCACGAGGATCGGCGAACTTCCACCACCGGAGCGTTTTTCGCGGCACTTGTGGTGGTTGGGGCGGGTGTTGACCACTTGGACGCTTTCCCTACGATCCCCTAGTACGCTGGTTTACACCGTTTTCCGCGTATACTATATTTTCCACTACCGCAGAACACGCAACGCTTCGCAGCGTAATCACGGCATCTGTGGGGAGGAATTCCTATGTGGCGCAAACCAGACGGCAAACCATCTTCGGGTGCATCGAACACTCCGAGTTCTATACCGCCTAAAACCCAGCCGCAACCCCCGAATCAAAACCCGATTCAGAATCAGACGGAGCCGAAACCAGCGGCCGTTGAGCGTTTCACGGCAGCTCCAGTGGCGTTCCAGCCGATGGTGGAGACCCTGTCGGCGCAGGCGTCCAAGATCGGGCCAGGGCTGAAAATCCGGGGGGAAATTTCCGGGAACTCTGATTTATACATCGAAGGGCAAGCGACTGGTAAGATTCGCATCACTGGTGCCAAGGTGACCGTCGGTCCGCAAGGCAAAGTGCAGGCGGATATCGAGGCACGCGAGATCGCCGTGAATGGCGAAGTTCAGGGAAACCTAAAAGCCGACGCAAAAATGAGACTGGGCGCGTCCTGCAATGTCGAGGGCGCATTGTCGGCACCGAGCATTGGGATCGACGATGGCGCACGTTTCCGCGGCAAAGTGGAAGTTACGCGCGCTAAGGCGGCATCGGGGCCGGCAGCGGTTGAGACTCCCGCTGCGGCGGAAGCCGAAATGCTTGGAGTTGCGGCGCATGCAGAGAAAGAATAATAGTCGATAGAAGCAACGATGAACTGGATGGCTAAAACGCGGCTGGGATCGGGAGCGGCGAGCGCGCCCGCGCCGTCGAAGCCCGGACCGACGCCCGTACCGGAATCGTCCGCGAATACCCGCATTTCGAACAGCTTGAAGGAGTTCCTGTGGCTGCTGAGCGACATCCCGCAGGCGCGCATCCTGGACTTGGGTCCGATTGCGCAATCCACATTGAACTTTTTTCTGGAGAAGGGTTTCCGGCTTTCGACCGAGGACTTGCTGCGCACGTGGAAGGAATTTTTGAGCGGCGAGGAAGAGCGCTTGCGTATGGCTCCGGCGATAAGCGGCGACCGGCACATTTCGCAGGACCTGCTGGTGGACAAGTTTCTTGAGATTGCGCTTTGCTACGGGGCAGGCAATTTCAATGGCGTGCTGGCCTGGGATCTACTCGACTATTTCGACGTAGCAATTGTCCCGCGGCTGATGGAGCGGATTTTCGATATTATGGCGCCCGGAGGGGTACTACTGGCGCTGTTCCATAGTCGTCCCGCACAGAGTTTCCACAGATTTCGAATTATCGATATGCAAAAGTTCGAAGCTGTCCCCGCACCAACCCTGGCGGTGCATGCGCACGTTTTTCAGAATCGCGAGATTCTTGATCTCTTTGGAAAATTTCGCTCCTCGAAGACGTTCGTGGGGCGCGATCAGGTGCGCGAAGCCCTCTTCCTGAAGTAACCCTATTCAACACGGCAAATCGCCGGCCTCTTGAATGTTTTGAACTTTGAACGGCGATACGATCGAAGCCGCTCAATCGAAGTGTCCATTGTGACAACCAAATCCCGTATCATGTCATCTGCTGACCTGTATTGGCGCGTGTGTTTGGGGTGAGGTTGCTCGCAAATGGATTTCCGAGATGTCGTTCTGAATCGAATGGGTTGCAAATAGCTGTTTGCGATCTGCCCGCTGCGCGGGTAAGCTACGGGTCCCAAGGCACGCCGAACATTCGGGAACTTAAACACGCATCACGGAATCACCAAGTGCCGCCGGCACCCAGGGAGAGAACCGCGCAATGACGAGCAGGAATCCGGGATGGAGATTGAAGGCGCTCCGCAGGAACTGGTTGGACCAGTTGTGCTTCTCACGGATGCGGCGCGGAGGCGCTGACGGGATTCGGCGCGGCGCAGTCCTCGCAATTGCTTGTTTGGGGCTGTTTTGGGTTGCCGGGTGCGGCGGCGGGAGCGGATCGTCAAACGTCCGATCGGTGACGATTTCGCCGGCAACGGTAACCAACCTTCCGCTGAACGAAACGGCGACATTCCAAGCCACGGTTACACTCGATAACTCGACGGTTTCAACGACTACTACAGTGAGTTGGGACGTGAATGGAACCGCGGGCGGCAGTTCCACGCTCGGCACGATCGTGGCATCGAGTGTGGACCAAAATGTCGGCATCTACACTGCGCCGTCGGTGGTTCCGAATCCTAGCTCGGTGAACATCACGGCGGTCGTGACGGAGACGAATTCGAACAGTTCGACGCCTCCCACAGTTACGTCCAACACCGCCACGGTTTCTATCGGTATCGGATTGGGCCTATCGATTTCTCCGACGGGTGCGACGGTTCCGGCCGGTGGCAGCCAGCAATTCACGGCATACCTGAATGGGCTGCCGGATGCGGGCGCGTCGTGGAGCATTACCTCGGCGAGCGGTATCACTGATACTTCGGTGATCGGGTCGATCAGCGCAAACGGGCTTTACAATGCGCCGGTTTCGCCGCCGCCGGGTGGCAGTTTGACGATAACGGCCACCGACGGCACTATAACGGCGATGGGCACGATCGGAGTTGTTTATTCGGATCTGTCCCTGAACGGCCCGTATGCGTTTTCTTACACGGGCAACGATCAATCCGGCTTCTTGGCGGCAGCCGGGAGTTTTGTGGCGGACGGGCAGGGCCACATAGTCAGCGGAGTGGAAGACGTAGACAGCTTCCTGAATGGCGTGGTCCAGGGGGCGACGATTTCCGGTTCCTATTCGGTAAGCGGCAATGGCAGAGGAACTGTAAACATCACACGCGGTTCGACCACGGTAGTGTGGAGATTCGCGCTTACCACAGGCCATCATGCGCAAATGACGCTATTCGAGCAGAACGCCACGGCCGGAGGCACGATCGACCAACAGAGCGTCAATGCGCTCTCGAGTACAGCTTCGGCGATTACCGGACCGTATGTGTTCAGGGCATTGGGAGCCGATGGCAAGAACATCGTGGCGCCTTCCGCGCCATATGCTCCGCGAGGAATAGCCGGCGAGTTCACCGCGAATGGCGCCGGGAGCATTCCCGCGGCGAGCGGAACGCTGCTCGACATCAATGACAACGGCACGATTTCACCGGGTGACACGAGCCTCAGCGGCACGTACGCGTTTGACTCGACTCTTCCAGGAACAGGACGCGGGACGATCACCTTGCAAAGCACTGGCATGGCTGCGCGGAAGTTCGCGTTCTATGCGGTGAGCACCGACCCTAACACTTCAGATGTCACCGAGCTTCACTTGGTCGAAGTAGACGGCGTGGACGCGATGGCGGGCGACATGTTCAGCGCGCCTTCGTCGACGGCGCTGGGAAGCGGGAATTTGGCCGCGGCGAATTACGCCTTCACCTATGGAGGAAACTCATCGAGCGGCGCGTATGCGGCGGGCGGGATTTTGACGTCGAACGGCACCGGCAGCGTGACCGGCGGAGTGCTGGACACCAACGACGCCGGCGTGACGACGCTTAATACTTCGATCAGCAGTTGTACGTCGAACCTCGATCCGACGGCCCGGCGAATTAAGCTCACTTGCACGGCGGGCGGCAGCACTCCGACGTTTGCGGTGTACCAGACTTCGCTCGGCTCGGCGGTAATGCTGGAGATCGATCCCGCCGCTGTAGCGACGGGAACCGCCTATCAACAATGCGGACCGTCGTCGGCGGGCTGCGCCGCCGCAGCGCCGGCTGTCTCCGCCAAAAGTCTGGCACTGGGCCTGATTGGGCAAGGGATATTCCACAACAGCACCTCTTCGTACCAGCAGAATATCGATGGGCAGATATCGCTCGGCGCTAGCGGCATCACCCCGGGCTCACTCGATATTGCGAGCTATCCGACGCCATATGCGGGCGACCCGATCACGGCTGTGACGCTGGGAAGTCCGTCCTCAATCGGGCGCGGCACGACAGTGGTAACTGGCAGCAATCCAGCGGCGACGTACAACCTGATCTTTTACCTGATCGACGACCAGACGGCGCTGGTATTCGACCAGGATAAGACGTTTGTGCTGAGAGGGGCTTTCGCGCAGCAGTATTAGCGTTCGCGGGTGGCACAGTTGGCGCGGGCGCTGATGCCCGTGAATATTGCATAAAATTTCATAGCGCCGTTGCGTCGTCTCTCTGGCACCGGAGTAGAATAGCTGCGCGAGCCGGCTCGTTCACCTGCGCTGCGGCTCAGCCCACCTGAGGGTAGCCAGATGGTTTCACCCGCCTCCGCCGGATCTGCACCACTCGTGCCATCGAATCAGCCGTTGAGTTCCGAAGAGCTGCGAAAGATGCAGGCCTACTGGCGCGCGGCTAATTATCTGTCCGTTGGCCAAATTTACCTCTACCACAATCCGCTGCTGCGCGAGCCGCTGAAGATCGAGCACATCAAGCCTCGCTTGCTGGGCCATTGGGGAACCACGCCGGGGCTGAATTTCGTTTACCTGCACATGAACCGGCTAATCAAGAAGTATGACCTGAACGCCATTTATATTTGCGGACCGGGGCATGGCGGACCGGGGATGGTCGCGAATACCTATCTGGAAGGAACGTACAGCGAGATTTATACGAACATTACGCAGGACGAGGATGGGCTGCAAAAACTTTTTAAGCAGTTCTCCTTTCCGGGCGGCATCCCGAGTCACGCGGCGCCGGAAACGCCCGGCTCGATCAACGAAGGTGGCGAGCTCGGCTACTCCATCGCACATGCGTACGGCGCGGCATTTGATAACCCCGATCTGTTTGTTTGCTGCGTGGTGGGCGACGGGGAATCAGAAACGGGCGCGCTGGCTACCAGCTGGCATTCCAACAAATTCCTGAATCCCGCGCGCGATGGCGCGGTGCTGCCGATTCTGCACCTCAACGGGTACAAAATCGCAAATCCTACTGTATTGGGCCGCATGGACGACAACGCGCTGACACAACTTTTCATTGGGTATGGTTATAAGCCGTATTTCATCGAAGGAGATCAGCCGGATGTGATGCACCAGAAGATGGCCGCCACGCTCGATGCGATCGTCGACGAAATTCGCGGTATTCAGAAAAAAGCGCGCGGCGAAAAGGCGCCCGAGCGGCCGATGTGGCCGATGGTCGTGATGCGCACGCCGAAAGGTTGGACCGGGCCGAAGGAAGTAGACGGGAAGCAGATCGAAGGCACCTGGCGCGCGCACCAGGTTCCAGTGGCGGATTTCGCGGCGCATCCGAAGCATTTAAAAATTCTGGAAGATTGGATGAGGAGCTACCGGCCCGAAGAACTGTTCGACGAGAACGGCAAATTCGTGGCGGAACTCGCGGAACTTGCGCCGAAGGGCGACCTCCGAATGGGCGCGAACCCGAACGCCAACGGCGGACGGTTACTGAAAGATTTGCTGATGCCTGATTTTCGCGATTATGCCGTGGCGGTTTCCAAGCCCGGAACCGAAGACGCAGAAAGCACGCGCGTGCTGGGAAAATTTCTTCGCGACGTGATGAAGTTAAATCTAGAGTCGAAAAACTTTCGCGTGTTCGGTCCGGACGAGACCGCCTCCAATCGCCTGGACGATATTTATGAAGTAACGGACAAAATTTTAATGGAGCCGATATTGCCGGTTGACGAGCATCTGTCGACGAATGGGCGAGTGCTGGAAGTGCTGAGCGAGCACATGTGCCAGGGATGGCTCGAAGGATACCTGCTCACCGGCCGACACGGTTTCTTTTCCTGCTACGAGGCGTTCATTCACATTGTGGATTCGATGTTCAACCAGCACGCCAAGTGGCTGAAGATCACGCATGATATTCCGTGGCGAGCGCGCATCGCTTCGCTGAATTATCTGCTCACCTCGCACGTGTGGCGGCAGGATCACAACGGTTTCACGCATCAAGACCCGGGATTCATCGATCATGTGGTGAATAAGAAGGCTGACGTGGTGCGCGTCTATCTGCCGCCGGACGCGAACACGCTGCTGTCGGTGGCCGATCATTGTTTGCGCAGCCGCAGCTACGTGAATGTGATCGTGGCGGGGAAGCAGCCGGAATTACAGTGGCTGGATATGGAATCGGCGGTGGCACACTGCACGAATGGGCTGGGAATTTGGGATTGGGCGTCGAACGACGCGGGAACGGAGCCGGACGCGGTAATGGCGTGCGCGGGCGACGTTCCCACGCTCGAAACGCTGGCCGCCGTGGATTTGTTGCGGCAGCATTTCCCGGATATTAAGCTGCGGGTGGTGAATGTGGTGGACCTGATGACGATCCAGCCGCCGTCGGAGCACCCGCACGGAATTTCCGACCGGGATTTTGATTCGATTTTCACGGTCGACAAGCCGATCATCTTCGCATACCACGGCTATCCGTGGCTGATTCACCGGCTCACTTATCGCCGTACCGATCACGATAATTTGCACGTGCGTGGCTACAAGGAAGAGGGAACCACCACCACGCCGTTTGACATGACCGTGCGCAACGAACTCGACCGGCTGCATCTGGCGAGCGATGTGGTGGACCGCGTGCCGCGATTGCAGCGCATCGGCGCGCATTTCAAACAATTCGTGCGCGACAAACTCGTGGAGCACCGCGAATACATCCATAAGTACGGGCAGGACTTGCCCGAAATCCGCGAATGGAAGTGGCCGTATTAATCACCGCGTTGAATGAAAGAACTTTTTCGTGGCGGTGCCAGCGGGCATGAATATATGAATATTTTGGTGCTTAATTCCGGCTCCAGCAGCCAGAAGGCTGCGGTGTATCAGCTTGGCGACTCGATTTCTGATGATGCGCAAGAGCCGGTCTGGCAAGGAAAGATTGAATGGGACGGCGCACGCGCGGAAATCAGCGTACGCAATCGCGGCGGCGCCAGAATCGCCGAAACCGTGGACGCTGAGTCCCGAAAGCAAGCTACCGCGCAACTGCTCGACTTCATCTGGAGCGGCCCAGCGGCGGTGATGCAATCGGCCTCGGAAATTTCGATCGCCGGACATCGCGTGGTCAATGGCGGCAGGGAATTTCGCGAGCCGACGATTGTGACGCCCGCGGTGAAGTCGGCAATCGAACGCATGGCGGTGTTCGCGCCTCTGCACAATCGGGCGGAGCTGGATGGGATCGAGATCGTCGCGCAGAAATGCGGCGGGATCTTGCAAGTGGCGGTGTTCGATACGGCGTTTCACCGGCAGATTCCAGAGGCTGCTTCGGTCTATCCCGGGCCATATGAGTGGCTGGAGCAGGGAATTTGCCGCTTCGGATTTCACGGTATCAATCACGAATATTGTGCGCACCGGGCGGCAAAAATGCTTGGCAGGGATCTGAAATCGCTGCGGCTGGTTACTTGTCATTTAGGAAATGGCTGTTCGCTGGCGGCGGTTCGCGATGGGCATAGCGTCGATACGACGATGGGATTCACGCCGCTCGAAGGCTTGATGATGGGAACGCGGTCCGGCTCCGTCGATCCGGGAATTCTGACCTACCTGATGCGACAGACAGACGTGACTGGCGAGCAGATTGACGACGTGCTGAACAAGAAATCCGGACTGCTGGGAATTTCGGGAGTTTCGAGCGACATGCGGCAGGTGGTGGCCGCGATGGAACAAGGCAACGCGCGGGCGAAACTGGCGTTTGATATTTTTGTGCACCGGCTGCGGTCGGAAATCGGTGCAATGGCGGCGGTTTTAGGCGGGATTGACGCGTTGGTATTCAGCGCCGGAATTGGCGAAAACTCTCCGGAAGTGCGGGCGTCGGCGTGCGAGAAGCTCGAGTTTGTTGGCGTGCGAATTGATGCGGCGAAGAACGCCAGCCCAGCTCTCGACGCCGATATTTCGGGTGCGGACGCACGCGTTCGTGTGTTGGTGATTCGCGCGCAGGAGGATTGGGCGATCGCGCGCGAGTGCTGGCGGGTGGCGGCGCGCGGAAAGGATGCCGCGTGAGAGATTTGCAGTGGAAGCCCTGGACTTTTAGTCCGGGGAAGCGCGCGTAAAGAGCCTGTTGATAACGTGAAAATGGGAACTTCAGCGGCTGACGCCGCTTTGAATTCCGCGCTTTATGTCATCGCTGAAGCGATGACCCACAAGAATTCTCCAGTTGTCACGCAGACTCTGAAGGCCCGCTTCCATTGAAGGTCTCTCGCGTAGCGTGGTTCGCGCGCGCTCACGCGAGCGTGGTGGCGCCTGCTAGCGATTCCAGCTTTTTCAGTTGGGCGTCGCCGCCGATCACGATTAGGCAATCGCCGGGACGAATCAGCGCGCTGGGCGCGGGGTTGAATTTCATGGAGCCTGCTGCGTCCTTCACGGCCAGCACGATCACTCCCGCTTGTTCTCGAATCGCGGAATCGGCAAAAGATTTGCCCGCGAGTTCGGAGCCTTCGCTCACGCGAACCTCGCCGATCTCGATGTCCAGGCGCTCGGTGCCGATTGCGGTATCGATGAAGTCCAGCACGTTAGGACGCAGAAACAGCTGAGCGATACGGTTGCCAATGAAGAAGTAAGGCGAGAGCACTTGAGACGCGCCAGCACGCAGAAGCTTAGAAGTAGCTTCCTCTTCGCTGGCGCGCGCGATGATTTTCAAATCGGGGCGCATGCCGCGCGCGGTGAGCACGATGTATAGATTTTCGGGGTCGGAGCTTACGGCGGCGACCAGTCCCATGGCGCGGTCGATATGCGCCTTGGCGAGATTCTCTTCACTGGAAGCGTTGCCGACGATGACGGGAACTTTTTCTTCTTCCGCCCAGTGCGCGCGGTTGGCGTCCTTTTCGATCATGACGCAATTTTGCCCGCGAGCGCGTAACGCGCGCGTGACGGTGCGGCCGACGCGTCCCGCGCCGCAGACGATGTAGTGATTCGAAAGCTTCGATAATTCGCGTTCCATGCGCCGGCGGCCGAACGCCTTTCCGAACTCGAATTCTAGCAGCGACTGAGAAAGTGTGGCAATCGTGAAGCCCGCCGCGAGCACAGAAGCCACGATCAGGAAAGAATTGAAGATGCGCCCAACGTGCGAGAGCGGGTGAACTTCTCCGTAGCCGATGGTGGTCATGGTGGTGAGGGTCATGTAAAACCCGTCGAACCACGACCAGCCCTCAAGGATGTGAAAGCCGATGGTTCCCGCCGCCACCACGATGGTCAGCGAGATGAGCGCCAATTGCAGGCGAAGCCGCGTCGTCATAAGCCGGGAGAATCCACGGGAAGTTGGTCAACTAGCGGAAGCATATCACCATCGCGGGACCGCATGTGCATTGGCGCAGCTACCGAGCACGCCAAAGGTGTGGGACTTTTCGTTCGCTCGCGATCTTGTGGCTTTAGGGCTAAGAAAAATCCACTGAAATTAATCTTGGGCGTCTTTCGCAACAGCAACGGAGGATTTGCGGCGGTGCGATTTCCAGGCGTGGTACGCGGCGGGCATAAAAGAAAGCACAATCACGGCGCCGATAACGTATTGAATGCGCTTGTCGATGTTGGGTACGGTTCGCCCCAGCGTGTATCCCAGCAGCGTCATGCCCCAAACCCACAAGAATCCGCCAACAACGTCGTAGGCCAGATATTTCTGGTAGGTCATTTTTGCGGCGCCGGCCACGGGCGGACAAAACGTGCGGATGATGGGTACGAACCGGGCGATGATTACCGTCTTTGCGCCGTGCCGCTCGTAGAATTTGTGCGCTTCCTCCAGATGGCGTTTTTTGAATATAAGCGAATCCTCGCGGCGATAGAGTCCTTCGCCAGCCTTGCGGCCGATCCAATAACCCAATTGATCGCCCGCAATGGCGCATAGAACCACGGTCGAGAGCAGCCACGCGAGTTTAAGGTGGCCGGCTGCGGCAAACACGCCAGCCGTGACGAGCAGGGAATCGCCAGGCAGGAAAAAGCCGACGAACAGGCCAGTCTCCGCAAAAATGATCCCGCAGATCATCAGCGTTCCGCCCCATTCGATCAGGCCGCGAACGTTGTACAACTGCAACAGCAGATGCTTGATGGTTTCGACCACTTTACCTTGTTCCCTGTGCTTTCTGGTACCCGCGCAAGTAACCCTAGAATTCACAATATCATGAAAGCTCTTCTCGCTTGGCCGCGCGCGCCCCAACCGATAGTACTTTGCTCCTAATGGAAATAGTCACCTGTACCATTGGCCGGGCCAGACGCTCCGGGCAAACTGTGCTTGCTCAAGGCAGCAACCCTGAGGAGGCCCGATGGAAGGCGGTTACGCAGTTTGGATGGGGCAGCCGGTTATCTTGCGAGTCGTTACTGGAAACCTGCGCGTCCCATTGCGCGGGCGTCTGTTGGCTGAAACGAGCGACGTGGTTCGGCTGCGCATAGCCGATAGCTGGGACGTGGATATCTTCAAAACCATGGTGGTGGGTATCGAGCACGACATGCCTGTGTACGTCCTGAACTAAGGGGACCCATGAGCGGACTCGCTTTCGCGGATGGGCATTCGGTTTCCGAGATTCAGGCCGAAGCAGAAACCGTCGCTTCGGCTTACGAGGAAACTTTGATGCGAGAGAAGATGGAAGCGCTACGTGACGTCCTGATCGCACTTGGACTGCAGCTGGTTTTTCGAGCTACGCTTCTGCTGCGGCACTGGAATTACTAGCGGGAGCTGCTCCAAAGAACAAATGAAATAGCCGAGCCCTGAACTTAGCTGATAGACGAAATTCGACGAGATCTTCCGGCCCATAGCCCCTCTCAACCCCCGGCCCCCGGATCTGTACCCCCCAGATCCGGGGACTTCTTTTTTCTGCTTCCTCCCAGCGCACGGCATCCAGTTCCCAACCGGCAGGCATCCGAGGCCATGACAATGCGCGGATAATCGGTCACGATATATCCTTAGTTGGGGCCAAAATGCGCTTCCAATGGTATAACTGTCCATTCGTTTTGTAGAGTACGGTCAAGGAGCGCCATACGTGAAAATCGCCGGGGTCGGAAGTGCGTTTCCGAAGCACTATTATGATCAGGAAGTCCTAGTAACGGCTTTGAAGAACTATTGGCGTGACCGGCTCCCGAACCCGGATATTTTGGACCGTTTAGAAGGCAGCATGAAGGTCGACGGGCGCTACACCGCGCGGCCCATCGAGTTTTACGAAAACATGAAAACATGGGGTCAGGCCAATGACGTGTGGATCGAAGTGGGCCTGGAGATTGGCGAGCAAGCGCTTTGCCGGGCGCTGGCTGGCGCGGGAGTGGAGCCAAATGAACTGAGCGCGATTTTTGTAACGTCCGTGACCGGGATTGCTGCACCTTCGATGGATGCGCGCCTGGTAAACCGCATGGGGCTTTCCAACAACATAAAGCGCATTCCCATCTTCGGGCTGGGCTGCGTGGCTGGAGCCGCGGGCATTTCGCGCGCGGCGGATTACGTTCGAGCTTATCCGGGACAGACCGCGGCGCTGCTCTCGATCGAGCTGTGTTCGCTGACCCTGCAGCGCGAAGACCTCTCGATGGCGCATTTGATCTCGGCGCTGCTTTTTGGGGACGGCGCGGCCGCGACGGTAGTGGCCGGCGACGACGTGGAATCGGATGGCCCGGAAATTTTGGCCACGAAGTCTATTTTGTATCCCAACACCGAACGCACCATGGGCTGGGACATCTCGGAAAAAGGCTTCCGCATCGTATTGTCAGCAGACGTGCCAGAAACGGTGTTGAAACATCTCGGCGCGGATGTGGACGAGTTTCTGGGCGAACAGAATCTGCGCCGCAGCGACATCAAGAGCTGGGTGATGCATACGGGCGGGCCGAAAGTGCTTGAGGCGACCGCCGAAGCGCTGGGCATCACCAAGAAAGACCTGGAAGCTTCTTGGGAGTGCCTGCGGAGAGTGGGGAATCTTTCCTCCACTTCCGTGTTGCTGGTGCTGGAGGATGTTTACCGCAATCGGCGGCCAGCTCCGGGTACGCTGAGCATTCTGGCGGCTATGGGTCCCGGATTCTGCTCGGAGTTGGTGCTGCTGCGCTGGTGAGGGAAACGAGGTTCCAAGGGTCGCGTGAAGCCGGTCGACGTAGTGATTCTCGGAGGAGGACCGGCGGGACTGGCGACCGGTATTGCGGCGCGCCGCAAGGGTCTGAGCGCCACAGTTGTTGACTGCGCGGGACCGCCAATTGATAAGACGTGCGGCGAGGGCCTGCTCCCCGCGGCTGTTTCCGCACTGGCCGAGCTTGGCATCACTCTAGATCCCCACCTAGGCATTCCATTCAAAGGCATTCGATTTTCGGATGAGAAATCGTCGGCTGAGGCGCGTTTCGCCAGCGGCCACGGAATCGGTCTGCGCCGCGATGAACTGCATCGTATGTTGGTTGACAGGGCCGCGGCTGCGGGAGTGTCTCTGCGATGGGGCGCGCGAGTTTCCGAGATCCAGCGTGATGGTTTGAGGATCGAAGGGGAGTTCCACCGATGCCGTTGGCTGATAGGTGCGGATGGACACCGATCCGCCGTGCGAAAAGCGGCCGGACTGGACCCGACGAGACTTGCGAGACGGCTGCGGTTTGGTTTTCGCAGGCACTTCGCGGTGGCTCCATGGAGCGAAATGGTTGAGGTGTACTGGGGCGAACGCGTGCAGCTGTTTATTACTCCCACTGGCGCGGAAGATGTTTGCGTTGTCGCGCTGACGAGCGATCCGCACTTGCGGCTGGATCGCGCGTTGGCGAGGTTCCCGCGCATCGCGGCGCGGCTGCGAAGAGCACGCGCGGTGGGTCGAGAAACGGGCGCCGTCACATGTTTCAGCCGGGCTCGTCGAGTGGCATGGGGGAATATCGCGTTAGTCGGCGATGCCTCTCGTTCGATCGACGCGATTTCGGGACAAGGACTAAGTATGGCGTTTCAAGAGGCGATTGCGTTGGCGGGCGCGATGGCGAGCGGAAGTTTGGCCGACTACCAGAGCGCACACGCGTGCGTCACGAACAATCCGGCTCGCATGACCCGCCTGCTGATGCTGATGCACGGAAACGCGACGTTCCGTCGCATGGCACTCAAGACGCTTTCCAGCTGCCCATGGCTATTCTCCACATTGATGTCGATACACGCGGGCGGCGCGAGAGTTGCGCACAACGATGTGATGGGGCAGCAACTCGGCGGCAAGGTAGCGAACTTAGACGATAGATTATGGGAGCACAATTGATGCGACGAACGTGTGGCGCTGCGGTTGTTTCGGTGCGAGCTGTTGTGGCGTTCATCGTCACATCTGCCGTTTTCGCCGTTTCACCTTGTGCCCTCGCGCAGCAGTCCCCGGCTGAGGTGTTTACTTTCAATCCCTCCGCCACGAGAGTGGCATTTACGCTGGCGGCTACGCTGCACACTGTCGAGGGAACGATGAACCTAAAGAGTGGGCAAATCCGCTTCGATCCGGCCAGCGGTGCGGCGAGCGGCGAAGTGATTGTGGATGCCACCAGCGCGGAAACCGGCAATAAATCGCGCGACAGGCGGATGCACAAGGAAATTCTGCAGAGCGCGAGGTATCCGCAAATCGTCTTCACCGCACAGCGGTTGATTGGAACAATTCAGCCCTTGGGAACATCGCAGGTCCAGCTGTCCGGGATTTTCGAGCTGGAAGGGCGGCAGCATCCGATGACGCTGAGCGTCAACGTAGCTCGCGAGGCGGGAAATAGCTCGATGCACGCGACTGCGGCGTTCGCCGTGCCGTACGTGCAGTGGGGCGTGAAGAACCCGAGCACGCTTTTCTTGCGCGTGAGCGATCACCTGAATATGACGATCGACGCAACTGGTCAGCTCACCCCGGCGCGCTGATCTGGCTCGGCATCGAGCCCACGGCCCGCCAATCCGATTGCCGGTTGGCTTTGCACTCGTGTGCTACACTGGGGCGAGTCTATGGGCAACGCCTTCGACGTCGGGATCGAATCCCTCACGCAGTCCAGCCCGGAACAGAAGTGTGAAGAAACGGTTTTAGCTGCGCCGGCTGGCGGCGGCAAGTCCTTCTACATTGAGACGTTCGGCTGCCAGATGAATGCGCACGACACGGAGAAAGTTGCCGGCGTGCTGCTGGCGCGCGGGTACGCTCCGGCCAAGAATGCCGCGCAAGCCGATTTGATGCTTTACAACACTTGCAGCATTCGCGAAAAAGCCGCGCAGAAAGTGTTTTCGCGGCTGGGCGAATGGCGCGGCGAGCAATCTAAGATTATCGGCGTGCTTGGATGCCTGGCGCAGCAGGAAGGCGAAGAAATTTTCGAGCGCGCGCCTTGGGTGAGCTTGGTTTGCGGGTCGGCCAGCTATCGGAAGCTGCCTGAGCTGATCGATCAGATCGAATCGGGCGGACGCCGCGTCACGGGTCTCGATCTCGATACCGACGAAACCTTCGAAACGGAAATCACGCGCCGCGACAACCCGATTCGCGCGTACCTGACGATCATCGAGGGCTGCGATTACGCCTGCGCATACTGCGTAGTTCCACACACGCGCGGCCCGGAGCGCAGCCGGCCGAGCGAAGCTGTCCTTGCCGAGGCGCGCCGCCTGGCGGACGCAGGCTACACCGAGATTCAACTGCTGGGCCAGACGGTGAATTCGTACGGCGATCCTTCGCCGCGCGGGTGGAATTTCGTTGAGCTGTTGCGGGAGGTCGCGGCGGTTGACGGCATTCGCCGCGTGCGCTTCACCACCTCGCATCCCAACGACTTCACTCGTGAAATCGTGCAAGCCATCGACGAGACGCCCGAGCTTTGCGATCACGTGCATCTGCCGGTGCAGTCCGGTTCCAACGCGATATTGCGCGCGATGCGACGCACGTACACGCGCGAGGAATATCTAGAAAAGATTTCGTGGATCAAAGCGGCGCGACGGCCGATCAGCATCACCTCGGACATCATCGTCGGCTTTCCCGGCGAAACCGACAAGCATTTTGAGGAAACCATCAGTTTGCTGGATGCGGTGGGCTACGATAGCCTGTTTTCATTCGTCTATTCGCCGCGACCTAATACCTCGGCGGCGTCGATGCCTGGAGCGGTTTCGAAGGAAGAGAGCTCACGCCGCCTGGCTCGGTTGCAGGAGCACCAGCGGAAGATCCAATCCGCGCGCAACGAAACCCTCGTAGGCTCGTCGTTCGAAGTGCTGGTGGACTCCCGCCACGCCGCTCGCGGGCAATGGTCGGGGCGCTCCAGCAGCAACCGGATTGTAAATTTCGTGTCGCAGCAGGAAAATCTTTTGGGAGAATACGCGCACGTTCGCATCGAGCGCGCGGGGCCGAACAGCCTCGTGGGCGAACACGTGACGCAATCCAACGGGAGACCGCCATGGAACTCGAAGTCAAGATTCGGGGATTGATGATGGATCCGGCCACGAATCAGCCGGTGGTCGTCCTAAAAGAATTGCAGGGCAGCGGCGTTCTCCCGATCTGGGTGGGAGTTTACGAGGCGCAGGCCATCGCGCTGGAAATCGAGAAAGTTCAGACCGCTCGCCCCATGACGCACGATCTTCTCAAGAACGTGCTCACCGGACTCAACGTTCACGTCCAGAAAGTGGTGGTTTCGGATCTGAAGGACGACACCTTCTACGCGCTGATCTGGATGGAGCGCGAGGGGCAGACCATGTCGATGGATTCGAGGCCTAGCGACGCGCTGGCATTGGCGCTGCGCCTCGACTGTCCCATCTTCGTGGACGATCAGGTGCTGAAAAGCTCGAAGATCACCAGCGTGGTGTCGGAAAAAAGCTCGAACGAAGAGCTGCGAAAATGGCTGGAGAACCTGAGCGACGAGGATCTAGGTCGGTACAAGATGTAATTTTTTCGGATGCTGCCACTAAGTACGGCGCTCTGCTTCAGCTGCCTCGGAGCGTGGGCCGGGCCCGCGGCCGTCTTCATCAAATTTCGCTTGCGCTTAGGCTGCGAGAGTGGTTAGAGTTGGGCCTACTCGTAGTAGGAACGGCGCCGCTGGGCTCTATATATGGTCCTGCGGTTGCAACAGGGGAGCGAGGGGCAACGGTTTGGCCTGCGTCCTGGCAATTGCCAATCAAAAGGGCGGCGTTGGTAAGACCACTACGTCCATCAATCTGGCTGCCGCGCTCGCGCTGCGCAAGAAAAAGACTCTCCTGATCGACCTGGACCCGCAATCGAACGCCACCATCGCATTTTTTTCTCACGAAGAAATTCAGGGCACGATGTACGACATCTTCGCGGAAGGCAACGCGGAGATGGCGAAGATCGTCCGCCCGACGAAAGACCCCAATTTGTTTCTGGCGCCCGCGCGGCTTGCCTTGGCGCGGCTGGAGCAACAGCTCGCCGGCCAGTTCGACGCGCCATTCAAACTGAAAGATGCGCTCGCGCCAGTCCTGAAGGACTTCGATTTTATTGTGCTGGATACGCCGCCGGCGCTGGGCATCTTGACCGTTAACGCGCTGGTGGCTTCAACGCACTTGCTGGTGCCTATTCAAGCGGCGTATTTCGCAATCGAAGGAACGGACGATCTGCTGGAAACCTACGGCCGTATCCGTGCGCGTCCTAATCCGGAGCTGAAAATCCTGGGAGTGGTCATCACCCTTTTCGACAAACGCACCAACATCTCGCGGGACACCCACGAACAGATTCGCGCCACGTTTGGCGATGCGCTATTCAAGACGCGCATCAGCAAAAACGTGAGACTCGAAGAGAGCCCAGCCTACAAGGAAACCGTCTTTTCGTATGCGCCGAAGTCTTCCGGCGCGGAAGATTACAGAAAGCTTGCCCAGGAGGTAATTCAACGTGTCGAAGAGGATCG
Organism: Candidatus Dormiibacterota bacterium; assembly: GCA_035534415.1. Lineage (GTDB taxonomy): Bacteria > Acidobacteriota > Terriglobia > Acidiferrales > UBA7541 > Palsa-295. Next base: position 34,697 of record DATLSB010000050.1, on the reverse strand, counting down.
GGTTGCCCGTCACTCTCAAGATGCGGCATGACGCGCATTACGTCGAAACGCTGACCAGCTATAGCGGCGCGTCCATCGGCCGGATGATTCCCATCGATAAGATTCGGCCGAATCCCGACCAGCCCCGGAAACATATCGGCGATGTGAGCGAACTTTCGAACTCGATTCGCGAAAAGGGCGTGCTGGAGCCGCTGCTGGTTCGCTACGTCCCGCGCGAGGATATGTATTACATCATTTCCGGCGAACGCCGCTATCACGCGTCGCAAGCGGCTGGGCTGCATGAGCTGCCGTGCATCGAAAAAATTGCCGACGATGCCGAGACGCTGGAACTGGCGCTGATCGAAAACCTGCAGCGCAAGGATTTGACGCCGTTTGAAGAAGCTGACGGCTTGCAGCGCCTCGCCGATCAGTTCGATTACACGCACGACGATATCGCCAAGAAGATCGGGCGCTCGCGGTCATCCGTCACCGAGACGATGTCGCTGCGAGTCGTTCCCGCGGACGTGCGTCGCGCCTGCGTGGACGGCGCGATCACCTCAAAATCGCTGCTGCTTCAGGTGGCGCGCCAGCCTACCGAGCGCAAGATGCTCGAAATGGTGGAGCGCATCGCGCAGGGCGGACTCACGCGCGACCAGGCGCGCCAGGCGCGCAAGGAAGATACGGAATCGGCGCCGCGCCCGCAGCCTTTCGTCTTCGATTACGATGCTGAGGACGGCTCGTTCCATCTGCGCCTGCAATTCCGCAAGAGCCACGTAAGCAGCGAAGAGCTTGCTGGCGCGCTTCGCGCGGTGCTTCGCCGCCTCGAATCGGGCTCCATCTCGACCTCCGCCGCCTGACGATCGTGGCTGTCCCCGACTATCAGAGCTTGATGTTGCCGCTTCTGGAGTTCGTCGCCGAAAAGGGCGGCGACGTTTCGGCGGGCGAAGCTTATGATGCATTAGCCGAGCGGCTCGGTCTTTCGTCAGATGATCTTCGGGAAGTCCTTCCTAGTGGTTCGCAAGGAACCTTCGAAAATCGAGTAGCCTGGGCGTCCACTTACTTGAGGAAGGCCGGGCTTTTAGAATCTTCGCGAAGAGGGTTCTATCGAATCTCGCCGCGCGGCGGGGAGCTTCTAAGCAATAAGCCAACAAGAATCGACGTAAAGCTGCTGAACAATTATCCCGAGTTTGTGGAATTTCGGCAACGCAAGGGGACGCGGTCTCTAGGGAAAGAGGCTACACCAAGCACTCTTCCCGACAAGGGCGCGTCGACACCCTCGGAAGCGTTGGAAAACGCTTATGAGAATCTCCGAGACGAGTTGGCGGACGAGCTACTCGGCAAACTGAAGAAGGCCTCGCCAGCATTTTTCGAACGTGTTGTCGTTGAGCTGCTGGTAAAGATGGGTTACGGAGGCTCTCGCCTTGACGCAGGGAAGGCAATCGGCAGAAGCGGCGACGGTGGAATAGATGGAATCATTAAGGAAGACAAGCTTGGCTTGGACGTTGTTTATATCCAGGCGAAGAGGTGGGACAGCAACGCGGTAGGGCGACCAGACGTTATGCAGTTCGCTGGTGCGCTCCAGGCACAGAGGGCCGCGAAAGGAATTTTTATCACCACCTCCAGATTCACCGACGATGCCAGAAACTACGTCACTCAGATCGGGAGCAAAATCGTCCTCATTGACGGCGAGCAGTTAAGCGACTTGATGATCGACCACGACGTAGGCGTCTCGACCGTAGCGTCGTATCCAGTGAAGAAGGTCGATAGCGACTACTTCGATGAAACTATTTAATCGGTAGGGCCGACCCTCTCTTGCTATCCTCAGAACGATTGCTATCCTAGTAGTGTTATGGAACTGAACGCGCAGCAAATTAGCGTGCTCGACCGGCTGCGGACGCACGGCATGGACATCGTGGCGTTTCCGATGTACGAGAGCCTCGTCGGCGTGAAGAAAGGGAACTGCGCCGTTTTGCTGGCTCCCTCCGAAGGCGGGAGCTTCCGCATGTACGGCCAGCCGTCATACCTGCTCGACGGCCAATTGAGCGCCCACACGATCCAGTCGGACGGCCAATGGTTCGTTCGCAAGGGCGAGAAGCTGGAAGCTACATCGGAGCGGCGCAAAGAGCTGGATAATTTTGCCGCGGAACTGGCTGAGTTGATTTTGCCAGTCGTTTAAGTTGGGCCGAGTTGATGGCCAGTCGTGTAACTTGGCCGATCAGCCGCACAGAGGCGGTGCTGCGCCATCACGCGCACGTCCAAGAGACACCTCGAAGAGGCTAGGCGAGCGGTGAATCTGCGGTTATAATTACTCTCCGATCCATGTTCTCGATTCGCCCCGCCACCATCGAAGACGCACCGCTCATCGCCGCGCTGATCCATGAGTTCGCGGAGTTCGAGCATCTGGAAAACGAAACCAGCGTGATCGAAGAAGATATCGCGCGCGATGGTTTCGGTCCCAAGCCGAAATTTCGCGCCGTGATCGCGGAATGGGATGGCCACGCTGCCGGCTACGCCATTTTCTTCGAGTTTTACTCTTCGTTCCAGGGGCGTGGCGGACTTTTTCTGGATGACCTGTATGTGCGCCCGCAATTCCGGCAGCAGGGAATTGGGAAGGCGCTGCTCGCGCACGTCGCCGCGCTGGCCTGGCGAGAAAGCTATTTCTGCTTGCGCTGGGAAGTGCTCGACTGGAATGCCACGGCCATCGATTTCTACCGCAGCCTGGGTGCTTCGTTCATGGATGAGTGGAAGTCCGCGGTGCTGATCGGTGACGCGCTCGAAAGCGTCGCCAACGTGGGCAAGGCTACCCAGAAGTAGACTTTTGCTGTTCCCAATATTTCCCGCCGCAATCACTACTCTAGAAACCTCGTTCGACGCGGCAGTTTTCCCTTCTTGCCGGCAATCTACGCCAGGAACCCGCGCGAAACACCCAGCGGTCGTTAATCAAATAATTCACCACGGAGCAGGTGGCGACGCTCGCCACGTTTGCGAGCAACACAGGCGCGTGCGCAACGCCCACGAGCAGGCGCATCAGCAAGAGATTGCCGCCGATGGATACGGCGCCAGTGGTGAAATTGAAGTGTGAGAGCCGACCGCCAAGAGCGCGCTGACCTCGTGAAGGGCGGTCCGCCCAAGTGAATCGTTCGTGCCAGGCGAAATTGTGGAGCACGGTGCATTCGACCGCTATAGCGGTTGCCAGCAGGTACTGCAGGTGCACGATCGCGGTAAGCGATGCCAGGATCGTGACCTGTACGACCATGCCCATCGCCCCGACCAGATTGAATTTCATCCACCGCTGAAAATGAGGTGATCGTCGACGCGTCACGCTAGGCGCTCTTCGCGATAGAGCTGGATCGTGTGGCGAATGGCGGCGATCACAGCCATGCCCAGCATCCCCACTGTGGCAACAGCGCCGCCTACGTCGAACAGCCAAAATTCGCGGCCAAAGAAATGAGCGTAGGGGTGAAACATCAGCACGAAAGTGCCGGCGATTAGCAGGATGCGAATTTCCGTGGGTCCAAAAAGCGAGTGAGAAAGCCTGAATTCGTGCAAGGTGTACGCTGCGAGGTACGTCTCAATGGAGACCACCAGGAAGGCGACCAGCATGGCCGCGGCGAGCTGCCAATGCATGTAGTTGGACGCAGCGAGGCCCGTCATCAGCGCCGCCGCTCCGAACGTGTCCACCATATGATCGACGTAGAAGCCATAGCGAGGCCGTAATCTTTGGCGATAACGAGCCAGCGTTCCGTCGAGACTATCGCCGAGCCAGTTGACCGCGATGAAGACAGCTACGAGAAGCAGCGCGTATTTGTTCCAGCGCGCCAGAGCGTAGGAAGCGCCGGCACAGAGCTGCGCCGCGAAGCCGAGGGCGGTCAGGTGATCGGGCGAGACGCGCTCCGGCGTGCGTTGAGCGAGCCAGAGGAGCGCTTTGCGTTCAACGGATGCCGTGAGCGCGTGTTGCACGCGCGTCGCGTTGCGAAATTCTACGGGTGCGGGCTTATGCAGTTCCAATGTTGTGGACATTTATCTCCTCCTTGGTGGAACTTCCACTGCTGCGGTGCAGCTCGCCAATTTCTAGGGGCGGTGCCTGAGCGCCTCAGATTGCTCCTGGGACACAGGACCGCTGGCCAGCACGGCCTTGCGCGTGGCGCGCAGCGTAAACAGCAGCGATTCGCGCGGGACATCGCGGATGAATGGTTCGATCAGCCAGCCCCAGCCGGTGGGCACGTCGCGGCTCAGCGAGATCGACTCAAACTCCACGAACGTGCCGTCGTCGGCCTGCTCGAAGCGCCAGTAGGCGTTGGTGCTCCAGAGGAAACCGTGGTCTGGGCCGGCTGATGGATCGCCGCCATCGTGGCTTTCACCTGCGGACGCGTTATCGGAAACCTCCACGATTTGCGTGCTGCGCGAGACGCTGAATTGGTGAGCGCCGTCTAGGCGGTCGTATTTCACGTCGTAAATGCCATCGAGCATCACGGTGATGATCTTGTGTTCGCGCAGGCGCATGGTGAATTGAAAATCATCGCCGTGGCGCTGGAGAAGGCGCGAGGCGGCGACGTCCGGGCTGTAATAGCGACCCATCTGGTTGTAGTTCTGCAAGACGGAAAAGACATCCGCGATGGTCGCCCGGGAAATGAAGACGATCCCGATCCAGTGGTGAACCAGCCCGCCGGGCACTTTCACCGGCGTGATGCCGCCGCTGGTCACGAGGATTTCGCCGCGGCGCAGGCGGGATTCGATGTTGGTCGCATTCGCGGTGGGAAAGGCTTGCAAACCGAGAAAGCTGCCCGGCGCGGCTTCTTCCTGGCGGATTTGCGCCTCCGCCTGGCCCACATATTTTTTGAATGCGGCGAGCGCCTGCGGGGAGGGCCCGGCCGCCGCCGCGGGCCGCGATAAGGCGCACGCGAGTAGCACGGCCACTCCCACGATCACCGCCCTGGTGGCTTTCAGACGATCGGTCACAATTTCCTCCATTGCGCCTAAAGGGCGCTGCTCGCGCGGCAGAATGGGGCAGAGCGGCTGGCGCAGCAATGCACGCGTGGCCCATCGTGAGTCAATTTCTTGTCCATCGGTTACTTGCAGGAAATGCTCAAGTTAGTTGAGAAAATCGGCGGGGCGGGTACACTAATCGCACGGATGGACGCGAAATCTGACTGGCAACTTTACCGCTTCGGCGTGTTCGAAGCTGACGCGCGGACGGGAGAGCTTCGCAAGCAGGGGCGCAAGCTGCCGCTTCAGGGCCAGCCCTTGCAGGTGCTGCTGATGCTGCTCGAACGAGCCGGCGAACTCGTAGCGCGCGCGGAAATCCAACAGCGGCTTTGGGTGGATGGTACGTTCGTCGATTTCGATCACGGGCTGAATACGGCGATCAACAAAATCCGAGAGACGCTCGGGGACTCGGCATCGAGTCCGCGGTTCGTGGAGACGCTGGCGCGGCGCGGGTACCGGTTCATTGCGCCGGTGGAGGTGGTGAGCGTCAATTCCGTAGAGCGACCGTCCGGTTCCGGAAGTAAAGCCAAAGCTGCTCAGCCGGGCATGACCGCTGCTGAGGATCTGCTGCCAGCTCCTGCCGCATTATCTGAGGGCTCGTTGATGACTGCGAAATCGGAAGGCGCAGAAACGCTGGCCCCGGCGCCACGGCGCAGTCGGAACTTATTGGCAAGTCCCGATGAGTTGCCAGAGATATCGCGGCGCGTGGCGCGAACGCTGTTTTTGCTTCTGCAGGTGATGTACCTGGGATTTTATGCCGTGTCGCTGGCGCGGCTACGAATCGTCGAAATTGTAGTCGCCGGAACAACCGTCCACGCGTCTTGGGCCATTGTGGCGCTGATCGTCACCGCCGCGGTCGGCATTCCCATTCGGCTGTACCTAATTTCCGCGGCTGGATTTGACGCTCCGGGCCTTCGCGAACGATTTCTAAAACTTTTCCCGGTGGTTTTCCCGCTCGACGAGCTCTGGGCGTTGTCGCCGTTTCTACTAGCGCCGTGGATTGGCTTCGGCGCGGCGTTGGGCGCGACCGCGGCGCTGCTCTATGCGCCGTTTGCGCAGCGCTCGCTGATATTGATGGGAGCGGGTGCGCCGGCCCGCACGGGGCCTAATTCTTCGAGCCTCAACCGGGTTTGAAATCTGGCACCTTTTCGCCCGGGCGGAATAGCGGCGATGGCTGCTCGCCGGCGGCCGCAGACGCTTCGCTGAAAATTCTCTCCAGGTCGTTCTTCGAAAAGCCTACTGAGCTTAGGTGAATTTTGCGGTCCGGGTTGATCCAGAAAATCGTGGGCACGTTGGTTAGGCCATAAGCATTCGAGGTCGCATAGCCGCGCTCTTCAATCAGCACAGGAAACCGGGTGCCAAATCTTTCCATGAACGCGCGCGTTTCGGCTGGACTGTTCTGCGAGACGCCTAGAAACGCCAGATTCGGCGTGCCATACGATTCGAACATTCGCTGAAGAAACGGAAAGGTGAGCTGGCAGGTTGGACAGGCGACTTTGAAGAACGCGACGACAACGGGGCCGTTTTTCAGCACCTCGCCGAGAGAAACAGTTTTGCCGCTTGTGTCTTTTAGTTCGAACTGCGGTGCGATTGCGCCGGGCGTGAGGGCCGGCATGAAGTACCTCCAACGATTGCAGAACTGTGCGTCTGAAACCTATTCAGTTTAATCCCAGCGAAGTTATCAGGGGAAGCGGGCTGCAGGCGAGTGCTACGCGGCGATCTACTCCTCGATGACCGCTTTGCCGGCGGGCGGGGGAGGAATAGCCTCGGCCTCGGCGGCCGAATCTTTGTGATCCACAATAAATCCCGGCAGCAGGAAAACGAACGGCAGAGCGATGAGCGAAACCGCACCGTTTGCAATGGCCATCGTGCTGAAGTGAAGGTGATAAGTGTCCATGGCCTTCGCGCCCAGCCAATCTGCGCCAAAAAGCGAAAGGTTTCGAACGCTCACCATTAGCGAGAACCCGAGCGCCTCGCTGCCCGCCGGTGTTGCCCGCATGTAAAGGTCGGTCAATGCCATATCCGCGGAAGCCCAACCCAATCCCCAGAGGCTCTCGATAACGTAAGCCTGGTCCATCGAGTTATAGAAAGCGTAAGCCATCTGAGCGAGTGCGCCGGCAAAAATGCACCAAAAAAGAAGTTTTCGCAGAGTCCAGCGTTTAGCGGCAAACGTTCCGTAGATCGTGGCAGTCAACACCGCAAAAATGCCGTTCAAAAAAAACATCAGTCCCTGTTGACCGGTGCTCATGTGCAGCACATTTTGCTGGCGATAAAACAAAGCGGTTTGAATGCCCGGCGCAAAATAAAAGAGGAAGCTGAACCCGGCGGCCATCCACATCGTTTTGGCCGTCGCAATTTTCCTGAGCTGCGATTTTGCGTCGCTGAGCAGCTTTTGCGAGTCGACGTTTATGCGTTTTTCTTTCAGGAAGAAAATCGCAGCCGGTATAGGCAGGAACATGATCGCCGCGCTGGCAACGCCCGTCCACCCGAACGCCATCGCGGCCAGTATTCCGCCTAGCGGCCCGCCAACAACCCCCGCCATCTGGTATGCGATCTGGAAGACGGAAGCGAAGCGCCCGGATGATTTGAGGGCTTGCGCCTTCTCCGTCATGAAACCACCCACAGCTGTGCTGGTAATGACCATGAAAACGTTTATGGCGATACACATGGCCAGCAACGAGCCGTACTGACGCGGGGTGTAGACGAGCGCTATGAAACTGACGACCGAAAGCGCGGAACCGGCAAGGATGTAACTTTTCCGGCGCGTCCCGAAAAACGGGAAAGCATCCGTGAATATTCCGAAAAAAGGTTTGAAATACCAGGCCAGCCCGAGCCAAAAGAAAAAAGCAGCTGTCGCGGAGCGATTCACGTGCAACTGGTTCTTCAGCAGATTTTTGAGCGGGATCAGACCGATGGCATTCTGCTGGCTTAGAGTGACCGCAGTAATGCCAAAAAAAACGACGATGAAGGCGTACAGTAGCTCACGCTTATTATTCTTGTCGCCGGAGCCGCCGCTCGGCTCGATTTGAGGCTGGATGGTTTCTGTGGACAAGTGGTTTTTAAGAGCTCGCACCTGTGCGAGCTACGTGTCGCCGGCCTAGAACGGCGGAGCTGGCTTGCGCCCGGCCAGCATCATACTCAAATTCAGGCGCGCAAGCTATTTGCTTTGGGGAGCGCGGGGATTCTGCTATCGACCTCGGTTTGACGGGGATTCTGTATGCTTTCTCGTTTGGCTTGTTATTCCGCTGCCAGGGCGCGATATTAGTTGCGCGGCTCTTATTCCGATTTAAAGGTGCATACGAAACGTGAAAAAGCTTCGAGCGGGTAACCGCAGCAACGCCTCTGCCGCGCCCAGGATCGCCGAAATTGTCTTATTCGGCTCGACGATCGCAATCGCGCTGGCGCTCACAATCCTGGTCGCTGCGTCCGTACGAGTGACGCAGGCTGGCGCTCTGCCAGCGCTGCCGGCATTGCCAGTCGCATCGGCGCTGCCGCTTGCGTCCGCGGCGCCGTTCGTGCAATCGGATCGTTTTCGCGACAGCCTCTATGACGACACACTGGGGCAAGGCTACCGCTTCGAGAGCGGCGGCTGGATTTATGTCCATTTACAAGGCTCGCCGCACGATATTGGCGTGCAGCACGGTTATTTACTTGCGCCGGAGATCGCCGACGCTTACGGCATGGTGCGCTTGGAGCTGACGCATCAAACGGGGCGTGACTGGGGGTTCTTCCGCCGTGCGGCGCGAGAAATGCTGTGGCCTAAAGTCGACTCCGAATATCAGCAGGAATTGCAGGGAATCGTCGCGGGACTCAACGATCACGGCGTAAAGCTCGATCTTTGGGATGTAGTGGCGCTGAACGCATTCAGCGAACTGCCGGATTATTACGTCCCATGGCTCAATCAGCAGACGCACGCGGAAAATCAGCCGAACCTGGTGCCGGAAGGGCATTGCAGCGCGTTCGTGGCCACTGGCAGTTGGACCAAAGACGGCCAGATCGTAATGGCGCATAACAATTGGACGAGTTACATGGAAGGAACGCGCTGGCGCATCATTTTCGATATCGTCCCACAGAACGGCTATCGCATCTTGATGGACGGTTTTCCCGGAGCGATCACCAGCGACGACGACTTTGGCGTCAACTCTGCCGGCCTGATGGTGACGGAAACGACGATTGCGAATTTTCACGGCTGGGATCCGAATGGCACTCCGGAATTCGAACGATCACGAAAAGCGCTGCAATACGCATCGTCGATCGACCAATACGTGCAGATCATGGTGAATGGGAACAATGGCGGATACGCAAACGATTGGCTCCTAGGCGATCGCAAGACCGGCGAAATCGCTCGATTTGAGCTCGGGCTGAAACATTGGAAAGTTTGGCGCACCAAGGATGGTTACTTCTCCGGCGCGAATTTCCCGAGCGATCCCGATGTCATCCGCGACGAAACCACCTTCGATCCGAATAATCCCGCCAGCAGCCCCAATGCGCGTCGAATCCGCTGGCATACGTTGTTGCACGAAAACAAAGGCAAGATCGACGCAGCTCTCGCGGAAACATTTCTGGGAGATCACTACGACACGTACGAGAAGAAAGTCGATCCGGACTATCGAACCCTGTGCGGCCACGGCGATAACCAGCCCGTTATGCTGCCCGGCTCCACATCGCCGCCGTTCAATCCCTACGGAGCGGTTTCGGGTAAAGTGATGGATAGCCAGATGGCTGCGAACATGAGCTTTATTGCTCGCATCGGACATCCCGGCGGAATGAACTTCAACGCGGCCAAATTCCTGGCTGTGCACCCGGAGTTTTCGTGGGAGGCTCCCGTGCTGCAGGATATGGACGCCGGGCCATGGACCGCTTTTCGCATCGGCGAGCACGCGTCGCAACAGAGCCTGCTCACGAAATAGCCCTATAGGACCAAATCCGAGAGATCCCTCCGCGAGCCGTATAAAACGGGGCTCGCAAGGGGCGGGTATCGCATACGTAGCATTACCGTACCGTAAACTGGAAATTGAGTGCGGAAGATGTTAAAAATCAATCGATTCCCGGGATGGGTCCGTGCCAGAACCGTGCACCGCAAAAGGATGCAAGATGCCTGCTCCGTCAGGAATGGCGACGGAGAGCCTGTGTATGCTTCATTTCACGCTGTTCATCGAGCAAGAGTGCGCCGAGATACGCCGAGCGATGGCGTTGGGTACGGCCGCTCACGAACAGCAAGTGGAATTCATACATAAAATCTCCTCGCGTGGCGAAGCCATGGTCCACGTGGCCACCAGCGGATTCCCGATGTCGGACGAGCTGAAGGCCCGCATCCTCAGCACCTTACTCACCTTGATGAATTGCCGCGAGAATATCGATCGCGCCGCCATGCGCCACGCTGCACTCCGCCGTTTCGCCGGATAAGTTCCTATAAATCAGATTCTTATCGTTCAGGAACCGATGTAGCGCGCGTAAAGCGACCGCGCGACCGCTGGGTCTTTCGTTCCTTTGATGATGGCGCGGCCGTCCGCAAAGACGGTTAGCTCGTAGGGAGCGACGCGGAAGCGCAGGAGAAAGTCGTTATAGCGAACATCGCGCGAGGCGCCGTTCAGGCGGTTCCCGAGCTCCGCCAAATCGAGCTTGCGGCCGCGCTCGTGGATTTGCACCGAATCGCGTCCGCACATGGTGATGTGCGGGTGGGACTCTCCGTTAAGATAGATGAGATTGCGGCGGACGCAGGCGCGGCAATGGGTGTTGCGCTCAACGCTGATCGATTGAAATTTCCCGGACCATACATCGCAGCTCACGAGCCGGCGATTCAACGCTTCCGGTTTCCCGGCAAGCAGCTTAATGGCCTCCATCGCTTGCACCGAGGAGATTGCGCCCACCGCGGCTTGCAGCACTCCTACTGTGTCGCAAGTGGCGTCTCCACCAAGCAGCTCGCCGCGCGCGCCGGAGTCTTCGCCGCTTTCAAGCAGGCATGCCAGGCAGGCAGTTTCGCCCGGGAGAATTGTCATGGTGACGCCGTAGCTTCCGACGACCGCCGCATAAATCCATGCAACTCCGAGCGAAATCGCCGCGTCATTTATCAGAAGGCGGGTTTCGAAATTGTCGGTGCCGTCGAGGATCAGATCGAATCCGGAAAGTAACTCGGTTGCGTTTTTCGGCGTCAGGTCGCTGGTAATTCCTTCCACCTGCACGCCGGAATTGATGGCGCGCAAATGGCGTTCGGCGGCCACAGCTTTGGGCAGCGCTTCGCGGGCGTCCGCTTCGTCGAAAAGAGTCTGGCGTTGTAAATTCGAGGGCTCCACGAAATCGCGGTCGATGATGCGCAGGCGCCCGATTCCGGCGCGAACCAGCAGATTGGCGAACGAGGTGCCGAGCGCGCCGCAGCCAACCAGCACGGCGGAGGCATTTAGCAGCCGCTCCTGGCCGGTTTGGCCGATCCGTTCGAAGAGAATTTGGCGGGAGTATTTCTCGAGTTCTTCGGGTTTCATGCCATGAGCCGAACACTTCACACGCGCTATGTCGCGTTTATCATAGCGCCATTTCGCGCCAGACATACAATAGGGCTGTGCTACCCTTGGTTGTCGCGCGAGGGGACTTAGACTGTTAAGGCGATTTCCACAACCTGGCCGCGCTTTGCCTTGTGTCGCGGTGTCGGTAGTTTCCTGCGCGTTAACTCTGTTTTTTATATTCCCCGCCTCGCTGAGTGCTCAGAACGCGCCGATCGATGGACAGCGCATCGCGGAGGTACGCGTGCTGGACGCGTCGCGGCACCCGATTCCAGAAAAAATACCTCCGTTGGAATTAAGGGCCGGCGAGCCGTTCGGATTTGTGGCCGAGCGCGAAAGCCTTCGGCGGTTGTACGCCATGGGCGATTTTTCGGATATTCGCGCTACGGCGTCGCAAGGGCCCAATGGCCTGCAGATTGATTTCATCGTCGACCGAAATTTTTATAACAACGTGGTTCGCGTCGAGGGCCTCAATCCCCCTCCGAGCGATTCCGCCGCTCTCGCGGCCATGAGGCTGGGCCTGGGGCAGCCCTTCCGCGAAAGTGCACTTCGCGAATCGATCGCCCGACTTGGAGATCTTCTGCGCAGCGACGGATTTTATCTCCCCAAGATAAGCTGGTCGCTCACGCCGCACCCCGACACTCGGCAGATGGACATCGCCATAGATGTCGAAACGGGGCCGCGTGCGCGTATGGGCGCGATCGGTATCGACAACCAGACGCCGTATCCTGACCGGCGAATTTTGCGGCAATCAAAACTGTCGAGCAAAAACACGCTGACATCGGCGCTGCTTTCACGGGCCTCGCAACGGCTGAAGAAGTTCCTGGTCGATCAGGGCTATCTAGGCGCGGGGGTGGTGATTGCCCCGCAGGCGTACGACCCGCATTCCAATCGGGTGCCGCTCAATGTAAAGGTGACTGCCGGGCCGCGCGTGCGCATCGAGATCACTGGCGCGCGTGTTAGTAAATCGAAGCGTCGAAAGCTGTTGCCCATGTACGCCGAAGGCGCGGTGGACGAGGATCTGTTGCAAGAGGGTCGCCGCAATCTGCGCAACTATTTCCAAAGCCAGGGCTATTTTGACGCGACCGTTGAGGTCCATTCGCGGCTCGAAGCTTCGGACAACCTGCGCGTCATCAGCTATCAGATTTCGCGCGGCGACCGCTTCCGGCTGGCGGGAGTGGCGTTCGATGGCAACAAATATTTCGGCACAAACCTTCTGAGCGCGCGCCTGAAACTGCAACCAGCATCGTTCGCGTCCAGTGGCCGGTTTAGCCAGCAGATGATGCGCGATGACGCCGATTCGATCCGGGCGCTGTATCTCGCCAATGGTTTTCGCGATGCACAGGTTTCCACGGATGTGGACGACAGCTACCGGGGCAAGCGCAACAACCTGTTTGTAACCTTTCACATCGTGGAGGGCGCGCAGACTCGCATCGCCAGCTTGAAAATCGAGGGGAATCACGCCATCAGCACCGCGACTCTGCTCTCCGTCAGCGGCTCGACCCCCGGCCAGCCGTATTCGCAATCCGGGGTAGCGAGCGACCGGAATAATATTCTGGCTCTCTATTTCAATCAGGGATTTCCCGACGCGCGGATGGACGACCAAGTATCCGCTTCGCCCGATCACGAAGTGAACGTCGTCTACCGATTGATCGAGGGGCGGCAGGTGGAAGTTTCGAGCGTGCTGCTGACCGGCTACGAATTCACGCGCCGGGGAATTATCGCTAGTCAGGTAAGCATTCACCCGGACGAGCCGCTGCGACAGGGGGACGTGGCGGCGACTCAGAGGAGGCTCTACAACCTCGGAGTTTTTAATCGCGTGCAGATCGCGCCGCAAAACCCGGACGGCACCGATCCGAAAAAGACCGTTGTTGTGGATGTGACCGAAGGCGACCGCTATACCATTGGGTATGGATTCGGATTTGAGGTGCAGCGGATCGCTGGAGGAACGAACAATCCGAACGGGTCTACGATCGGAGCGAGTCCCCGCGGAATTTTCGAGATCGCGCGGAACAACATGTTCGGGCGGGCGCAAACGCTTTCGCTCACCACCCGTGCCAGCACTCTTGAATATCGCGCTTCACTCAACTATGCGGCCAGCAATTTCTTGAACGATCGCAACCTTGCGCTGGACCTTACCTCGTACGCGGATAAGACGCAGGACATCAACACCTTTACATCTACGCGCTTCGAGGCTGGATTTCAGATTTCGCAGCGCGCGTCATCTTCAAGCTCGCTGTTGTATCGCTATTTTTACCGCCGCGTGGAGGCGTCCAACCTCGTCTCCACGATCAACCCGGAGCAGATTCCGCTCTTGAGCCAGCCCACGCTGGTCTCCGGTTTCGGGATTACCTACGCGCGCGATCGCCGCGACAATCCCGCGGATGCCACGCGAGGAACGTTCAACTCCGTTGATTTTAGCGATGCGATCGAGCGCATCGGATCGAGCGCCAGTTACTTAAGGGGATTCTTTCAGAACTCGTCGTACTACTCATTCGGGCGGGCATTCGTGTTTGCACGCTCGGTAAGGTTTGGTGTTGAAGAACCCATGGGGAATACCGTCCCGCCGTATTCCCCGGATTGCGTTCCGAACACCGCCGGAGCGATCTCGTGCGTGACGATTCCGCTGCCGGAGCGGTTCTACGCCGGAGGCGGCACGTCGCTGCGTGGATTTGGGCTCAATCAAGCCGGCCCGCGCGACACGACCACGGGTTTCCCGATTGGCGGACTTGCGCTGCTGATCTTCAATCAGGAGCTGCGCTTTCCGATGCGCCTGCCAGTGATCGGCAACCGACTGGGCGGCACGGTTTTTTATGATGGCGGAAACGTCTACGCCGATATCTACCACATCTCCCTGGCTTGGAAATCGAAGTCGCCGACGGATCTGGATTATTGGTCCAATACAGTAGGATTTGGGTTGCGCTATCCTACGCCGGTGGGTCCGGTCCGCGTGGATTTCGGATTTTTGCTGAACCCAGCGCAATACCAGTACACGCCGGTGTCGAGTACGACGCCGATCACTCTGCAGATTCCGCACTTCGGATTTTCGTTCAACATAGGGCCGGTGTTCTGATGCGCCAGGCCCTTGCAACTTTCACATTCATCATGTGTTTGGCTTTTCTCGCGGGCCCGATTGCGGCGTCGCCCGCGACGCGCGTTCAGGATGAGAAGGTGGCTGCTGCGTCGCCAGGATCATCCAAGCCGGAAACGATTGACGGCATCGCAGTGCGCATCGAATCAGACATCATTATGGACAGTGAAGTGGAGGAGCTTGCCGCGTACCAAAAGCTAGTGGACGGCAAATCAAAGCCGCGAGCGGATTTGATCCGCGAGCTGATTGACCAATGGATCGTGCGCGGGGAAGCGCAAGCGGCGCAATATCCTCAGCCTTCCGCCGCGGACGTGGATCGCGCCTATTCGGAGTTGCAAAAACAATCCGGCGCCGCGGCCGATTTCAAGAATCACTGCGCGGAAGCGAGAATCGGCGAAGCGGCCGTGCGACGCATACTGGCGCAGCAGATCTATCTTTCGCGCTTCCTGGATTTCCGCTTTCGCCCGGCGGCGCAGGTGGACCCGCAGCAGATCGAGAAATTTTACGATCGGGAGCTCGTGCCAAAACTGAAGAAAGAAGGGCAAAAGGTTCCACCGCTCGCGGACGTCGAGCCGCAAATCCGCGAGGTCCTGGTGCAGCGGGAGATCGACGCCCTTTCGAAGCAGTGGCTGGACGACACGCGCAGCGGCCTGACCATCGACATAATTCCGCAGGGAGCCGGCCAGTGAAAATCCGCTGGTTTCATGGCGTGTTTGGCGTGCTGATCGTCGTCGCGGCGGTCGTGGCGCTGGCCGTGGGCGTGTTTGAGAGCGGAATTGCCGAACGCTGGATGCGGCACAAAATAATTAGCGAAATCGATCAGCGAACTGGCATGCGCGCTGAGATGAATCGTTTTCATTTCAGTTTGTGGAAGCTTCACGCGGAAATCGACGGACTGACGCTTCATGGGCTCGAGCCAGCCGGATCGCCTCCACTATTTCACGCCGACCGCATCGACGTGGATATCCGCGTGATTTCCTTCCTGCACCACCAAGTCGCTCTGAACGAGCTGATCATTGAGAGGCCCGATGTAGCCTTGCGCATTGGCGCGGACGGGCGAAGCAACGTGCCGAGCCCGCAGAGGCGCGCTGGGAATCGGCCCTGGCGCGAGACGCTTTTTCAACTGCGTGCCGGCCAACTAGCTCTGCGCGACGGCCGCGTCACATTCAACGACCGCCGCACGCCGTTATCCGTGAACGGAAAGGATTTTCAGTTCGATCTGCATTACAGCGCGCCCGCGGACGCGCCGGATTTCTACACGGGGCAGGTGGATTGGCAGCGCGTCCAAATCGAGAGAGGTCCGTGGCGCCAATTTGCTTCGGATTTTTCGGCGAAGTTCACTCTGCATCGGAATTCGTTTGCTCTCGACGAGTTCGTGTGGAAGCTTCCGCATTCCGAAATTCACCTGCGGGCGGAGCTGGCTAGTTTCGCGCAACCGCGGTGGAATCTACGATACCGCGGCAATCTTTCCTTGGCTGATTTGCGCTCGATCTTCCGCAAACGCAACATTCCGGATGGCGCCGTGGAGTTTTCCGGACAGGCGCAATACGTGACCGTCGCTACGAGCACGGAAGCGCAGAAATCTCCCCAATCCAGCGCAGCGCTGCAGCCGCATTCGAAGAAGCCGCCCAGCGCGCCTGCCGGTGAATGGACCGCCAGTGGCTATTACAAGGCGTCCAGGATCCGGTTGCCCTACGAATGGTTTCACACCAGGGGCATTGCCACCTGGGGCGATTTCCAGGTGGCGCAGCGTCATCTCCAGGTGCCGAATCTTCACATCGAAGCGCTTGGCGGCGCAGCCACGGGACGCCTGGACATGGACTTTGACGGGCTGCGCTTCCGAACCGAGACGCATATGCGTGGCGCGGATCTCGCCCAGATTTTCGCGGCGCTCGATCATCGGGGATTTCCCGTCAATGCTTTGCATTGGGATGGATCGCTCAACGTGGATTCCGTGAACACCTGGAATATGGGCTTTCACGATTTTCGCACCGTCGGCGAAACGCAATGGTCCAATCCTGCAACGCGTGCGCCGGGCATGATTCCCGCCAGCGCGCGCATCAGCTTTGACTACCAGGATAAATTGCATCAAGTAGCCATTTCGCAGGGCGGCGAAATTGATACGCCGGATTCGCGCGTGCAGATGAACGGAACGATCAGCGGCACGCACGGAAATCTGAACGTGCAATTCCAGACGCGAAATTTGCTGGCGTGGGACGATTTCATCACCGTCCTGCGCGGCGAGCATGCTACCCCCGAGCGAATCGCCGGCGACGCTAGCTGGAAAGGTAGCATCGTGGGGCCGATCGCCGCGCCCACGTTTTCAGGCCACGTGAGCGCGACCGACGCCACGTACGGAAAGCTCTATTGGGACGCTATCGAAGGTGACATGGTGTACTCGCCGGACCAATATCGCATGAGCAACACGGTGGTAAGGCGCGGGCAGAGTCAGGCGAATTTCGATCTGTATCTAGGGCTGGATGGAACGTGGGGCTTTGTGCCATCGAGCCCATGGACGCTCGATGCGCGCATGGAGCATTCTCCGAGCGACGATCTGCAGTCGATTTTCGATACCAGCTATCCCGTTCGCGGCTACCTGAGCGGCGACTTCCACGGTCGCGGCACCCGCGCGTCTCCGGAATTCGACGCCGACTTCGCATACCAGGACATCGACACAGAAGGTTTTCACTTCGACAGCCTCAGCGGACGCCTGCACGCCGAACACGATGAGCTGCAGCTCACGAATGCCACGCTGCGAAAGGCGGGGGGCGACGTGACCGGAGATTTCGAGTACCACTTCGAGGAAGCCGAAGCAGTTTTCGATTTAACCGGCGAAAACCTTCCGCTGGAAAGCCTTCGCAAGTTGCAAAATTCTGCGCTGCCGATCGCTGGGCGGCTCAGCTTTCATTTGCGCGGCAGCGGTCCGCTGCGTGCGCCTGTGGCGCAGGGCGACGTTCACGTGGCCGGTTTGAAGCTTGGAGTGGAATCGGAAGGGAACTACTCCGGGCATCTCGATTCGGATGGGCACCAGGCGCAGGTGACGTTGGCGTCGGAGCCTGATCCGGACAGACTACACGGCCAACTGACCGTGGGGTTCGCGGATGATCGTCCGATTTCCGGTCGGTTATCGGTAAAGAATTTTGACCTCGACCCGTTTATCAGCTCGGGCCTGCATTTGAAGCAGCTCACGGGGCACGGCTCGGCCGACGGCACATTCGCGCTTTCTGGCAATCTCCGCCAGCTGGATTCGATCCAGATTCAAGCAGACATCGCGCGCATTTCTTTCAACTATGAATTGGTGCAGCTGACCAATGATCAGGACATTCGCTTGACTTATCAGCGCAATGAAGTGCGCGTGGAACAGGCCCACCTGCACGGGCCGGATACCGATTTTCGCTTGAGTGGATCTGCTCGATTCGACCGCGACCGGCCGCTGAATTTCACACTGGCGGGCGGCGTGAATTTGCGCTTGGTGAAGGGTCTGCTTCCCGCGCTGGACGCACAGGGACGGACAGACGTGAATGTCTCGATCAACGGCACGATATCCCGGCCGGTGGTGATCGGACAGGCAAGTGTGCACGGCGCATCGGCGAATTACGCCGATTTTCCGGTCGGCTTGAGTAAGGTCAACGGCAATTTTGTTTTCAACCGCAGCCAATTGCTTTTCGATCGCGTCACCGCGGAAGCTGGAGGAGGACAGCTGTCGTTAAGCGGCAGCGTGACCTATGGCGAAGGGCCGCTGCGCTACGAAGTGACCGCGACCACCTCGACCGTTCGCATCCGCTATCCGGAGGGCATGAGCTGGCTTGCCGGAGGTACGCTGCGCTTTTCGGGAACCACGACCGCTGCGCTGCTCAGCGGCCACGTTCAGGTGGATCGGCTGCTGTTCGCGCAAGGCGTGGACATCACTTCGTTCTTCAGTTCGGCAGCCTCGCAAATCTCTACCGGCGCGCTCACGACTTCGACTTTTCTTCAGAACCTGGCATTTGATGTGGAAGGCCAGACTTCGCCCGGCGCGCAGATCGAGTGGACCGGGGCGCACATCGAGGTTGACGGTAACGTGCGCTTGCGAGGAACGTGGGATCGGCCCGTGCTGCTCGGACACGTCCACCTGCTGAGCGGAGAAATGCCGTTCCGCGGTAACACCTTCCAGCTCACACGCGGCGACATCAATTTTGCGAATCCATTCCGGCTCGATCCGGTGCTCGACGTGGAGTTGACCTCGACCATCAGCCAGTATCAGGTGACCATCGATTTTTCCGGCCCGGCGGACCGGCTTACGATGAACTACCGCTCCGACCCGCCGCTTTCCGATTCAGATATCGTGGCGCTGCTCGCACTCGGAAGTCCGGGCGAGTCCAGCGCGCTGCGGTCGCAGCCGGGCGCGTCGCAAAATTATGGCGCCACCGCGCTCTTATCTGAAGCCATCACGAGCGGCATTGGCGGGAGAATCGAGCACCTTTTTGGAATCAGCCAGTTCCGCGTGGATCCCTTCGCCGCCGGGAACACCACCGAATCCAACGCCGCCGCGCGCGTGACCATCGTCGAGCAAGTGGCCCGCGGCCTGACCATTACGTATTCGACAAACGCCGCCACCACCAACCAATATCAGCTGATTCAGGTGGAATACGCCGTGAAACGAAACGTCTCGGTGGAGTTTTTGCGGGATATCAATGGCACCTACGGCTTCGATATTAAATGGGTGCGGCACTTCAAGTAATTGCGCTGCACGAGAATCAGTTCATAACCGCGGCCCGGCGCTCCGCCGGGGCCGCTTTATTCGGATAAATCGAAGCGCTTCCGTGAACGAATCGCGGATTACTGTTGCGGAGCAGCGGGAGGCGCCTGCTGGGCTGGTGCTCCCTCCTGAGCGGGCTGCTTGGGGCCTGGCAGGATGCTTTTCAGTTGAGGATAGTCGTCGGACATCCCTCGAAGCACGTTGAGCGCCGCTTCCTGATCGATTTTTGCGGCGGTATTTTGCGAATCCTCTAGCACCTGGGGCAGCACCTTCACAACATGCTGGCCGAGCGGCGATTGGTAAAATTGCACCAGCCCCTGGATTTCCTGCATCGTGAATGCGTGATCGTAAATCGGCACCATCGCCTCGGTGATGTTTTGCGGCGGCTCGCTGGCGGCGAATTTCTGATTGAACGCGTCCATAAATTTCGGAAGTGTTTGCGGATCCATCGAGTGGCTCATGAACGTGCGCACCTGGCCCGCAATGTACGTGGCCATGTTGTCGCCGAGCTTCGAAGTTTGCGTGATGTCCATCAGATGGCGAATGGCCGCTTCCTTCGCGGGATCGACTTTGGCCGCAGCCGTCGCGTTCGAGTTACTTGCAGCCGCGGCGGGCTTCGGCGCAGGTGCTGCTTGATGGTGGGCGGACGGTGCCGGAGCCTGCGGCAATTGTGACGGCGGAGCTTTCGCCAGCGCCGGCCCTGCGATACACAATCCTGCTACGACCACCAAATTTCTGAATTTCATGTAATCTCCTGGATTTTCGTTGGTCCGGGCTGAGCTATGGGAGTGTCCGCCGGGTGTTCGTATCGTACCCAACGGCGCTCCGGGTTGCAATTCGAGCGCCCTGCCTTTCGATGGCCAAGCGCACGCGCGTTGTGATAGTTTGCGGACGTGATCTCCCGCGCGGCGGCCTGCGCTTGGCTGTGCGTGCGCTCACTCGAACATGGGTTCTCTCGCCAATCAACGTGTTGCGAACCCTGCTGGTTTCCCAACCGCCGGAAGGAATCCGCTCGCTTATGCCAATCGGGGTTTCGAGGCTCCGCGACGGCATATGGTTGCCCGGCGGATTTCCAGGGCGAAGGCCGCGAACGCATACTCGCCGCGAACCCGCAGCGCCGGCGCGGAGCCGCATTGCTTGCGTTTCCGTGCCCCTGATTGCAGGTTTGCCATACCTCTTGCGCTCGCGCCGGAACGATTTCCGCGATGAGCAATCCCGCGCCGGAAGTATCCATCGTGATCCCTGCGTTCAACGAGCAAAAGCGCCTGGGCGCAACTCTTTCGCGCATCCGCGATTACTTTGCCACACGGGAACCATCGCTGGCGGGAGTGGAGATTATCGTGGTGGACGATGGCTCGACCGATTCCACCATCCATGTGGCCAAGGAGTTTGCGCGCACGGCGCCTTGCGTTCGCGTGATAGCGAACGGCCGTAATCGCGGCAAGGGCTACAGCGTACGGCAGGGAATTCTG
The DNA here is from genome assembly GCA_035534415.1 of Candidatus Dormiibacterota bacterium. Classification (GTDB taxonomy): domain Bacteria; phylum Acidobacteriota; class Terriglobia; order Acidiferrales; family UBA7541; genus Palsa-295. Next base: position 13,934 of record DATLSB010000050.1, on the reverse strand, counting down.
GGAGCGCGCGGCCGCGTCGCGTTCTTCACGGACGCCGATCTTTCCTCGCCGATCGAGGAGTGCGAACGCTTGTTGGCGGCTATCGAGTCCGGTAGCGATATTGCCATCGGCTCTCGCGCCATGGACCGCACACTTATCGACGTGCACCAATCCAGGTTTCGCGAGATTGCCGGGATCATTTTCAATCGACTGGTGCGCGTGTTCACTGGGTTGTCGATCGAGGATACGCAGTGCGGATTCAAGGCCTTCCGCCTGCCTGCGTGCCGCGTGATTTTCGAACAGCAGCGAATCGCGGGATTTGGCTTCGATCCCGAGATTTTGTTCCTGGCGCGGCGGCACGGGTTGCGGGTCGAGGAAGTGCCGGTGTGCTGGTCGCACGATCCAGCCACAAAAGTGCACATCTATCGCGACAGCATCGAGATGTTTTTGGACTTGCTGAGAATTCGCATCAATTCGGCGATAGGCAGATATCCGCTCAAGCACCGTTAGCCGCAGCGGGCGCGCCGAATCGCGCGCCCGCCGGGTATTACGATTTCAAGCTACGATTTCAAGCTACGTGACGCCGCGAGAACTCTTTCTCGCGGACGGGGACGGTTACATGCGATGCTGTCGTGCGCTGGGCGGGAGAAGCCCGTTGAGCCGCAGATAGCTCGACGCCTGGGCGTAGTGATCGCCGTAGTCCTGCGCCATGGTGATCATCATTGCGCCACGCGTCATCTTGCGCATGCCGAAAAAGGGAATTTCTTCGCTCAGGCTCGAGTCCTGCACGTTTTTCAGCGACTCAGTGCAAAATTGAAAGGACGCCTTCAGCTGTGAGACCAGCTTGTCCTTGGGGTCGGTGTCCGATAGCTTTTCCGTCTTCGGATGCGGCACGCCGCCAATCGATGAGCACATTCCGTAGTTTGCGCCGATCATGTGAACGACCAAATGACCGAACGTCCATTGCGCGGGCGTCGGACGGTAGTTGAATTTGTCGGCCGGCATTTCTTCCACGGCGCCAACCACGTTCGGCGTTTCTCTGGCAACCAGCCCTCGCAGCGCATCCGAAACCGGATTCGATCCGCTCGCTTGGGCCGCTTGTGCCTTGCCGGTGAAGCCCAACAGCAGCAGGACCGCGACTCCCAATATCCACTTCTTCATGGCGCAACCTCCTTGGAATTTTTGCGACCCAAGGATATCCCTCACGCCGTTTTGCCACAAGCAATTCCACGGGAGGCCAACTTCTAAAACCGCCAAGCTGGGGTTCGGGATTCCCGGGAAACCGCGCGGGCGAATACAGGCCGTCGCGGGTGGTAAATCGACTTTGTAAGTTAGGCACTTTGTGATGCAAAGTACTTGACAGGATTCCGGGCGGTGCTACTCTGCGGCTATGCCGCCATCCGGAGCGCGTCCACCGCACGTCCCTCGGCCCGTAGCCCTTGACGATCACGCGCGCGATAATCTGCGCTTTATCCGCGAAACCATGGAGCGCGCCGGCTCCTTCACGGCGGTCCCAGGCTGGGGCGGTGTCGCCATGGGAATCACGGCCATTGGCGCGGCAGCCATCGCTTCGCGCCAGACATCATCGTTCGACTGGTTTGCCACCTGGATCATCGAAGCGGCGGTTGCAGTCTCGATTGCCATCTGGACCACGATTTCCAAAGCTCGCGTCGCAGGCACATCGCTTCTTTCTGGTCCCGGGCGTCGATTCGTTTATAGCTTTGCGCCGCCGCTTTTTGCCGGCGCGCTGCTGACCCTTCTGCTCGCTCGCAGTGAACCGCTCGGCGCAATTGCGGGCGTGTGGCTGCTGATGTACGGGACGGGGGTGGTCACCGGTGGCGCGTTCTCGATTCGCGTGGTGCCCTTAATGGGCCTGTGTTTCATGGTTATTGGCACGGTGGCTCTGTTTTCGCCCGCCGCGTGGGGTGACGTGCTGCTGGGAGCGGGGTTCGGCGGACTTCACATTATTTTTGGCGCAGTGATTGCGAGGAATTATGGCGGGTAAATCCGGCGCGCTGGTTCGGTCGCGCGACGAAAAAACGAAGCGGAACGCCGCATCCCAGCGAAACTCCGATCAGCGGGCGGGAGATCAGAGGGACGGAGACCAGCGGCATCTGGAAGCTGCGGCGGAACTGGACCGGCTGATTCATGAACGCACGCGCTTGGGAATCGTCAGCGCGCTGGCCGTAAACCCTTCGCTCACGTTCAATGAGCTCAAGCCCCTGCTGCGCGTCACCGACGGAAACCTGAGCGTTCACGCCCGGAAACTCGAGGACGCCGGCTACATTTTGTGCAACAAGTCGTTCGCGGGACGCCATCCCAAAACCGAGTATCGGCTCACGGCCGTGGGACGGCGCGCTCTGGAACGTTATTTGAATCATATGGAAGCTTTGATCCGCGCCACGCGGGAAGCCTGAATGTCCACACTGCGGGTCAACGAGGACACCATGAGAGGTGCATGGTTCACGCCGCTCGGCTGGATCTACAGGCCGGTTTCCTGGCAAGGTTGGACTGCTGTGCTGTTCACCTTGGCCTTCTGCTTGCAAATGTTTCGGGTGATCGATCGCCACTCGCATTCGGCGAGCGACACGCTACACGGAGTTTTCCCGTACTTTGTCTGCGCCGCTGGGATGCTGAACTGGGTGGCATCCGAAACCGCGCATTCGGCGAGCGTTTAATCATATTCGGCTCGTTTGCGTTGCAGGCGGACAAGCTGAGGAAGGCGTTTGGGTTCTATGGGCAATAGCAAAGCGAGAGTGATTTCCGACCCGCAACTTCACGTTGCGATACTTCTGGACGGCAACGGCCGCTGGGCCGCGTCGCGTGGGCTGGCGCGATCGGAGGGCCACCGCGCGGGCGTTGCTGCGGTGCGGCGCATCGTTCGCGCTGCTCCCGCGCTGGGGATCGGCACGCTCACTTTGTACGCGTTTTCGTCCAATAATTGGGAGCGCCCGGCGGCGGAAGTCTCCGCGCTGCTCGCTCTGCTCGAAGATTTCCTTCGCAACTCCGCGGCTGAATTGGAGACGGAGCGTATCCGGCTGCGCGTGATCGGGCGCCGCGATCGCATCCCGCGTTCACTGCTGGAAGCGATTGAACTGGCCGAGCGCAAAACCTCATCGGGACGGCGGATGGATGTGCGCATCGCGCTGGACTATTCGTCACGCGACGCCATCCTGCGGGCCGCTTGCTGGATGATGTCCAGCCTGGAAGTCACCGAACGCGAGTTTGCGCGCCGCCTGGGCCAAGTGACCAATGGCGGCGAGCCCGCGCCAGACGTGGACTTGCTCGTTCGCACCGGAGGCGAGCGCCGCTTGAGCGATTTCATGCTGTGGGAGTGCGCGTATGCCGAGCTTTTCTTCACGCCGCGGATGTGGCCGGAATTCGAAGCCACCGATCTTGAGGCCGCCGTTGAGGATTATTTAGGTCGCGAGCGCCGCTTCGGACGTTTGCCGGAAACCGCAGCGGCCAGCTAAATTTTCGATGTTCATCTAGTCGCCTGGAGGTTGTCGATGAAAGACGATCTCGACCCCGCAAATTCTGATCTGTCTCCAGCAGCGAATCCAGCGCGTGAAATCATGACCGACGCAATCCGCTATTGGGAGCCGCGTCGGATTGGCTATAACGTAGTCCTGGCGGCTGTCGTCATCGCGTGGATCGCTTTTAGTTGGCCGCATTTTCGTCCGGCCATTAAATTCGAATCGATCGTTTTGCTGGCGGTTCTCGCCATGTGGGCGAACATCTGCTATTGCGCGGCCTATCTGATCGATTTCCCGATGCAGTTTTCGTTTTTCCGGAGCGGCTGGCAGCGCTGGCGCTGGGGTCTGTGGACCTTTGGAATGATGTTCGCGGTGCTCGTTGCGAACTACTGGATCGCCGACGAAATCTTTCCATACGTCCGCTGATTCGCTGACGGCGCAGCTCTCGGGTGGTGGCTTATTTCCATGCGCTAGATCACACATCTGCCGGTCGTGTTTCGAATGCAGTACTGGATACTTCCACACAACATCTCTGATACGCACTTGTCATCATTCGCTCTCCGTCCCATGATCGCGTCACAGGTGATTTGGTGAAGGCTTGTCGGGTGCGTTGTCCCGGTGCCAGTAACAAGTAGCCGAATGTAATTTTATTTGCGGGTAACACGCCTCGGCTTCACCGACGCTCCTAACCTATTTTCCAAAAAACTAAGGGCTCTTGCTGTCGATCGTGGCGTGCGGGATTTATTCCGCTCGGCGCATCAGTCGTATTCACTTTCAGGTTCACGCTAAAGGAGCGCCCATGAAGCGCGTAGCTCTGTGTGTGTCCGCTTTGTCGTTCTTCGTGTTGACGGCCATCATCGCTGGTTGCGGCGGCGGGCCCGGCCTAAAAGTGAGCTTATCTACCGGTTCTGCAGTGGCGATTGACCAGGGACAACAACTCACCATCAACGCCACGGTCACCAGCGATGCCACCAACAGTGGGGTGGCATGGACCTGCACGGGCGCGGCGTGCACCACTCTGACTACCTCAACGACTTCCGCAACATTCAACGCCAGTGGTGTTGCGGGCACGGCGACGATCACCGCCAGCTCTGTGAAGCAGCCCACCGTCTCGACGAGTATCGTAGTCACCGTCAGTGCGCCTCCCAGCACCACCACCACCCAGACGCAATTGACAGCCGCTCCGGCCACTGCCGGGCAATCCTATTCTTTTTCGCTCACCGCTTCGGGCGGCGCCGGATCCCTCACCTGGACCGCTACTGGCTTGCCCTCGGACGGCCTCTCGCTCAATTCCAGCACCGGCGCTATCACAGGCACTCCCACGTCAAAAGGAACGGTAACCTTTACTTACACGGTCAAGGATTCCAGCGCCGCAGGGCCGCTGAGTTCCACTTCAGGCTCGCTCGCGATCACCGTCGCTAATCCTGCCGCCCCGGCGATCACCACGACGCAACCTCAAGTCACTGCTGCGACTGCCGCGTCGGCCTACTCTTTCAAGTTTCAAGCCTCGGGCACGGGCACGCTCACTTGGAGCGTAACCGGACTTCCCGCGGATGGACTCACGTTCAATACGTCGAATAACACAGTTTCAGGAACTCCGACGTCGCCCCAGACCGTGGCAATCACTCTTACCGTCAGCGACACGTACGGCCAGTCCTCTGCGGCAACTCCTTTCAATATTACTGTTAATCCCGCGCCTCTCAGCATCACCACCACGTCGTTGCCGCAAGGCACGATCGGAACCGGCTATTCCAGCACTAACGTTGCTATTACAGGCGGCACCGCACCTTTCACATGGTCGGTCAGCTCCGGCGCACTCCCTGCGGGACTCTTGCTGAACACTTCCACGGGCGCGATTACAGGAACGCCCACTTCCGCGGCCGTCACATCCGCCCCGACCATCAAAGTAGCCGATTCCAGTACGCCGCAGATGACGGCCAGTAAAAGCTTCACGGTCGCCATAACGCTTTCGGTGACCACCGCTTCTTTGCCCAATGCCGCGATCGGCACGGCCTACACTGCGACTCTCGCTGCGGAAGGCGGCCAGCCGTCATATAGCTGGTCGGTTACCAACGGTTCGCTGCCGGCCGGCCTCAGTCTCAACGCCTCAACCGGCGCAATCACCGGTACGCCAGCCAACAATGCGACCAGCGCCAACATCACCGTGAAAGTCCAGGACTCTGCCACTGCGCAGCAGTCAGCGACGCAGGCGTTCTCGATATTTATACCTCTGACTCTCGAGAGCAGCAGCCTGCCCAACGGCGCAATCGGGTCAACTTACAGCCAGAGTGTCGCGGTTGGCGGCGGTACCACGCCATACACGTGGTCCGTCACCTCCGGTTCGCTTCCCGCCGGTCTGTCACTGAACGCTTCCACTGGCGCAATTACCGGCACTCCCGCGAACAACACCACCAGCTCAACTTTTACAGTCAAGGTAACTGATAGCAGCGGGACGCCGCAGAACGTTTCGTCATCGTTCACCATCACGATTCCGCTCAAGATCGAAACAAGTTCACTTCCTTCGGGCGCGCCGAACGTGGCGTATAGCCAGAATGTCTCCGTCGGCGGTGGCATCACTCCGTACACTTGGAGCATTACTTCTGGCTCTTTGCCTCCTCCGCTCGTGATCAATGCCTCTACCGGCGCCATCACTGGTACCCCCTCGCCCACGGACAACGGAAACTATAGCTTCACCGTTCAAGTGGTCGATTCGACGCTGCCTTCGCCGCAGACCACCACTCAGAACCTCGCGATCAACATCAGCGCGCTGGTGATCAGCTCGTCATCGCTGTCGAACGGCACCATCGGCACTGCATATAACAACACTCCAGTCACCGCTTCTGGTGGCACGGGCCCTTACACCTATGCGGTTGCGTCGGGCTCTCTGCCGAGCGGTCTGAGTCTCAACACTTCCAACGGTGCAATCACCGGCACGCCAAGTGCTTCCGCGATTGACCAATCGTTCAGCATTAAGGTCACGGATTCGAGCGTGCCCGCGCAAACTGCTACTTCGTCCACGCTCAGCATGATCGTGAACTTCGTCGTCACCACCACTTCGCCGCTGTCCTCGGGCGCTGTGGGCGTTGCTTATAATCAGACTATTAACGCGGAGGGCGGGCAGCCTCCTTACACCTTTGCGGTCGATGGCGGAGGGAATCCTCTACCAGCGGGCCTGTCGCTCAGTTCATCCGGAGTGCTTTCTGGCAGCCCGACCACCGCTGCCACTACCAGCAACATCATCGTGGACGCGGCTGATTCCGCCACCACTCCACAAACCGCGCAACCCGTCTACTCCATTACCATCAGCACTCCCTGCGGCTCCGGCAGTGAATCGTTGTTGAACGGCCAATATGCCTTCTTGCTAACCGGTTTTGACAACGAAGGAACGCCCGAGCCCGCGCTGGTTGGCGGTGTCCTCACGCTGAACGGCAGTGGCTCGATCACCGCAGGTACGGTGGATATGAATCTGAGCACCACCGGTGGCGCGCAAACGAACTCCGTGACCTCCGGAACGTATAGCATCGGTTCTGACCACCGCGGCTGCATGGCGATCAGCACCTCTGCCGGAACGCAGAACTACCGCTTCTCCGTCGGCAACATCACTTCGGGCGTCGCTTCCACCGGGCATATGATCGACTTCGACGCCACCGGTCCGTTCACCTCCGGCGAGTTGCGGAAACAAGATACGACCGCCTTCTCGACTTCCAAGGTCACCGGCAAATACGCCTTCGGGTTTTCCGCCCCGGAGAACATCAACAGCTGCAATAACTCGATCTGCGGTGGAAAATTCGGCGCTGTCGGCGTATTCGATTTCTCCAGCGGCTCCATCACCGGCGGCCAGGTCGACTTCAACGAAAACGGAAGCATCGACAATAGCTATACATCATTCCCAGCCACGGCGGCGACCATCGGCAGCGGCACGTATACGATCGGCGCCAACGGCCGCGGCACGCTGTCGTTTATTCCGCCCGGCTCGACCAGCAACGTGAACACGATCATCTATGTCGTCTCGGCGACCGATGTGTTGATCATGAGCAGCGACGACCAAACCCAGACCAACATCTTCGCCGGCGAGATGTTGCAGCAATCCGGGACGTTCTCGACATCGAGTTTGTCGGGCACCTATATCCTTTACAACTCGTCGTTGAACGGTTCGTCAGGAACGAATGTTTCTCTAATTCGCCTGAGCGCGTCCAGTGGAAACCTGACCGCCACGATTGCGCAAAACAATGCTGGCACGACCACCTCGCAAACCGGCTCAGGCACATACACCGTCAATTCCAGCGGTCGCTCTCTGTGGACGTTGGCGGGTTCAAATCACAATCCGGTCGTCTATCTCGTCAACGCTAACGAGGGCTTCGAACTAAACGCAAATGGAGGCGTCGAGGCCGGCGTGTTGATGTCGCAAACCGGCGGCCCGTTCTCTGCCTCGACTGCGAACGGCATTTACGCTTTCGGAACCGTCGACCCGGCGAATTCGGCCGTCAGCGACAGCTCCGGTGCTGCGGCTTTCGACGGAGTTTCCGCCATCACCGGAGCCAGCGACGATAATTCCGGCGGTTTCCTGACCGTGGGACAAACAATTAATCAGTCCTACACCATCGACTCGACTGGGTTGGGGCTTTCGCCGTCCGGCTGCACCATCAACTCCACCAGCACCAACTGCAAGACGATCTTCTACGTCATTTCTCCGACCAAGGCGGCCATCATAGACCCGACCAGCACGAACCCGGGCGTCCAGATCGGAGATAAGTAATCTCGAAAGCTTCACCTGCTGATCTGACTGCGAAGGCGGTTTGACACAGTAAGGAAGGGCCGGCGCGGTGTTCGCTCCGGCCCTTTTCATTTCGCAAGGGTCGAGTTCCTGAAACCTGCGGCCTGCTCATGCGCCGCATCCACATTCTCGTGAGGGATTGTTGCAGGTCGCTCCAGTGGAATTCCCAACGTGCTTACACCAAGGACGCCGAAATCAACGGCGATGCTCTGGGCCGCGTCCTTCCTTTACTTGCCGCGCCATCTCAAAGGCTCTCAGGATCACGCGTGTGGCGGTGTTCGATAGCGAATATTGCGCCAATTCCTCGGCGCTGGCCCAGGCCGCGTGAGTCACATCACTGCCCGCGCGAGCCTCGCCGCTGACCGCTTCGCACAAATAGTCCAGCACCACGTAGTGGTAGCGGGCGCGTCCGCTGCCGTCGAGTTCGATGCGTTCGAAGACTTCGATCAGATCCAGGGGACGCACCTCGATGCCGGTTTCCTCGCGCAGTTCGCGTTTCACGCCCTCCAGAAGGGTCTCGCCGATCTCCAGCAGGCCGCCGGGAATCGACCAGTGGCCTTCGAGCGGCGGGTTGCCTCGCCGGATCAAAAGAGCGCGATGATTGGATATTATTACCCCGCCCACTCCGATGATCGGCTGATTAGGATATTCGCGGCGCGTGGTCATGTTTTGCGTGTCCTTCCCGAGAAAGCTTGACACGGGCGTTATATAATACGCCCTCTAGTTCAAGTTCGCGCAGGAGGAGAGAGTCCGTGACGAGATGCCCGGAATGCGACGCCGAGATCGATCTCGACGAAGATGAAGTGGAAGAAGGGGAAATTCTGAGCTGCCCGGAGTGCGACGCAGAGCTGGAAGTGACTCAGACTCATCCCGTGCATCTGATCGTCCTCTCGGAGGATGACGACGAGGACGACGAGGAAGAAGACGAGGACGATGAGGACGACGAAGAGGAGGCTGGCGATAATTCGAATCATGACGAAGAAGAGGAGGAATAGCTCTTCGGCTCAATCGCGAGGCGGCTTTTGCTCCGTCCCTTGCAATCGCGGAACTTGCGAAAATTCCGCGTGCCGAGCCGCGTCCACGTATGCGGCGAGCGCGCTGGTAAGGAGTTGCTATTGAGGAATCGCCGGCTCTTTCAGTTCACTGTGGTTTTGGCAGTGTTCGCGATGGCCGCCATGGCTGCGGAAGCGCGAAACCAAAATGTTCAAACCGAACTTCGTACCGTGCACGGGATGGTTCTTGACAAGAATCAGGATCCCGTCGCGTCCAGCATCGTCTATTTGCTGAACACCAAAACGCAGGACGTGCGAACCTACATCGCCGACGCCAAAGGCCAGTATCGCTTCAGCGGCCTCGATCCCAACATCGATTACGTAATTCACGCCGAACACGGCGACATGACGTCATCCACGCAAACCGTATCCAGTTTCGATTCCCGCCGCGATATTGAAATCGTGCTGAAACTCTCGCATCCAAAGAGGGCCGGGCAGTAACAGGCGCAAAAGCGTCTACTTCAGATTCTGCAGCGCCGCGCCCAGTTACTTTTGCTGGCAATGAGCGATTTGCGGCGGACAAATCGCCCGCGATGCCGACACTACCAGAATACGCGCTGGCCCTCCGCTTCACTCCAGTAAGAAAGCCGTGGGTGTGCCGACGCGGATTGAGTTGTTAGAGATAGGGAACTCGCGGCGGGCACACCGTGATGCCCGCCGCGCCGAACCGTCGTCGCTATTTATGGCAGGGCGAAAGTGAAGATGGAGTTCCCTGCGGCTGCTTCCACATACTGTTTGCCATCCACTTCATAGGTGATCGGATTGGCGCGGACGGAATTGCCCAGCTGCACGTGCCAGATCGGCTTTCCCGTGGTGGCATTGAGCGCGAAGAAATTGCCTTCCGCGTCCGCGCAGAAAACTAGGTTGCCCGCGGTCGCGAGTGTGCCGGTCCACGAATCGCCGACCATTTTGAACTGCCACTTGCGGTCGCCGGTGGTCCCTTCCAAAGCGCGCACGGCGCTGTAAGCCTGATCGCCGCCCAGCACTTTCTGGCCGCCACCTCCTCCTACGTCCGCGGGGTTAGCCGGCTCCATGGTTGGATTACCTTGGTAATAGATAGCGCCCTGCTCGCGCGTGTTGACGTAGACGTAGCCAGTCAACGGGCTATACGACGGGCTGGTCCAGTTCACCGCGCCAGTGATGCTTGGATAGATCAGGTTGCCTTTCACCGTGGGCTGGTTGTTGGGCTCTTCGATCGGTTGGCCGTCGGCGGCGAGTCCCTTGGCCCACGTTTGCTTGGCAAATGCCTGGCCGGTGATGAATTTGCCGGTGTCGCGGTCGAGCACATAGTAGAACGCGTTGCGGTTGGCCTGCGCCACCAGGTGCGTCATCTTTCCGTTGACCTTAGCGTCGAAAAGGATTGGCGGCTCGGCCGAATCCCAGTCGTGCGTTTCATGCGGCGAAAATTGGAAATACCACTTCATCTTTCCGGAGTTCGCGTCGATCGCGAGGAGCGTGCACGAGTACAGGTTGGCGCCCTTTCGCGCCTCGCCATTCCAGTCTGGCGCCGGATTGCCCGTGCCCCAGAAGATCGTGTTGGTTTCCGGATCGTAGGATCCGGTGTTCCACGTCCCCGCTCCGCCGTACTTCCAGCTGTCGCCTTCCCATGTGTTCACGCCGGGCTCACCTGCGATCGGCACGGTGTATAGCCGCCACAGCCGCTTGCCGGTTTTGGCGTCGTACGCATCGATATAGCCGCGAATGCCGGCTTCGCCGCCTCCTATCCCAACGACGATCTTCCCATCCAGCGCCAGCGGCGCCTGGGTGATGGCGATGCCGTCCGAGTTCTTGCCGATTTCAACTTCCCACTTCAGTGCGCCGGTTTTGGCGTCGAGCGCGGCTAAATGCGCGTCGATGGTCGCCACGTACACGGTGTCGCCGAGGATTGCTACGCCGCGATTGGTGGGGAAGAGTCCGATGGTCAGCAGGCGCGCGGGCAGCTTCGCGGTCCACGTCCAGATGGGCCGGCCGGTGCGAACATCCAGCGCCGTAACGGTTGTGGGCGGCTCGGTGACGTACATGATCCCGCCGACGACGATTGGCGAGGACTCAAAGATTCCTTGATGGCTCAGCTGGTAGACCCACTGCATTTTCAGCTGGTTCACGTTCGACGTGTCCACCTGCTTGAGTTCCGAATAGCGCCATGCCGAATAATTGCCGCCGTACGTCAGCCAGTCCTGCGGATGCTGATCGGCGTGCAGTATTTCGTTGTAGGTCACATTCTGCGCGAAACTCGGCGCGCTGAATCCCAGTCCGGCGGCCAGCAGCGCGCACGCGCAAATGAGATTTCTGGATGATGCTTTCACTTTGCACCTCCGAGGCTCGAAAGATACGCCACCAGGTCATTCAGCCGTGCGTCGGAGAGTTTTCCCTTATAGCTGGGCATGAAACTCTTGTCGGGCAGCGCCTCGATATTTTTTGCCGTGAGTTTGTTGACGGAAACGATGTTCCCCTGCGCGTTGCGAAGTTGTAGCGTGAACGAATCTTCATTGACGCGCATTCCCTCGATCACTTTACCGTCGGGAAGAGTCACGCGGTACATGCGATATGCCTGATACGTGGAGCGATCGGGCAAGCCCGGTGTGCCGTCGGGTCGATTTGCGCCGGGATTCAGCAGCTCGTCATGCATGAACGCGGCCGAGCGTTCCGCTCCGATATCGGACAAATCCGGTCCCGAGCTGCCGCCCTGGCCGTCGATCATGTGGCACGACGCGCATCCGCTCGAGCCGTACACTTGCTCGCCCTGCTGCGCGTTCCCGGTCGTCGCGCCGTTCGAAACCTGGCCCAGCGTGCTGACGTAATCGACCACGTCCCAGATTTTGTCCTGGCCCAGATAGGAAAAATTCGGCATGCCCGAACCGATCAGCCCGCCATAAATACGATTGTAGAGGCCTTCGGGGCCCATCGTGCGGATGGCGCCGCGAATGTTCGGACCGTTCGCGCCGCTGCCGTCAACTCCATGGCAATTCGCGCAGGTACCGTCGAAAATCTTCTTGCCTGCCGCGACGCGCTCTGGCGTCGGCGTCGGACGCGCCTCATGCGGCGGCGCTTGCCCTCGCGGAATTTGCGCCGATGCAAATGGTGCACCGGCTAAAAATGCAGCACTCAGGATCAGGGTGGCTGGATACCACCGCTTTACAGAGGTCATTTTCATTTTCCCTCCGCGTAGCATTTTACATATTCCAACGCAACGCGGGCGGCGAACTTGCGAAATTCGCCGCCCGCCGCATTCGCGAGGATGAATCGCCCGGCTGACTGCCCGCGCGAATTAGCCGGTTAGTCTTGCGGAACGTCAAACACGAACAGCGAGCTCCCGGACGAATCCGCGACGTACTGATGTCCGTCCACAGCGTACGTCATCGGGTTCGACCGCAGCGCCGAGCCAAGCTCCAAATGCCAGAGCGGATCGCCGTTGGTTGCGTTCAGCGCGAAGAAGTTTCCTTCCGCGTCGGCGGAGAAAATCAGGTTCCCCGCTGTCGCCAGAACGCCGGTCCAGGAATCGCCCGTCATCGGGAATTGCCACACGCGCTTGCCGGTCACGGCATCGAGCGCCCGAATCGACGTGGTGTCCTGATCGCCCACCATGAATCGCCCGCCGCCCCCGCCTCCGCCGACGACGCCATTGGAATTGCCCGGCGCCATCTTCGCCTCGCCCTGGATGTACCACGCTCCAGCATCACGCGCGTTCACGTAGAAAAGTCTCGTTAGCGGGCTGTAGCACGGGCTGGTCCAGTTCACACCGCCGGTAAGCGACGGATAAACCAGCGTGCCCTCCGGGCTGGGATCGATATCCTTCGCCGGATACTTGATCGGCCGGCCGTTCTTGTCGAGCCCCTTGGCCCAACTTTGCTTCGCAAACGGAACGCCGGTGATGAATTTTCCCGTGGTGCGGTCGAGCACGTAGTAAAACGCGTTGCGATTCGCCAGCGCCACCAGCTTGCGCATCTGGCCATCCACTTTCGCGTCGAAAAGAATCGGTGGCTCGGACGAATCCCAGTCATGCACCTCATGCGGAGTGAACTGGAAATACCATTTCATCTTTCCGGTATCCGCATTAATGGCCAGCAGCGAGCAGGTAAACAAGTTGTCGCCCATGCGTCCGGTGCCGTTCCAATCCGGAGCGGGATTGCCGGTGCCCCAATAGATCGTGTTGCTTTCCGGATCGTACGAGCCGGTGTTCCACGTCGTGCCGCCCCCGTTGCTCCAGCTACCGTTGGCCCACGTGTTCGCGCCGGGATCTTCGGGACTGCGAGGAACGGTGTAGAGCCTCCACAGCAGCTTGCCGTCTTTCGGGTCATAGGCGCTCAGGAAGCCATGCGCACCCGCTTCGCCGCCGCCCACGCCGACGATAATTTTCCCGTTGATGGCCAGTGGCGCACCGGTGTCCGCGAAGCCCTTCTTGTTGTCGGCGACTTCCACGCTCCACTTCTCGCGCCCGGTCTTGGCGTCCAGCGCCACCAGATGCGCGTCGATCGTATTGAGGTAAACGGTGTTCCCCAGCAGCGCCACGCCGCGATTGGTGGGGAAGAGTCCGATCGTCACCAAATCGCGCGGAAGCTGCGGAGAGAATTGCCAAAGCTCCTTGCCGGTGCGCGCGTCCAGCGCATGAACCGTGCTGGGCGGCGACGTCACATACATGATCCCGTTGTTCAC
>DATLSB010000049.1:0-4482 GCA_035534415.1 Candidatus Dormiibacterota bacterium | reverse complement strand
AGGTCTTGACCCACTGCTGGATGCTGGAGCCAGAATTGTAGGCTCCTGCTGCGGAAGCACGGCTGCGCACACCAAACTGTTTCGCGCCATCGTGGATCGGAGAATCGCGAAGCAAGCGTGTTCCCAGTGAAATGACCGTCCAGCCGCATGCCAAAGGCCATCCGCTCTGATAGTTCTCGCCTAATACCCCTGACGCGTGCGGAAGCAGGGGCCGATCAGCTCCAACGGAGATGGCATCGCCGTACTCGGTTTGACATCGCTTAGCGAACCCGCTTCTCTGCCTTACAGTGTGAGGCATTCTTCTCGGCCTCCGATACGCTCCCGCGAAAGCTTCGGGATCGATAACCGCTCCACTCGTAATAGCAACCTCGCGTTTCCTGGACTTCGTGTCATTCCGCACGTCACGCATTCTATCCTTGCACCCGCGCTGCAAAACACCCGGTAAGCGCGACGAATATATCCGTTCGGCCAACGCATGTTGGCAGTCAGCTGCCGACGAGCGGAGTTTTCACCAACTCCATCCGGTTCGCTATCCGGAACTCGGTCCAGTGGAAAATGCGAGTTCTGAGACCCGCTTGGCAGGTCCGAGACCAAGAAGGCGCCTGAAGCTGCCCGTCCGCGACCTTTTCTCCTTCGCATTAGCCGCTAAAGCCGCACGAGCGTGAAATTGAGCGCTAGCGCCGTGTGTCTAGTTTGCGCGAGGTTCCCATGCTCGTAATCAAGATCGGCAAGAAGCCGACGACTCCGCGGGAAACGCAATGCAAGAAGCCGACGGGATTCTTCGGGCGCTTCACTCTGTCGCGAATGAACAAGAGCCACTCGAAGCTGACCGACTGGCGGGCGTGTGGTGTGCCGCGCACCTGGCGCGAACTGGCAGGCGCGTCCAAGCAACGAAGGTCGTCAACGATGAGCCGATGTGCTCCCGCTGCTACAGCGGAGCGCCGATCTTCCCGCGCGAACGGTTGAACGAGGGGCGCGGCGGACCTGGCCACGTTTGGCGCCGTGAGTACGTTGCCCGGAAGCGTACGGCGTTTGCAGACCCGTAGTACATCGGGTACCTAGATTTTTGCTGACACGGTGCTGACTTTTTTCCCAACTTCAGACGCTTCCGAGTAGCGATCCTTCAAAATCACCTGTTTTTATTGAAAATTTGGTGAGCCGCGGAGGACTCGAACCTCCAACCCGCTGATTAAGAGTCAGCTGCTCTACCATTGAGCTAGCGGCCCGAAAGGATATTCATTTTAGCACGGGCGGAATCATCCGCCATGAAGGAACCACGCTACTGCTGCCGAAGTGTCGCGGCAATCTCCTTGGCCACTTGGCGCGCGCGAACCAGATCGCCAGGCCCCAGGGAAATCGCGGCCACGCGTGCATGCCCTCCTCCACCGTACTTTTCGCAGAGCGCCGCAAGGTTCACGCCCTCCGGAGGTTCCTTCCAGGGATTCGTTCCTACGGAAACTTTCACGCGCGTGGGCGAAGCGCTGAGCCCGACCGAATACATCGCATCCGGAAACAAATAATACGGAACAAATTTGTTGTAGCCCTCCAGATCGAGATCGGTCACGTCGAAATAAATCACACCGTCGCGCGAATCCGCGCGCTCGCGCATGATGTCGATCGAGCGCCTGTGCCGCTCCAGCAGCCCCGGAAGATATTTCTTCACGATGGGCAGCTGCTCGATCTGCGCCAGCGAACGCGTGGCCAGCTCCGGTATCAGGCATGGAGCCATGTTCGGATCGGGCGCCGCTTCGATCACCAGCGCGATGCGCATGGCTGGCTCCGCCAGCGCCACAGCCTCTTCGGCTGAAGCGAACTGCGCGCCGTCGATGATGTCGCCCCACTTGATCAGCTCCGCGAGCGGAGCTGCGTTGAATCCGAATTTTTCAGCCGCGATGGTGGCTAAAAATTTGGTGCAGGATTTATAGCTCGGATCGTAAAACTTTTTGCCGGAACGATCTTCCCGGAAATGCTCGGCGTCTTCCGGCTTCAGGAACGCGCTCTGATGATGATCGAACCACCAGGTCAGCAGCGGCGAGCTGGAATACTTGAAATCCACAATCGCGTTCTCGTCCCCGTCGAACATTCCGTCTTCGAACGGTTGCGAGGCCTTATGCGTCATGCCCGTGTACAGAAATTCCGCGTCCGGATTGATGCGTTCACGATAGAAGCGCGAAAAAATAGCTGCGGACGACGCGCCGTCAAAACATTTGTCGTGAAAACAAACGCGAACTCTCAATTACCGTCTCCTGTTTCACGCCAGCTCGCGGATTTCCCCGCTCCCATCGCGAAAGTCAACTAAGATGGACGGTCCGGCCACGGATGTCAAGAGAGAAGCTAAAATTTGCGGGAGAACCTGCGGCACATTTATTCGAAGTCGCGTAAGCGCCAAATCCAATCGCGCTTTTCGAGCGCGAGGAACCGCCTCGTATCAGGCATTTACCGGAGCGGCCTGCACCCAAGCCGTTTTTTCGTCCACGATTTCATAGGTGGTGTGAAGTGCGGCGCTTTGCTTCAACATGCCGCCCACGGAACAATATTTATCTTCGGACAGCTGAATCGCCAAATCGACGGCCGCTGGATCGACGCCGATTCCCGTGATCACATGGTGGATGCGAACGTCCGTGAACACCTGCGGCGGCCGTTCCGCCTGGTCCGCCTCCACGCGCACTTCGTACCCGGTGATTTTCTGGTGATGTTTTTGCCGCAGAATCGTAATCACGTCGAAGGCCGTGCAGCCCGCCATCGCCACGGCAACCATCTCGATTGGCTTCGGTCCGCTCGCTCCCGTTGCGTCGTCAAGCAGCATGTGATGCCCGCTGCCGCTGGTAGCCACGAATTGCCGCCCCACTCCAAGCGCCTGCGTTAACTGCACTTTTGCCGTAATCATCGTCGATTCCCCTGTTCAGCGATCTGCTCACGCGTAACTGGCTCGCAATGGCTCTGGTGGCTCCTGTGTATGATGGTCAACATCTTCAAATTGAGCCATGCGAACCGGACGACTTGCCAAGGTAAGAATGTTCTCCAAAACAAAGTCCCTCTGGTGGGCTTCGTCGCGTAGAAGGACGCCTTCATCTGCACTTTTTTCGGCGGTGCGTATTCAAGAATTTGCTGAGACATAATTCACTCCGGTATCAGCGACCATCCCGGCCGCAGCCTCGCCTTATATAGGAACATGTGATGAAGCAGGATCTTGATCCAGTGCCCAGCCAGACCGATTTCTCCCATTGTGTAATCCATATCGCGGCCCGTTTCCGGATATCGTTCGTAGTCCGGCACGATTGGAAAAACGATCATCGATGCCGCGGTCCCTGTAAACGGATTCGCTCCCGCCGACGCCACGCACGCCGCTCCCATCTCCGCCATTGAAGCTGTTCGCGTCGGATGTGCGCTGCCGTGGATCATGTCCACGATGCTTCCCGCCACCGCCCTGCCGATCATCGCCGAAGGCATTCCTGTACGCGGCGGCGCGGCGAAAATCGGTGTGCCTCTGGGGCTGCTGCGTGGCCGCGATACGGGATGCGGCGGCGCAAACGCGATCCCCACCGCGAACAAGTTCTCGTACGCTGCGCTTTGATAGTACCGCGGCCAGTCGCACGCCTTCCACTGCTCGTAAGGCTTCGCCTGGTAATCTGCGTCCACTCGCATGAAGCCGTTCGGCGCAAACACCCGCGCCGTAATCTCTTCGCCTTCCCGGTTGAAAGCTTTCAAGCCAACGCCGGCAAACGGCGGCAGCAGCATGGCCATGTCAAACGTAAGCTCCCGTTCTTCCCCATCCAGCGTTTCGTAGAAGGCGCGGCCCTCTTCTACCTGTTTCACGTGTGCGCGAGTGATCCAGTCAATGCCCCGTTCCGCGAATAATGACTCGGTGAAAATGTTGCTGGGAGTCACATACCCGCCCTGCTTGACGTGAATGCCGTCCATTCCGAAATCGCCCAACTCATACTCATTGGTCAGAAATATCACTTCCGCACGTTCGCGCACTCCGCGCGCCCGCAACTCGAACTCCAGATTCACCACATATTCGAATGCCGCGCCCTCGCACGTGCAGGTTCCGTGGCCGGTGCCCACCACGAAGCGCTTCCGCGCGCCCCGCTTCATCTCCTCGACGTTCCGCAGAAATGCGTCCGCGGTTTCCCGCGCGTGGTTGGCGGTGCACACCGAGTAGCTATGGCCCGCCGGGCCAAGCCCTTCGGTCGCGCCGAAATTCAATTTGGGCCCTGTCGCGTTAATTAAATAATCGTACTTGATCCGCTCCCGCTCTCCGGCTTTCCCTTCCAGCGTCCACTCGATTTCCACGAACGCGGCGGGATCGCTCTCCAAACCTTCCGGGTGAATGGCCGCGGCGCGCGCCTGTTTGAATTCGATTCCGTGCTTGCCGTATACCGGCGCCAGCGGAAACTCCACTTGCTCCTTCTGCAGTAGACCGACGCCCACCCAGACGTTCGACGGAATCCAGTTATAGTTGGGCTGCGGAGAGACCAC
>DATLSB010000048.1:0-56565 GCA_035534415.1 Candidatus Dormiibacterota bacterium | reverse complement strand
TACGCCGCCGTTTGTTTTCTATGACTTACGTGCGTTTCTACTCGAGTGACTGTTCCGGGTAGAACCTGGACGCTACGGGCTACAGTTTGGAGACTCGAAAGCAGCGCCGGAAACTTTGCCGCCGTCGCAGTAGTTCGGCGCAAGCAGGAGAAAAATTTTCCCGCCAGCGGTTTCGAGCGGAGGATCTCCCTCTGCTGCTCGCCTGCGACACTTCCGTGATCGAGAAAAGCTTCGGCGCCAGCCGCGGCACGCGCTGTCAAGTCCATTCCCCCTCCCCCAATTCGCCGACACACCAAACTGGTTCAACGCTGTCATGAGAGCGGCCGGAAAGCAATTGGAAGCTCGAAGAAAAAAGGGCAGGTTATAGAACTGTCCTGGCGTACTGGAACTGAGAAAAAGTTTGGGACGCACCTCAGGCAGCGGGTACGTAATCGCCGAGATAAGAATGCCGGCGAGAAGCCGACGCTACCAATTCCTTTTCGTCCGCGAGTGCGGAATCACGAACTGCTCGGCGAGTGATACTGGCGCGAGAGGGCAATTTCCTTGCGGGTGATGAATTCCAGCAGCGCGGGAACGCCTTTGCGCGTCTGCTCGATGCCGCGGCGAATCGCCGGGATGATCTCGTTCGTCGAAGTGACCCGCTCGCCGTAGCCGCCGAAGGCGCGGGCCATTGCGGCGTAGTCTCCGGAAATATCCGTCGCGCGATACTTTTCCGTGGAGATGGGCATGATGGGAATTTCCATGGCCATGCTGAAATTGTTTAGAAGTATCGATAGGATCGGGATGCGTTCGCGAACGGCGGTTTCGAAATCCATGCCGGTAAAGCCGATGGCCGCGTCGCCCCACACGTTGATGCAAAGCTTGTCCGGGCACGCGAGCTTCGCGCCCATGGCAAGGCCGAGTCCGTAGCCGAGTTGCGTGGTTTTGCCCCAACCGATGTAGGTGAGCGGCTTGGTGGTCACCCAGAAGGGCGCGAGCTGGTCGCGCGGGCTGCCGGCGTCGTGCGTGATGATCGTGTTCGCCACGTCCACGGTATTTTGCAGATCGCGCAGCACGCGATAGGGCGAGAACGGCGCTTCGTCCGAATCGACGCGCGGCGCCCATTCCTTGAGCCACGTCGCGCGCACGCGGGCGATCTCCTCGGCTACGGGCCATGGCTGCGGCCGCGACTTACGCAGCAGCTTTTCAACTTCAGTGCAGAGCGCTTCGAGCGTGAGCTGCGCGTCGCCGATCATGGCGATTTCGGCGCGGACGTCTTTATTGATGTGATTGGGATCGAGCGTCGAATGAATGAATTTCTTGTCCGGTGGCATGGCGACGGCGAACGTGCTTTGCGTGAAGCTGCAGCCGACGCCGAAAATCCAATCGGCGCGCTGCAAAAAATGCGGGACGGTAGCGGGGAACGAGTTCCCTCCTGCTCCAAGCGCCAGCGGATGATTTTCCGGGAACCCGCTCTTGCCCTGCAGGCTGGTCGCAACTGAAGCGCCCAGCATTTCAGCGAGGCGTTTCAGTTCGTCCCACGCACGCGCCCAGTGAATACCTTGTCCAGCATAGATCACCGGAGTTTTCGCCTCCACGAGCGCTTCGGCAGCGCGGCGCACGTCCGCAGGATCGGGCGCGTAGCGCGCGGAGACAACCGGCTCATACGCGAGCGGTCCGGGAAATTCTTCGTTGAAGATGTCCATCGGCATCTCGATCAGCGCCGGCCCACCGCGTCCATTGCGCAAGCGCGAAAACGCGCGGCGGAAGATGTTCGGGATTTCAGCGGTAAGGCTGATGCTCTCTGCGGATTTGGTGACCGTCCGCATGCTGGCAACGGAATTAAAATTCGGATCGATCTGCGCCATGCGCCGCGTGTAACCCATGGGCAGCACGAGAATCGGCACCGATTCGCTGTACGCTTGCGCGACGCCCCCGAAAGAATTTTCCGCACCGGGGCCATGCTGCATGGCGAATACGCCGAGCTTTCGGCCGCTGGTGAGCCGCGAAAGCGCGTCGGCCATGTGCAAGCCCACGCGTTCCTGGCGCACGATGATGGGGCGAATGCCGGCGGCAGCGGCAGGCTCGAAAAGATGATTCACCGGATAGCCGAAAAGAATCTCGACGCCTTCGCGCTTCAGAATTTCGGCGATTGCTTCACCAGCTTTCATGCGCATCTCCTAGGAACTTAGGTGCCGCGCGCGAGCATAGCGGTTCACAGCATCCACCCACA
This sequence comes from Candidatus Dormiibacterota bacterium, assembly GCA_035534415.1. Classification (GTDB taxonomy): domain Bacteria; phylum Acidobacteriota; class Terriglobia; order Acidiferrales; family UBA7541; genus Palsa-295. The sequence continues at coordinate 54,353 of DATLSB010000048.1, read as the reverse complement.
AAAGCTTGAGGATAGCGGGTAGAATGGGCGCGGGAAAGGGGATTCGTTGCGAAACCGTGAATTTATCGACTTGATGGGGCGCATTCGCGTTCGCACACGCCGTCAAGTGGAGGCAATATGACGCGCGCCGAACGTCGCGTGGCGTCTCCGCGCGTGGTGAATATCGCGGACTTGCGCCGCGTGGCGCAGCGGCGGCTGCCGCGCGCCGTTTTCGAATACGTCGATGGCGGCGCGGAAGGCGAAGTCACCATGCGCGAAAATATTCGCGCCTTCGAGGAAGTGACGTTTCGCCCGCGCAACGCGGTTTTCGTCCACGGCAGCGATATGCGCGCGAAAGTACTTGGCAGCGAGCTATCGATGCCGCTGCTACTCGCGCCCGTCGGATTCACGCGCATGATGTATCCGCGAGGTGAAGTGGTGGCAGCGCGCGCCGCAGGAATAGCCGGCGTGGGCTACGTGCTCACCACAATTTCCGGATCGCCGCTTGAGGACGTCGCACAAGCGACTCCCGGCCCGAAATGGTATCAGCTGTATCTGGTGGGCGGACGCGAAGCGGCGGAAGCCACCTTGGAACGCGCACAGAAGGCTGGCTTCACCGTGCTGGCGATCACCATCGACACCGGCACGTTCGGCATGCGCGAGCGCGATGTGCGCAACGGCGCTGGCGCGCTCACCGGAACTGGCCTGCTGGCGAAGATCCCTCACCTGCCGCAGGTGCTGTCGCGGCCGTCCTGGCTCGCCGGATTTATGCGCGACGGGCGCATGCTGACGCTGCCTAACGTGATCGTTCCTGGGCGCGGGCCGATGCTGCTGGCCGAAACGCAGGCGGCGCTGAGCCGTTCGGTGGTCACGTGGGCTGATCTGCGGTGGCTGCGCGAAGCTTGGCGTGGGCCGATTATCGTCAAAGGAGTGCTGACGGGAGATGACGCGCGGCGCTCGCTCGATGAAGGCGCGGCCGGAGTCGTAGTCTCAAATCACGGTGGCCGGCAGCTCGATTCTGTCGCCGCCTCACTGCGGGCGCTGCCGGAAGTGGTGGCAGCCGTGGGCGACCGCGCGGAAGTGTTGATGGATGGAGGCGTGCGCCGCGGCAGCGATATCGCCAAAGCGATTTGCCTTGGCGCGAAGGCAGTCCTGATCGGACGCGCTTACGCGTACGGATTAGGCGCGGCGGGCGAAGCAGGCGTCACGCGCGCGCTGCAGATTTTGCGCGCAGATTTCGAGCGCGTGCTCAAGCTGCTGGGATGCGAATCGGTTGCGGAGCTGAATCGTTCCTACGTTGATGTGCCCGCGAGCTGGCGAACATTCTCCGATTAAACCTGCGCGCCCAGCGCGCGCGGTTCGACCATTTTGCCGGGATTCATGCGGTTATCGGGATCAAGCGCCTGCTTGATGGCGCGCATCACGTCGAGCGCGGCGCCGTGTTCGACCGGGAGATATTTTTTGCGGCCGAAGCCGATGCCGTGTTCGCCCGTGCACGTCCCGCCCATGGACAGCGCTCGGCGAATGATTTTTTCTTCAAGGCGCAAAGCTTCCTCGTGCTCGGCGGGATTGTTGGGATCGAGCACGAAGGCCATATGAAAGTTCCCGTCGCCTACATGTCCCACAACGACAGCAGGAAATGGCGCGTTCGCAACATCCTGCTTCGATTCCACAATGCAATCCGCCAGCCGCGAAATCGGCACGCAAATGTCCGTCGTAAACGTTTTCCCGCCAGGACGGATCGCCAGCGTGGCGAAATACGCTTCGTGGCGCATTTTCCAAAGCGTGTCGCGTTCTTCAGGCGAAGTGAACGACTGAAAACCGGTCGCTCCGTGCTCTTCGCCCAACTTTTTCACGGTATCAGCCTGCTCGGCGACATTGCGAACGCTATCGCCGTGAAACTCAAAAAACAAAATCGGCGCCACGGGATAATTCGTCTTCGAGTAGCGATTGCACGCATCGATTTGCCCTTCGTCCATCAGCTCGATGCGCGCCACATTGATGCCGAGCTGAATCGTCTCGATGGCCGTTTCGACGGCGTGGCGAATCGTTGGAAACGTGACGCACGCCGCGCCCACCGCTTCGGGCAGCGGGTGCAGCCGCAGCGTGACTTCGGTGATCACGCCGAGCGTCCCTTCCGCGCCGACGAAAAGGTGCGTCAGATCATATCCAGCGGAGGACTTTCGTGCGCGCGAGCCGGTATGGATCACGCGGCCATCGGCGAGAACAACTGTGAGCGCGAGCACGTTCTCCTTCATCGTGCCGTAGCGCACGGCCGTCGTGCCTGAGGCGCGCGTGGAAGTCATGCCTCCAAGCGTCGCATCCGCGCCGGGATCGATGAAGAACGTGAAGCCAGTGTTGGCCAGCGCCTTCTGCAGCTCCTTGCGCGGGACGCCCGCCTGCACCGTGGCCTGCAAATCTTCCGGGCTGACGCGTAGGATTTTGTTCATCTCGCGCATGTCGATGGTGATCCCGCCATGAATTGCGTTAATCTGCCCTTCCATGGACGTACCTGCCCCGAATGGAATCACCGGCACCTGATGTCGCGCGCTGATTTTCAGGATTCCGCTGACTTCTTCGGTGGAATGCGGAAAGCAGACCACGTCCGGCGCCGCGGCGGCATGATAGGACTCACCGTGGCTGTGATGTTCGCGGACAATTTCCGCGGTAGTGGAGCGGCGATCGAGCAGCGCTTGCAGGTCGCGGATCGCCGCGTCCATGCGCTCGTGAACGGAAGTGATTTGCGTGGTGGCCATGAGTGCACCTAAATTTCCCCGGGCGAAATTGCGTCACAAAGGCTAGCGGCCGCGCGGGATTGATCGAAAACGCGATCAATATATCATCAACGGGAGTTGCAGAGTCGCGTGACACGCACCAGCCAATCAATCGCACCCAGCCAAGCCAGCTAACGTTGAACCGTCACATCGTAATACGCCACCGATCCATCGCTCGCGAACTCGGGATCTACGCGCACCACTTGAAACGAGCTTCGATTCAGGCCGTTCACGGTGCGGCTAAGGACGTCGTGCGCGCGTCGCTGAATTTCGGGAGTCACGTTCACAGCGCGGCGGTTGGGCGCCAAGGCGCTGGCATCGAGGCGATACGTGGTGGTACGCGTTCCGGAATCCCGCGAAAGCACCTGGACGATAACGGCCGCCCGCGGCTGGTCATGAAACCAGTGCCGGGGCGTCAGGAACAAGAAGGCAAGAATCAGCGCCACCATCACGTCGTACTGCCAAGTCATGCGGTCGTACGACCAAAAAAACACGCGGCCCAGCGCTCGCCAGAAGCGGCGCATCTCAGTGCGCCACTCCGTCCACTACCGCGCCGTCTCGCATATGCAGCACTCGGTTGCCATACGTGGCCGCTTCCGGATTGTGGGTGATCATCACGATCGTCTGCCCCAGTTCTTTGTTAAGTTGGCGCAGCAGCGCGAGAACAGCTTCCGAGTTTTTGGTGTCCAGATTTCCGGTCGGCTCGTCGGCCAGCACGATCTTTGGCTCGCTGACGATGGCGCGCGCCAGCGCTACCCGCTGCTGCTCGCCTCCGGAAAGCTCCGATGGCTTATGCTTCAAGCGGTCCTGCAACCCCAGGAGCTTTACCACTACTTCGAAACGGTGTGGATCAAAGCCGTCGGCGTGAAGATGCTGTGCGAGTGCGATGTTGTGATAGGCGTCAAGCGTCGGCAGCAAATTGAAACGCTGAAACACGAATCCTACTTTATGCCGGCGAAGCTGCGTGCGCGCGGCGTCGCTCATCTCGCTCAGGTCGTTGCCATCGAGCAGCACCCGGCCCTTGGTCGCGCGCGCCAGCCCTCCGATTACGTGCAGGAGGGTGGACTTACCGCAGCCTGACGGGCCCATGATCGAAACGAATTCTCCCGGGAGGATCTCGACGCTGACGCCGCGCAGCGCCGGAACGTCCAGCTTTCCGGCGCGGTAGACCTTCCATAGGTTTTCGGTCTTAAGAATCGGCTCCACTACATACTCCCGCGCCAGCGTTTGCTGCGTTTCGAGGGATGCCATGATTGTATCCGCGTTTCCTCCGAGCGCCTAGCATCGCGAGGCTATCCTTTTTCCACGCGGCATTCTACGCAAAAAATCCTGTGGAGCTGCTGCGGGTTACGAGATTCCAGCCGGGTTAATCGTAGGCCAGCGCTTCCACCGGATCGCGGCGGCTGGCCAGCCACGCCGGATAGCAAGCTCCGAGGAGACCGCCCACAAGGGCAATGGCGGCGGCGATTATAATCCAGCGAGGCGTTATCAGGATGGTAAGCGAGGGGTATCTCCATAGAACAATCACGCGCGCCAGAAAACTCAACCCCACGCCCGCCACGGCGCCGCCAAAACACAACAACGCCGTCTCGCTCAGGAAGATCCGAACGATATAAGTCTTAGAAGCACCCAGCGATTTCAGCACTCCAATTTCCCGCGTGCGCTCGATGATGGTGGTGTACATCGACAGAAAAATCACCAGGAACCCGATGCAGATCGCGATGCTGATCATCACGTTGATAAAAGCGCCGAGCCCGGGCATATTCGTCGACGTCATCAGTGACAAGTAATCCTTGATCGAGCGGATCTCGTAACGCGGCAGCAGGTCGCTGATCTCGTTCACTACCGCGGGAATGTGGTCGGATCGGTCGCACTTCACGAAAAAGATGGACGCCTTGTCGATCGCGCCGGACATCTGCTGCAGCGTGGACATCAGCACGAACAGCCGAGCGCCCTTGCCGTGCTCGATGATCCCGGACACGTGGAAATCATGCCCCAGCAGATAAAGCGTCTGGCCTACGTGTACGTTTTTGGCTCGCTGGTATACGTCGTCCACCAGAATGTCGTTGGGCTTGGTTAGGCCGTGCCCTTCGAGATAGATGAACCCGCCGGAGACCTGGCGAAAACTCTCCGGCTGAATGCCGTAAATCAGATCAAGCCCTTTCACAGAATTGAACTGCAGCAAAACCGGCGCGACGGCCTGCACGTAGTTCAAATCGCGCACTTTTGCGGCAATGCTGATCGGCATGGGCGCTCCGCTAAACGCCATAAAAATCGAAGCGGAAGGCGGTTGCACCATGATGTCCGCGCCGACGCCCTGGGTGCGCTTCGCGTAGTCGCTCAACAGTCCGCTGGTCAGCCCAACCACGATGATAACCAGCATCACTTCCACAGCCACGGCGAACACGGTAATCGCTGTACGAACGGGACGGTGCAGCGAATTGCGCACTACCATGTGCCCGATCACTTCCCTTCCTTCCCAGGGGCATCACCCGCATTCGAGTTTGGCTCGCCCACGCGCACCAATTCCGTTCCAGACGGCTGTTTCAGCACAAATCGGTCGGCCGCAATTGCCACATTGAGAGTGATACGCACGATGTGTATCTGCAAATTATAATCGCTAGCCGGCCGGTTCAGCGAAATTTGACGCGGATACCTTTCTTCGCCATAACGCTCCCAGTCAGAGTAGTGAATATCCGAGGCAAGCTGGCCCGCGGCATCGTAGGTTTCGATGCGCGCCACGTCCAGCTTCACTCGGTCGAACCAGATCTTTCGCGCAATTTCCCAATTCGCTTCGGCTTCGTTGCCGGCATCCGCCGGTCCCACGCGGTGAATAATGGTGAGCACGTAATAGGCGTTTGGCCCCTCCGTAGCTTGTTCGAAAAGAACGGGATCGTTCAGCGCAATGGGTTTCCAAAAAAGCGCGCTGGTAAGATGCTGTGGCCGCAGGTTCTCAATCGGCTTGGAGGAGGGGCGATCGAGTTGGGCCGGGCCTACAATGAACTTGTTCTTCGACGGGATGAAGATGTGGAACATCTCGCCGTTGCTGACCATATCGAAGATGTCCGTGCCCACCACCGGCACTTGCCCGATCACCCGCACGTCCGCAGGCTTGCGCGCCAGAATAAATCCACTGACTTCATGGTATTGCTCGATCACCCCGGTGTACGCCGAGCCGGCCGTCAGCACCATGGTCACCGCCGCATCCATCGTGGTGATCGATTGCGCCTGATGGTCGTACGAGGCAATCAGCTGAGGCTTCGTGGCGGTCTGCAGCGCTTCCGGAGGACCGGATGGACGCTTGACGATGGTTCTGCGGCTCACGGCGCAACCAGCGGACAGCCCGGCCGCGAGAGCCAACGACATCACCCACGCGAAGTTTCGTAGCTTATATCGGAAAAAAGTCACAGGCTCAAACCCGCAAATTTAACAACTGGCGCCGCGGAGTGTCAAACGGACTGCGTCCCCGAGTTTTCAAAATCAATTCGAACCGTCTCCCAGCGCTGTCCGCTTGCCCCCGGCCGAAATCCACGTGGCAATATCCTTCACCACCGGCTCGTCGACGTGACCGGGCTTGGAATAGTCCATCGATGGCCCGGTACTAAGCATGAACAGATGATTCAGTTCGGGGTAAAGCTTCAAAGTTACATTTCTGCGGTGTTGAAAGGCACTCTGCCAGGCACTGAAGTCTGCGGCAGGCGTCACCTGACGATCGCTGCCGCCCTGCAGAATGAGTATCGGCATCTTTAGCCCTTCCGCTGTTTGTACTGGGCTATATCCGCGCAAATCGAGCCAATAAGACGCAGGCATGCTGCCGTCGAGAAGCTGGACGGTGTCTCCTGTCTTCAGGTCTGGGCTTTCAATTTGTTTCACGGAAGCTTCCGCCAGAGCGACGGCTTTCTGATCTTGCGCGTCGGGTACCGGCGCAGTCTTGGGAGCCGCATCGCCACCTGGCTTTGGTGCAAGCGTGGGCTTGTCAGCCGCCTCGGCCGCCTTCTGCTCGGCGTCTTGTTTCGCGACATATTCCACCGCCCCAAGCAGAACCTTCTCAAGCGGACGCGTGTTCGCGGCCAGCATCGCGATTCCGGCAATTTGCGGATCTCCCTCGGCGATTCGCGGCTCCAGGTAGCCTCCGAGGCCGAACCCAACCAGGTAGATCTGCTTCGGGTTGACCTTGTTCTGCTTGGCCAACAGTTCCACGGCGGCTCGCGCGTCGCTGATCACTTCGTCGTTGACCGTGAGCTTTTCCGGATCGGCGTTGCTCTTAGCCCCATATTTCGCCGTTCGCTTTGTATAACGATAGACAACGATGCCGTGGCTCGCCAGCCCCCACGCTAGGTCTTTCAGCGGCTTATTCGGGCCGAGCGTTTCGTCCTCATCATGCGGCCCGGAATCCTGCAGCAGCACGACGGAGGGAAACGGGCCGGCTCCGTTCGGAACCGTCAGCGTCCCAGGAAGCGAGAACGCCCCGTTTACAAGATCCAGCGGCTGTTCTGTGAAAGAACTGGGCTGCGCGTACGAAGGCGGTTTCCACTCCTGCCGCGGCGCATGATGCTGTCCAAATTGAATCGCGGCGATCTTTCCGTCAGCATTGAATGCGATCTCCGCGTCCACCAGCGAATTCTCAAATTTGCAGATGAACAGCACGACGTCGAAATTTCGCACTTTGCCCGCACGCACGTTGATGATGGATTGGTAGGAACCCAACATTTTCTCCAGGCTGCCCCAAGCCTGAGCAAGTTTCCCGGGGGCATTGGCAGTAGTCATCTTTGCGTCGTACTGCGCTTCCACCTTGTCGAATTGCCCGGTGGAAAGTTCCTGCATCACCCGCTCGGCCTCAGCTACTGTCGGCGGCGCGTTTTTGGAGGCCTGGTCGTTATAGGTCTGTTCGGCGGGCTTCTGAACGTCCGTGAGCTGCGCGGCACACGGCAGAACCGCCATCGCCAGCAAGAGCGCTAAGGCGCAAAGCTTCATCGAGAAATCCTTTCAACGGGCGGCAGTGCACCGCGCCGGCTCGATTTTAAAGATATTCGACGCACGAGTTCGCGGAATTTCCGGCGGAGCAGCGACCAATCACTCATTCGCAGCGTACATGCGATTCTACTCGAAAGAGCGTGGCCTGTAGAAGCCAATTCCGGCCATAAAACACGGGCACTTTCGCCGAGCGGCTTCCTCCGCCGCTTTTACCGGCGACTCCGCTACTGCGCGTCCGGCAGCACCGGCAACGCCACCGTGTCTACCGTTGAAGGATCGTCGCGCAGCTTGATATACAGCAGCGTACCGTCCGGTCGCGGAACGGTTACATTCACGGCCGCGTATCCGAAAGGAACGGAAACCGCGTGCGCGAACGACGGATCGGAAGCGATTGCATCGACCAGATACAGATCCTGTCCAGTGAGCGTGCATGGCGCCGACGCCGTCGCCGGGCACCGCACTTCTTTCAGCATCGGAATGCGCACCAAGGTGGCCAGCGGCTGCCAATCGCCTTGATCCTCGCTGCCGTCCACGGGACGGAAACGCAGCGGACCGAATGCCGACGGCCCAAACGCTTTTAACGGATCGAGTGTCGCCAACAGGCTCCGTGAATCCTGCAAAATTAGATTTCCGCGATCCACGCTCAGCAGCACGTCCGACGATCCATCGGCGGTAGCCACTTCGATCTTTTCCGCGCGAGGAAACTCGGCCGGCACGTCGGACTTGAGCGCGAACACGATGCTTCCCTGTTGCGGAAGCTCCTGCGTATTCCCCAGGGTCAGAAAAGAAGCGAGCGGGCCGCTCTGCACGCTCACGCTCATCAACGTCACTTTCGGCCGCGGCGCCTCGATAGTGGTCGGCAGATTGAGAACGCGCCCGTCTTTCAGCGTCACATGCGCTGTAACTTGTGAACCAGCCTTCAGTCTATCTACCGCCGGCTTGTCCTGTGCCGCCAATTGCAGTTGCCCACTGCTGCCGTGGTCGAGCGCGTCTCCGGCGACGAACCGAACGCCGCTCAGTTCCAGCGTCGCGACTTCATCCAAGCGCGCGCCTACCAAAATGCCGCGCGAGTCACCCTGGTGGATCAGAAAGTGGTCGAGCTTAGCTTCGTCAGCATAGGCGCGCAGATCGATACTGACTGCCTTGGTCGATCCGTACTGCGTCACTAACAATTTAAACGGTCCGGGCGTTTCGGCTTTAAGAGGTAAAGCCACCGTTATCGCGTCCGTTTTCGCCGCCTTGAAATTCACTTTCATCGGCTTCGCGGCTGCGTATTGCATCGAAACGCTATCAACACATACGGCCGAGGGCGAACGCAGATCCACAGTATCGTCGTGGCCAACCACCAGCGCGGCCTGCTCGGAATGTGCCACCGTCCAATCGGACGTTACCGCGCTGCGAAAATGAAATGTCGGCCCCGTGAACGGTTGGAATCCCCATGTGCCTTCGAGCATGCCATCGACCGAACCCGCCATCTCTCCAGCGTGTAGCGAACTCGTATCCACCACGAAACCGCCGCGCGTCGCGTCCGGCACGGCTGGCAGCTTCACGTCCTTGCCAGCCTTATCCTTCAGCTGCAAATAGAAATCGTGGCCCAGCTTGGTGGAAAACAACACGGGTGCGCCGGTCACCGGCAGCGCGAGCGAACTTTTACCCAGGCAATAAACCTGCTTCGGATCGAGGGCGCGTATTTCCGGCGCTTGCGTCGCGTCCACTGGCGGAAGTCCGACCACCAGAACCGATTTGGGATTGTGAAATGAAGGCGGCGCGTTGAGTCGCAGATTCAATTCATCGTCCTTCGGAATGGTAAGCGCCGGAATGTATTCATAATTCGGTGAACGCAGGCTGCCCATGATGCGCACCAGATCGACCACTGAGCCGATGTACGGGCTGTAGTACCCGCTCCTCGCGAACGGCGTCGAGCTCACCGCTCCGATCAAATCCGCCGACGGCCCGCTGGTGAGCGATGTCACCATGGACTGGCTGTTGTCCTGAAGTAAAAGCTGATCGTTCCCCTGCACTAAGCAGGATTCCTGCTGATTAGCCGGCTTACTGAAACAGTCCTGGTCCAGCTTGATCGCCAGTGTGCGCGCCAGCAGCGCCGAGCGTTGCTTAAGCTCCTGCGGATCCATTTGCGACGCGGCCGCCACTTTGCTCAGGTACGCGTCCAGGCGGGCTCTCTGAAGGCTCGCGTTGTTCAGATCGCGCGCCGCCCGCACGAAAACCCCCGGCTTGCTGCGCACCGCGTTACGCACCGCGGCAAATCCTCCGCCCGTCTCCGGGGCCAGCATTACCAACGCCTGCTGCGCGCGGCGCGGCACGGTCACAACGATTCCCTCCTGCCGGAAATGCTTTTCCCAGGTCTCCGCCTCGGTGAACCATTTTTCAGGTGGTGGGTTCGTCGGTCCCTGCAAAAAGACAACTACCAACAGATAATGAACGGACTGATCGGCGGGAAGCTCCGTTTGTATCCACAGCCGGTCTCCAGGCTCCAGATCGGCGGCTTCGGAAATTGGCAGCGTCGCTCCGTTGCGTGTGAGGCGCATCTCGATCGGCGGACCAGCTAGGTCGAACGCGGCGCTATCGGCACCAGCGGCCGAGCTACTTAACAACAGACCAGCGCTAAACGCGAAAAATATGACCGCACGCAAAATTGCGTTGCGCAGAAGACCGCGGCGCGACATCCCGGCAGAACTGCGAAAATCCATAACGCGCTCCCTCAAACAAAGCACACGAAAATAATTACAATTGCAGCAGACTGCTGAAGGTACAGGAACACCCGCCGAATTTAGATGCGGAGGGCTCGCGAGGCGCTGCCGGAGCTGGGAAAATCGCTGCGCACGAATTATACGAAGGTACGCCCCACATTGGAACCCGTTTGTGGACAGCCCCAATACGCGGCCTCACGGTATCGCGAGCGCAAGCAGGGGCAGCGAATTTAAACGTGAATGGGGCAACGCGCGCGCACTTGCGGCGCGCTATCGCGCGTCGCATGCGCACCTTAGTCCGGGCCTTCAGCATCACGAGCGCCCGCTTCCACTCGCGACACGACTCAGCAACCGAAAATCCGGCGATGAGCGCCGGCGTCTCGCCGGCCGATCTGCCTTCGCACTTCCGGGTACCGCCTTCGCTTACGACGAGGCCGGCACAACCGGATCTTCTGCTGTGGCAAGCTCTCCGTGATGGTCAGCCGCGTGAATTTTTCCGCCGGCGTCGAGCAGGAACGACCGCCGCCCTGTTTTGCCGTACTCTTGCGGCGTTGCCGCGATCTCGAACGCGGCCGCCGCGCTTCCCTGCGCTGCCGTAACAATGCGATAGCGGAATTCGTATCCGCCGGCCATTCCCGAAGCGAGTTCCTTATCCACCAGCGACGCCTGATCGGGCGAAATCTGGTTCGCTGGCGCGGGACCAAGCTCCGCCAGCGAATCCGGCAGCTTTCCGTACGCGCGACGGTAGCTTTCCACCGCGTTGGAAAGCGTGTGCAGATTGGCGATGACCGAAGCTTCGCTTTCCATCACAGCATCTTCGGCCCACTGTTTCGATAGTTGCGGAATGTCGAGCAACACTACGCCCAGCGAGAGCAGTCTCCAACCGCCGTTTTCGCGCACCATCCCAAACGTCGTGTTTTGTCCGTCCACCACCGCTACGGGAATAAACGAAAGATTTTCATGCGTGCGCGGCGCGCCGAAGCGAAACTCCGCGGTTCCTCCGGGCGTAGTACAGCGGACTACCGGCAGGTTTTGATCGCTGGACGAGAGCAGCGGATGTCCCGGCCCATCGCCCAGTGCCAGGCGGTTGAGGAACGCGGTGCGCTCGTTCACCGGCAGCGCAAGAAATGCTGTGGAGTTAGCTTGAGTGAGGTCGGTCGCGAATTCCGTGGCATCCAGCCTGCAAGCAGCCGAAAGCGCATCAATCAACGCCGCGGACGGAGGCGACGGCTGTCCATCCTGCGCCAACGCGGGCGCGCTGCATAGCGGCCACATCAGCGCAGCCGCTGCCACGATTGCAACAAGCGCTCGCAATTTCATGTTGTCTTAGATTTGGCGCGTGCCAAAATGGTAGCCAGGTCGCGCGTAAATTTCGACCGAGGCATCACCTCGCGACATCCCGCCGCACGCGCGCTTTCAGCCAAATCCGTCTGCACGTGCGAGAGATAGGCGATCAACGGAATTCCGCTGGCAAGCGACTGCACTTGCCGCAGCGCCTCGATCGGATTGCCTTTCGCGTTCAAATCGATCACCACCAGACGCGGCGACGCTCCGGAAATTTCCGCTGCCAGCGCTTCCGGCGTCGAACACGCGCGCAGTTCCACGCCCACCTGCTTGGCGGTCTCCATCATCTTCGATTGAAAAAAGAGGTCGTCGACCAGGGCCACTACATCGGCCATGCCACAGTTCTCCCTTACGCTAAGTGTTCCGCACGGCCGCGAAACGTCCGCTGTCGAGCGCCTCTTGCGGCACCCACATGCCGTGGAACGTCATGCGCACGCGCACCGGCAGCTTCACAATAGCCACCGGCCCGGCCTTCACATTCTGCGCGTCCAAAATCGCCAGGTCGCTGCGATTCTCGGCCACGCGATTCACTAGGACGAGCAGATAGCCGTCTCCGTCCGGCGAATCGGCGCGCCTCGGCGCAAAGCATGGCTCCTGCACGCCGGAATTTTCGCCTGGATTCCAAATCTGCGCGTTGCCCGTTTTCAGATCGAAGTGGCCGAGCGAGCCGAGTCCGTTGCCTCCCGCCATGGTGCTGCTGGGATCGCGGCAGATCACATAGCCGTGGCGATACTTCCCCGCGCCTTGATAACGATCGTCCGTCCGCGGCATTTCGCAAAGGACGTCCTGCATCTGCGTGGTCTTGTATTCCTCGGTATTCGCCGAAAGGTCGAACGTCAATCGCGTCAGATGCGGAGCGCCCTGCGTCATATCAGGCGGCGTGCCGTCATGATTCGGGAAAAACGCGAACGAATTGCCGCGCGAAAGGCAGATATCGACGCTGACCTTCGAGCCTTCCGTCAAACCGCTCATCATGTGACCGGCAAAGCTCGTCGGACCGCGGAACCAGCGGATCTGATCGGCGGTTCCGTAGCGCGGCACCACTGCGACCACGGTTTCCTTGTCGCGATGCCAGGTATAAAACGGCCCGCCTTTTTTCAGCTTGTCCACATTCGTCAGCAGCGGGAAAAACGGGAAAATTACGTGGTCGTTGGAAATGGCGAAGTCGTGAACCATCCCCGGCCACGGCGCGTTGAACCAAACTTCGTGCTTCACTTTGCCATCCGGCCCGATCACGTAATAGACAACATCGGTCGTGCCATCGCCCTTGGCCTGATATGCGAACGTCAGCAGCTCGTTCGTCACCTGATCCAGATGCGGATGCGCCGCGAGCCACACGGACTTGATTCCCCCGTTGTAGTCAAAACGCCCGCGCGTCTCCAGCGTGTCGGGATCGAGCTCGTACGGCAGGTCGTCTTCCTTCAGCGCCAGCAGCTTGCCCGCATGCCACACCACGTTGGTGTTTGCCGTGCCGGGATTGCAGTCGCCAACCAGCGGATCGTGCGTGTAGCGATTGCGGTATCGCCCGAAAAGCCCGCGGCGGTGCTTGGCCTGCAGCTTGAATCGCGCGGTGCGCACGTAGCGGTTCTTGTAGTCCACATGCCCGTTCTCGAAGCGGAACATGTTGACCATGCCTTCGCCGTCGATAAAGATGTCGTCGCCGATCAGTGGCGGATATTGACGGTCCGGGCCGCAGCGATAGAGCGTGCCATTCAAATCCTTCGGCACTTCTCCATACGTCACTTCGCAATCGCGCAGGTCCGATTCCAGCCGCAACGGCGCACCAGCCCCCTGATAAAGAGGAATGTCTGGAAAGCGTACCGCCCCCACCGCGGATAGCTCTTCAAGATAAACGCTGGACATAATGACCTCCCTCGCCGCTTCCGAAGCTGCTACATCCACCCGGCTCAACCGGAAGCCACGTTATGAGGGCCATGCTATTCGCGTGGTGATCGACTGTCAATGTTGCCGAGGCTGAGCTACAGGCACACGTACCGCCTCTGCCGCCGACACCTGTTTCAAAATCATCTTGCCCGCTCCCGGCTGCTTCAGAGCGGGCAGCAAAAACAAATCACGTTAGCACCAGAATTGTTCTACGCTGCCGGCAATATCGATCTGCTTACATTTGATCGCAGCGACACGTTCGGAGAGCCTGGCCGAAGGGCCCCGCTTCCAGCATCGGCACGCGAGCGGCTGTCGGCGCCCGTCGAAAGCACCGCCAGGAGTGAACCGCTCGACTAGTCGCTGGGGGGCACAACCGAAGCCGATTTTTTGCGCTTAAGTCTAGCCTCGGCTCGTCCCGGCGTGGTCCGTGGAAGCTCTGCCGCGATCCGGAGTGCGCAGTCGCATCCCGGGAGACCACATTCCGAGCGGCGCAAGACAAACCGCCGCCCCGTCTTCAGGTCCGTAACTTCGACCTCTGCGCCAAGCCTGCCGTGAGTGCGACTCGCTTCGATCCAGTCTTTCAAAGAAACGGTGATGATCAAGCAGTCGTCGGGCCTGGGGTGATTGTTCACCCACAACCTAAATCCCACGATCATTTCATCTCCTCTAATTCGCACACTGGGCAGCACCCGAACGCGATCAGCCAGTTCCCTGCCCCACAAGGACATGGCCTAGCCGCGATGTTCTAAACTAGAACATTTTTCGAGATGCGTCAACGTATCCTCGCTGCGTGGCGCATCGCCGTATTCGAAAGAACATCGTCGGTAAACGTGTGGCTGAAGCACGTCGAAAGTGTCGACCGCGCGTCACGCAGGACGATCTCTCAGGAAGGCTCGCTCGCAATGGAATTCAGCTCGACAGAGCGGCGATCGCGAAAATCGAGACCAATCAGCGAGGTGTTCTCGATTACGAACTCAAGGCTCTCGCGGCGGCATTGGGAGTGGAGGTTGTCTGGCTTTTGGGTGCGGAGAAGAAATGAAGGACGCTGCATCCCAACTCAGGTCGGCCACGCGCCGAGCAAAATCCGATGTCGCAAATAAACTGGTCAGCATGTTCCTTCACGACTTGAGCCGCAGACTCGCGCAGAAGTGGTCGGTAAAAGTCGACAGCCTCGAGTATGAGAACGCGGTTAGGGCTCAGTTTGACAATCGATGCCCGTATTGTTCGCGGGATCTTTCAGAAAAGGTCGCGGTCGTCGAACACCTTGACGGAATGAACCGCTATCGGGCGGGTCTTCACGTCCCGGGGAACGTGCTGATCGCTTGCAAGGACTGCAATGGCGAGAAGCGACGGGACGACTCAGCGAAGCGCTTGTCGCTCGGGACGTTCGGGTGGGAATCTTTTCTTTCGCATGACGGTAGCCGCTGCCCTGAAGCTTGTGCCACCTGTGGGTATTGGGCCAAGATCTGGCCAGATCCGATTGACAGGCGGTCACGGCTCCTGACAAACGTAGAAAAAATCCGCAAGTTCCGGCACGACTTCCCCGATTTTGAAAAGATGCTTCCGTTTCTCATGAATACTCTCCCAGATTTGCTCACGAAGCTTTACGCTGACTGCCAGCAGTTTGCAGCCAACGAAATTCGGTCCCTGTTGGATAAGTTCGACGAGATCTCTGCGGACAATCCTCGCAAATCCTAGTATCCGGGCTGGGGAAAGTGCTCACCGGTCGCGTAGTCAGTAAGCGCGAATCTGAGCGCGCGTTCCGCCGCGCTCGACGAAGAGAGCCACAACCGGAGCCTTTTTCTGATAATGATTCTTCACACTGCGACGCTGACGAAATCTCTCTTATCCGCCGACGGTCAATTACCCGCGCCGAAATTCTCATCCCCTAATCCAAAACCTGTACCTCAGGCCAGTAGAGATTCTTAACCCTTGTCTGGTACGGTCGATTTGTCGTCATGTGCGCAGACGGACAAGTCGGGCAAAGGATGGCCAACGCAAAAGCGCCGACGCACGCCCCAGCCTGTTCAAACGCGAGGGCAGAGGGGCAAGGTTTTCTCATCCAAAGGCAAGCCGAAGGGCACTACCCCGATGCGATACGCGCGGCAGCACGCCATCTTTCGTACGATATCTGCACCGGCCAACGGTTTTTCGGGGGACGGAGCTTCAGCTCCGTCATCAGAACGCGCGCAACAGCGCGCTTCCGCTCGCGCCGCTTCACCCGCGCGAGGTGGTCGCCTTTTGCCCTCACCAATCACCAGTTACGAGTCACGAATCACGTCTTATGGGGCGGAACGGTCAATCGACCTCGCACACACGTAAGTCACAGAAAACAAACGACCGGGCACATGCAAGGGCGGAACTTCCCGGTGCATTTTCTTTTTCAGATTTTGCTCGCGCAGAAGGACGAATTCGCGCCCCCTCGCCGCTTGCGCATGCAATGCGCCCGGCCGTTTCAGCCGCGCAGTCCGCAGCAGTTCCCGCCGCGGCGATCCTCTGCCGCGCGCTTCAACCCCTTCTCAAACGCAATTTCTACCCGAGACAGTCACTCGAGTAGAAACACATCTAAGCCATTGAAAACAAACGGTCGGGCATGCGTCTACCCGGAACGTCCCGGCGCATCGTTTTTTTCGATTGCCTTTCGCCTCTGCCGCTGTGCGCAACTTGAAGTTTGGGTCGGTTTGCTACTGCGCCGATTCGCGGAGGAGGACTACGTCGGAGGTGGATTGGCCGCGGCCGACGAGCAGCTTCTTGCCGTCGGGCGACCAGGCGAATGCTCCCATGTGGTCGGAGGTGAAGTTGGTGAGGTAGCGGCCTTTCGAGCCATCGAGCGGCTGCTGCCAGACGTTGTCGACGCCATTTTCCTCCACCACGTACGCCAGCGCTTTTCCATCCGGCGTGAAGCGGACCTCGAATCCGGCGACGCCCGGATTCACGTCGATCAGGCGCGGCGGGGTTTTTCCGTCCGCCGCCAAGTCAACAAGCACCATTTTGGAGATGTCGCTCATGGTCGCCGGGTTCGAAATGGAGGCGACGTAGGCGAGCATCTTGCCATCCGGAGAAATGCCGAAGCCGCTGAAAATGGCGTGAGGCACGGTGCTACCCGGAACGACCTCCGGCGTGCCTCCGCCAATCGGCACGCGCATGAGCCGGTAATCGGAAAGCTCCGCGTAATACGCCCACTTGCCATCCGGCGAGCATTCAGCGAAGGTGTTAAGCATTCCCGGCGCGATCTCGGTGGGATCGGATCCGTCGGCATTGGCTCGCCACACGCCCACCGAATTCATGCCCTGGTGAGCGACCCAGGAAAAAACGATGTAGCGTCCGGCCGCGCACTCGTTCGGAATCGCGAAGATCGAGGAGGGCTCGCTCAGCAGCGTCACTGGATTGTCCGAATCCGGCTGCGTGGTGACGATCTTGTCTCCTTCGCCAATCAACAGCTTGCCGCCCGGCGCCCAGTCGTATCCAGTCAACATCTGCCATTTCGCGACGCTGGAAACCGCAGAAGGCGTTCCCTTCCCGTCGCTCGGCACGATGTCGAGTTCGCTCGAGGTTTGCACCTGCACTGTGGAGATCGATTTCCCGTCCGAGGAAGCGGTAAGGGTTGTGTAGTCGTTGGTATCGTTGGTGATGGTGCGGAACGTCCCCGCGGGATAGGAGACGACGCCGATCTGCGCGTGTGCCGGGACTGCGCCCACGTTGAGCGATTGCGAGTAGTCGATAAGCAGATCTTTGCCGCCCGGCAGCCACGCGAGTTCGAGAGTAATTTTGTTGGGATAGCGGACGAATGGCTTCGCTTGGCCGCTCGCCAGGTCGTACATATCGATTCCACCCAGGTCCTTGCCCGGCTGACGCCTGCTAAGCGCGATTCGCTTTCCGTCCGTCGACCACGCCACGTCGTACGCGCCGCCGTTCGCGGACGTGATCAACAAAACCTTTTCATTGCCGCCGTCCGGATCGGCCGAAAGCAGCCGCCATTTGCCGACCTCGGGATCGTTGAACCGGCCGTAGGCCATGCTCTTGCCGTCGGGAGAAAAACTGACGTTCGTATCGATATCTCGAACCACCACTTGCGGAGAGCCACCCAGTACCGGCGCACGGTACAGATTCCACGAGCTCTCGGAATTATCCACAGCCTGGCGGAAATAGATGTAATTGCCGTCGGGCGAGAACACCAGCGAGCGATACACGACCGTCGCGGGCGGAATCACTTGGGTGTCGCTGTCCGTGGGAATATTGCGCAGCCAGAGGCTTTCTTGGCCGTGGGCGCCCTGCACGCTGAGGATGAATTTTCCGTCGGGCGAGATGGCGGCGGCAGTGGCTTCGCCGGAATGCGTCACCTGAGCGATGGTGAAATTCTGGAACGGCATCCGCTGCACTGGGGTTGGTCGCGAAAACAGGTAAAACCCGCTCCAGATCGCGGCGCCGATCAGCAAGACGATCGCGGCCGAAAGAATGAGGCGTTTTCGCGATCTTCCGGCAGCGGGCAAAGCCGGCGTGCTGCCCGAAATCCGCACGGAACCGGATCCGGGTTCGACAACCGGCGAAGTCGCATAAGCGGGCGAGGAGTTTTCCTGCGCTGCTGGCGCGCTGCTGCTCATGGCGGCCGAGCGGCCCGAATCCAGTTCGCGCCTCAGCCGCTTCAGGTCCGCTCGAAGCTCCGCGGCACTTTGGCAACGCAGATCGCGATTTTTCTCCAGCGCCTTGTTGATAATGGCTTCGAGTTGCGGCGGCAGATCGGGATTCAGGCGCACCGGCGCCACCGGCGCGCGATTCAGGATCGCCTCGAAAATCACCGCCGAGGTATCGCCGCGGAACGGCAGCGCGCCGGTAGCCATTTCATACAGCACTACGCCGAAGCTGAAAAGATCGGTGCGCGCGTCGAGTTCCTTGCCTCGCGCTTGTTCGGGAGACATGTACGCAACCGTTCCCAGCGCGGAGCCGGGGCTGGTTAGTTGCTCGTCCGCAACCTGCGTGGCCATGGTGGATGCCGCCGCGAAAGATCCAGCTGGAACGGCTCTGGGCTGCGCGATGACCTTGGCCAAGCCGAAATCCAGAATCTTGGCGTGCCCTCGGCTGGTGACAAAAATATTGGCGGGCTTGATGTCCCGGTGAACGATGCCCCGCACGTGGGCCGCGTCGAGCGCATCGGTAACCTGAAGGCCAAAGTCGAGAATTTCTTCCACGTCCAGAGGCTTGCCGCGAATCAGGTGCTTCAGCGTTTGCCCCTCGAGGAGTTCCATGGCGATGAAGGGTTTTCCATCGGCCTCGTCCACTTCGTAGATGGTGCAGATATTCGGGTGATTAAGGGCCGACGCGGCCAGCGCTTCACGCTGGAAACGCTCGCGAGCGGCGCGATCCTTGGCCAGCTCCTCGGGAAGAAACTTCAACGCAACGTGGCGTTGCAGCTTGAGGTCTTCGGCCTGATACACCACGCCCATTCCGCCGCCGCCCAGCTTTTCCACAATGCGATAGTGCGAGATAGTCTGGCCTAGGAGCGAGTCACTCGTCGTCATCGGAGCTTCATGTTAGGGTGCAAAAAAAGGTAAGTCAATAAAGCGGATTTGGCCGTCCAACAGCTCGCGATCAGCGGGCGGAAACTTGTGGCGGGCGATTGACCAAGCGGTCGTACCCAAACTGAATGGCCGGGGCTTCGGCGTGCTTGACGAATCAGTTAAATTACGAGACGCTGTCGCCGCCGGTACGAAGCGATATGGACAACCGTATCGATCCGACGCTCGCGTCGCTAATCATCGCAGCTGACGGAGGCGACCGTCCGGCGGCAGCCGCGCTGTTTGCCGCACTCTATTCAGAACTCCACAAGCTCGCCAAGCGCGAATTAGCGCGCCAAGGCATTCCAGTCAGCCTGAGCGCTACCACACTGCTGCACCAAGCGTATTTGGATGTAGCCGGACGCGAAGGCCCATCGTTTCCCGATCGCGCGCGATTCATGGGGTATGCCGCTCGTGTGATGCGCAGCTTGATCATCGATCACGTTCGCAACCGCTATGCCCAGAAGCGCGGCGGCGGATTTGAGATCACCTCGTTTCCAACAGACGAGCTTCAGATGTCCGGCGAGCTGCCCGAACTCGAACATCTGAGCGCTGCGCTCGACGAACTCTCGGTGGTCGATCCGCCGCTGGCGGAGATCGTAGACTTAAAATTTTTTTGCGGATTCTCGTTCGCCGAAATCGGAGCCATGAAAGCGGTATCAGAGCGTACGGTTCAACGGCAGTGGGAGAAAGCCCGGATTTTCCTCTATCGAAACATTCGGACCGAAATGGAGGAATGAGGCACCGTGCCTAATCTGAGCCCCGATCGATGGAACGAGATTAGTCCGTTGCTCGATAAAGCGCTTTCCTTGCGGGAAGACCAGCAAGAGGATTGGCTGCGGTCTCTCAGTTCGAGCCAGCCGGAATTGGCGGCGATACTGGAAATTATTCTGCAAGATCATCGCGCGATAATACGAGAAGGTTTCCTCGAATTCTCGCCTTCGCCTGCGGATAATTCAGGGTTCCTAAAAGGCCAGAGCGTTGGACCTTATACGCTGCTCTTTCCGATCGGAGAGGGCGGCATGGGAAGAGTTTGGCTCGCCGAGCGCAGTGACGGGCGCTTCGAACGGCGGGTCGCGATTAAGTTTCTTCAATTTTCTGTTGCCACGCGCGCGGGAGCGGAACGGTTCAAGCGGGAAGGCCGCATCCTCGGTTCGCTAGCTCATCCGCACATCGCCGAACTGCTCGACGCGGGAGTCTTGCCGGACGGACAGCCGTACATGGTTCTCGAATACATCGAGGGCAATCCGATCGATCAATTTTGCGACTCCCGCGCGCTGGATGTGAACGCACGAATCGGACTTTTTCTCGAAGTGCTCGGCGCTTTGGCCCACGCGCATGCGGGCCTGATCGTCCATCGCGACATCAAACCCTCCAACGTGCTGGTCAGCAAAGATGGACAAGTGAAGCTGTTGGACTTCGGCATCGCCAAGCTTTTGCCGCAAGGAGAGCAATCACCGAACGCCAGCTTGCCAACAGTGGAAGGCGGAGCTGCTCTGACTCCGCAGTTCGCAGCTCCCGAACAAGTCACCGGCGGCGCGATCACCACCGGCACGGACGTCTATGCTGCGGGCGTGTTGCTTTATCTACTTCTGACTGGGCAGCATCCAGCCGGTACAGCTTTACGCTCCCCGGCGGAATTGTTCAAGGCGATTGTGGAGCTCGATCCCGAGCGGCCCTCCAATTCCATTCCGACTGACGTCCTCACCGCGGCGGCGGAGAAGCGGGCAACGACTCCGGACCGGCTGCGCCGTCAACTTCGTGGGGATGTAGATACCATCGCGCTGAAGTCCCTGAAGAAGTTGCCCGGCGAACGTTACGGATCCGCCACTGCCTTTGCCGAAGATCTCCACCGGTACCTCAACCGCCAACCCATTAGCGCGCGCCCAGACACTCTGGGATATCGAACCGTCAAGTTCGTGAGCCGCAACCGGATCGCAGTTACTCTGACGGCATTCGCGATTTTGGCCGTTACCGGAGGCCTGATTGGAACATTGATTCAGGGCCGAACGGCACGGCGGGAGCGCGATGCAGCGATCCGTGAACGAGACCGAGCGAACCGTATCGCAGAATTCATGACGGGAATCTTCAAGGTCTCCGATCCAAATGAAACGGCCGGTCAGTCTGTAACCGCACGAGAGGTCCTCGACAAGGCTGCCAACGATATCAACTCCAACCTGACCAGCGATCCGCAAGCTCGTGTTCAGCTGCTGGACGTGATGGGGCGCGCGTACCTGAATTTGGGGCTTTTTTCTCGCGCAGAGTCGCTTTTTCAGCAGGGCATCCGGGCAAGCGAATCATCCGGAAGGGGACAAAGCCGCGTCACGCTGAGCATGACGCACGATTTGGGCTGGGCGGTACTGCAGCAAGGCCGCATTGCCGAAGCCGAAGGCATCGAGCGAAAGTTAGTGGATACGCAGAGTCGGGTGCTCGGGCCGGAGGATGGCGACACGCTGGCGACGATGGAGGAACTGGCCTTCACATTGTGCGATGAAGGCGAGGGAGCATGCGCGGAAGGCATTGAACTCACTCGCAAGGTGCTGGATCAGCAGAAACGCACGGTGGGCCCCGATGCCAAGTACACGCTGGTGACCATGAACGATTTGGCGATCATGCTGGCCAACGACCACCGGTTGGACGAAGCGTTGGAACTGCAGCAAGACTCCGTCAATCGCCATCTGCGGGTTTTTGGGCCCGCAAATATCGGAACCGTTAATGCGATGCTCAACCTCGGCGAGTTTCAGCGAGACGCAGGCGATGAGGATGATGCAGCGAAGACATTCCGAAACCTGCTGGGAATAGAGGGCCGATTCTTCGGACCGGATCAGCTTGAGACTGCGGTCACGAAATACGATCTGGCTTCCGTGCTGCTGAGAAAAGGTCAACGGAGCGACGCTATCTCTCTGCTTCGCCAGTCAGTTGAACATGGGCTGGCGCCTAGGATATTGCAGGGCCTGCCAAAGGATCCTTTGTTTGCCGCACTCCACAACGATCCGCGGTTCGCGGCGCTTGTCGGAACAGCCCACCAACGGTTTCGGCTGCAACCCTCGCCCAATAAAAATTGAGCTAACGCTGTCGTCTTTTGTCCGCTAATTCCGATTTTATAGATAGGAGCCCCATCCCCCAACTCCCACGGCGAGTGCGGGGTAGACGTCGGGTAAGTGTGCGCGCTGGTTCTCTCGCTTGCTTTCGAGGCGTTTACCGGACGTCACACAGAACCAAAGCCGCGGAATTCGGGCGGTCGAAAAACAGGAGAACCGGGATGAAAACCCACATCAAGCTTGCCATGATAATGGCACTAGCAACGCCTCTGCTCTCGTGTGGACTCGCGCAGGCCCAACTTGTCGACAACACGCAAGGCACCAGCACGGCCAGAGCGGGAATAAACAAGTCGCTGCAGCAGGAAATTGGCGCCGGCCGTGGCGATGTGATGACGCCCGATTCGGCCATCTATATCATCAAGCGCGATCCGTTCCGCTCGATCCGCCGCGGCCGTCAGCTGTTCCAGCGCAAGTTCACGCGGGCACAGGGCCAAGGCCCCAATGAAGGGGACGGAACAGGCGACCTCAACACTACCCCGAGCATCGGCGCCGGCTTGGCTGATAGTTGCGCGTTGTGCCACGGGCGCCCGCGGGGCGCCGCCGGTTCGGGCGGAGTCCTGGACACTCGGCCCGACGGACGTCACGTTCCGCACCTCTTTGGCCTTGGTTTACGCGAGATGCTGGGAGATGAAATTACCACCGATCTCCGGAATACTCGATCGGCGGCCGTCGCGTGGGCACAACGCACTCACCGTCCAGTCACGCTACCACTCATCAGCAAAGGCATTCATTTCGGCTTCATCACTGGCTTGCCAGACGGTTCAGTGGATACTTCCCGAGTATCCGGAGTGGACCCGGACCTCCGCGTAAAACCGTTTAACGCCCAAGGCAGCATGTTTTCCATCCGCCAATTTATCGTGGACGGACTGCATAATGAAATGGGGCTGGAGGACTCGAACGATCCGGATATTCTTGCGGCCAGCCAGGGCGCCCGCGTGGTAACGCCTTCGGGCATGGTCCTGGACGGTTCGCTCGATAAGATAAGTCCGCCGCCTTTGCCGGACGCGCAAAACGGCAACGAGATCGATCCCGCCATCGTCGATCATCTTGAGTTCTATCTGCTGAACTATTTCAAACCCGGCCACTCGCAGCAGAATGAGACGACCGAACTGGGGCGGCGAGTCTTCTCCAGAATCGGTTGCGCATCGTGCCATATTGCCAATCTGGTCGTGAATCACGATCGGCGCGTGGCAGACGTCGAAACGGACTACGAACCATCGAAGGGAGTATTCAATGGGCTCTTCGCCACTGCCACACTTCTCTACGTGGAAAAAACCGATGCACCGGGCCTGCCTACATTGAAGCTTCCCGCGGGCAAGGCCTTCATCGTGCGCGACATTTTTGCCGACTTTAAGCGACACGACCTCGGCCCCGCGTTTTACGAGCGCAATTGGGACGGAACCATACAAAAGGAATTCATGACCCGGCCGCTTTGGGGCGTAGCGTCGGTTGGCCCATGGGGACACGACGGGCGAAGCGTGACCCTCGATGATGTGATCCTGCGCCACGGCGGCGAGGCGCAAGCTTCGCGCGACGCGTACGCGACCCTTCCTACATTCCAGTCCCAGGCGCTTCAAGCGTTCCTGAACTCGCTTGTGCTGTTCCCACCCGACGACACGGCTTCCAATCTCGACCCGGCCGACTCGACCAAGCCGAATTTCCCGCAGGTCGGGCACGGAAGCATCAAGCTGACGGTGCTGTTTAACGATCCCACGGACCCGGAATAATTCCGCGAAAAAAAGCTGGCTTCACGCGAAACATGTGCGAAGCCAGCCAAGATCCCCGCGAAAACAAACGTCAGCATGACCGTCGCGAGTCAGAGGCTATTTGAAGTTTGGGTCGGTTTTTACGTCGTGGTCCATGAACTCCAGCCAGAAGCCTTGCGGATCGGCCACGAACATCGTGCGCACGGTTTTCGAAATAAAGACTGGCTCATTGGACGTGCTCGCCGTGTGCAAATGCGCCGCGTGAATCCGCTGGGCCATCAGGTCGTCATCCTTGGACATAAAAAGAAAATGCGCCGCGCCGGGATCCTGGAAATACGGGCGCTTGAAATGCTTGCCGTGATTTTTGTACTCGACGAGCTCCATAATCACCGGCGAGCCCGGAACCATCGCCATGGCCATGCGGAACTGGCTGTGGACGCCGGTCAGGTCCGCGTAGCTCTGATCGCCCATCCACGAAGGAGTGACCCAATATTTAAAATCGGGCCCGACGAGACTCTGGTACAGGCGGGAGGTCTTTTCCAGGTTGTTGACGACGATCACCACGCGCGCTCCCAGCACATTGCTGCCGGGCGCTGCGGTCGATGGCGGCTCCGGCGTTTGCTGAACCAGTTCGACAGGATAGGCATCCGGATCGCGCACCATCACTGCGCGCATGGTGCCGGTCATGCCGGGCCAGCCGGAAAGCTCCACGGGATTGCCGCTGGGAGTGATCACCGGATAACGCTCGCTCTTGAGCACCGCCAGAGTCTTATCCAGATCGCGCACGGTTAAAACCAAGTATGACGCGCCCGGGTCGGTCAAAGCCGGATGAAACGGGAAGCGCGGGATACCCCGGATTTCGATGGCCTCGATGGTCATTTCCGGGCCACCCGGAGCCGCCGCTGTCCCGGGAATGGGCAGCAGCACCACGCGGCTCACCTGCGCCAAGGGGTCTTTGGTGCCCTGCGACAAAGCCGCAACGAGTTGCAAGCCACGATTGGCGAAAAATGGACGCGGCTGTTCGCGCTTGCCGATAAGTTCGAGACCGATCAGGTCGTGATAAAAATGCGTGCTCAGTTCGACATTGGTGATTTGCCGGCCGAGGTGCCCGGGGCGCAGCACGTCTCCCGGAGGCGCGATGCCCGATGGAGGCGCGTCCAGCGTGGCCCACGAATTTTGCGCGGATGCGAAGGGAGCAGTCGCAATCGTGCATATGAGTATCGCGCTGATGGCAAGCAGCGCCCGCGCCACGCTTGTCAACAATTGCCATGATCGTCGCACCTGAGCCCCCTGTGGTTAGTTGCGTTGTTCCGTTACCTTGTTATCGGTCGAGGGCGCATTGTTTGCCACCTCAACCGTGCGGCATCATACGCTTCCGCCGTCCTCGCCACAACCGATAGGCGACAGAATCGCAAGATCGCGGGGCGAATTTCGCTCAAGATGCGGTCGAGCGGTCGAGCCAGCAGGCGCACTCTGGCGAATCCGGGAAACTTCATCCCGCGAACCACGTAGTCCGCTTCGGCGCGCGACGCGCCCTTCCCACTCAGATGCGAAAAAGCCCTAGCGGCTCGACAAAAAGGCGCAGAGGCTTACTGCCCTTCGCGCCATCTTTGCAGAAATATGGCCTGGAGATTAAAAACGGGAGCCGGGGGTTAGGCGTTCAGGCTACGTGGTCGAACGCGGTTGAGCCCCCGGCAAAGTTTCGCCGCTTGGGGGATTATTCTTCGATTTCGGGGTGCGCGCCTACGGTTTCGTCCGGCACATCGCCAGTTCGGCCCTTCACGCGGTCATAGACGCTGTATTGGCAAGTCGAGCCGATGGCCAGATTGTAGTACGTGGGCACGCCAAGCGCAGTACGGAGCTCGTCATCGAATTGACGCAGGCTGCTGAGCTGTGTCACGCGCACGGGAATTTTTTTGCCCTCATGCGTAAGCAGAAACTTCTGGTAACCCGCGTCCCAAAGCGTGGTGAATTGCCCTTGCCACATAATGGACGGAATCACCGTCATCTGAAACTTGCCGCTCGGCAGCTTGCGCAGTTCGGCGCCGCAGTCGTATTTCTCAATGCGCGCCACGCCGCCCGAACTCCGAACCAGAAAGCCTTTGGAGGAGAGCGACTCGATCTGCGATTGCTCGAAGAGCTTGTTGACGTACCACATAGCCCTTCAGGATAGGGATAGCTCGCGGGTTCTGTAAAGTGAAAAGTATGATTCCCGGTGTGGCATGGAGTCATCCAAAAACAAGCGAGTAGGAGGCCAGTTCAAGCCAGCGGATTCCGGCGGTTGCGGGGTGCGAACTTTCCGAATCTGCTAAAATCAGTGAAATTAGCGTCATGCGCAGCATTGCAGGACAGACGTGGCGGGATGGCGCGCCTTCGGGAACGAAACCGGGCAACTGCTCCCGGACTGCAGCAGGATTAGCCGTCCGTCGCGACAAAGGCGCAATAAGAGTGAGTTCAGAAAGTGACCATGGGAAATCCGGCAACAGGAGCTAGCCAAGCCCTGAAAAGTAGCGCAGCAGGCGGCAGCATCGTCGAAAATATTGGCAACACGCCGCTTATCCGCCTGAGCCGTATCGCAGCGGATCTGCCGGACGTCACCATTTGCGCCAAGGCTGAGTGGATGAATCCGGGCGGCTCAGTGAAAGACCGCGCGGCGTACTCGATGATCCGCGACGGCGAGAAGCAGGGCAAGCTGAAGCCCGGCAAAGTGATCCTGGACGCGACCAGCGGCAACACCGGCATCGCCTATGCGATGATCGGCGCGGCGCTGGGCTATCGCGTGAAGCTATGCCTGCCCACCAGCGCTTCTCCCGAGCGCAAGAAAGTTTTGCAGGCATATGGAGTGGAGATCGTCTACACGCCGGGCGATGAAGGCACGGACGGCGCCATTTGCCGCGTGCGCGAGATCTACAACGCCGAGCCCGATAAGTATTTTTATCCCGATCAGTACGGCAATCCGGCGAATCCCACGGCGCACTACATGACCACCGCGCCGGAAATCTTTCAGCAGACGTACGGCCAGATCACGCACTTCGTGGCGGGATTGGGAACTTCAGGGACTTTTGTGGGAACCACGCGGCGGCTTAAAGAGCTGAATCCGAAGATCCGCTGCATCAGCTTTCAGCCGGATTCGCCGTTCCATGGACTCGAAGGGCTGAAGCACATGGAGACGGCCATCGTCCCGGCGATTTACGACGCGGGATTAGCCGATGAAAATCTGGCCGTTCACACCGAAGACGCGCAGGAGTTGGCCAAACGGCTGGCGCGCGAGGAAGGCATTCTGGTGGGAGTTAGCGCCGGCGCCGCGCTGTGGGCCGCTATTGACGTGGCTCAGCGATTGCCGAAGGGCGAACGCGCGCTGATGGTGTGCATTTTCCCCGACGCGGGCGAAAAGTATTTGAGCGAGCGATTCTGGAGCGAAGAATGAGCGTCGCACTGCTGAAAATGGGAGAAGAAATCGCGCGCCGGATTCGCGCCCATGGCGTGGAAACGTACCCGCACGAATGCTGCGGCGCGATCCTCGGGCGCGACGGAGAGAGCTCGCGCGAAGTGGCGGAATTGCTGCCGCTCGCCAACCGGCGCGACGATTCGCCGCGCAATCGTTTCGAGGTGACTCCGGACGACGTGCGCCTGGCGGAAAAAACGGCGCGCGAACGAAAGCTGGAGCTGATTGGATGGTATCATTCGCACCCGGATGCGCCGGCTCGACCGAGCGATTACGACCGCAATCACGCGTGGCCGTGGTACAGCTATGTGATCGTGAGTGTTCAAAAGGGCGTGCCTGCGGACATAAGCTCGTGGCGGCTGCGCGACGATCGCGAAGCCTACGATCCCGAAGCGATTGAAACCGTGAAGCGGCAGCCGGGCGTCTGAATATTGAGTCGATTGGTAATCGCTTTGACTAGCGCGTGCGAGAACGCACGTGGATTTCAGGGATCGAGCGAGATCGAGCGGTACGCAACGGGAGGAATGGCGGATGGCGGTCAAAGTAATCATACCCACGCCGCTGCGGGCCTACGCAGGCAAGCAGGATAGCGTGGAATTGCAGGCTGCAACGGTGGCGGAAGCGCTTTCGGGCCTCACCAACAAATTCGGCGATCTGAAGAAACATCTGTTTAACGAGGACGGAAAGCTGCGCAGCTTCGTCAATGTGTACGTGAACGACGAAGATATTCGCTACCTGCAGAAGGACCAGACGCAACTGCGCGAAGGAGACACGATCAGCATCGTGCCGTCGATCGCCGGCGGCGCCCGGTAGCATTCATAATCGGAGAGTGGCAATGGCAACGAAAACAGGGACGCATGCGGGGCAGCAAGCCGCGAAACCCGCCGCGGCTCTTTCCAATGACGAGATCCTGCGTTACAGCCGGCACCTGATCATGCCCGAGGTGGGCATGGATGGGCAACTCAAGCTGAAGCAGGCCAAGGTGCTGTGCATCGGCACGGGCGGCCTGGGCGCGCCGCTGGGATTGTATCTGGCTGCCGCGGGCGTGGGTCGCATCGGCCTGGTGGATTTTGACGCGGTGGATTTCACCAATTTGCAGCGGCAAGTTTTATTCGGCACCAGCGATGTGGGACGTCCGAAAATCAGCGCCGCGGCAGACCGTCTGCGCAATTTGAATCCCGAAATTCAGATCGACACGTTTGAGACGCATCTTTCCAGCGAGAACGCGCTCGATATTCTGGCGGACTACGACATCGTCGTGGATGGGACCGACAATTTTCCCACGCGCTATCTGGTGAACGACGCGTGCGCGCTGCTCGGCAAACCGAACGTATACGGCTCGATTTTCCGCTTCGAAGGACAAGTGACCATTTTCGGCGCTCCCGGAGGGCCGTGCTACCGCTGCCTGTATCCGGAACCACCTCCGCCGGGGCTGGTGCCTTCGTGCGCGGAGGGCGGAGTGCTGGGCGTGCTGCCCGGAATCATCGGTACGATCCAGGCTTGCGAAACGCTGAAGCTGATCATCGGGAAGGGTGAGCCGATGATTGGCCGCTTGATGCTCTTTGACGCCTTGGCAATGAAATTCCGCGAACTCAAGTTGCGGAAAAATCCGGAATGCCCCGTGTGCGGCGAGCACCGCACCATCACCAAACTGATTGACTATGCCGAGTTCTGCGGCATTCGCGGCGAAGAGGCGCCTACTACCGTGACCAACATTCCCGAAATTACCCCTCGCGAACTGAAAACGCGCATGGATCGCGGCGATGATCTTTTCATTCTGGACGTCCGCGAGCCGCACGAATTCCAAATCTGCAATTTGGATGGCCACCTGATCCCGCTGGGAGAACTTCCCCGTCGCGTTAACGAGCTCGATAGCTCGCGCGAGATCGTGGCGCACTGCCGCAGCGGCAAGCGTTCCGCCGATGCGGTCGACTTCCTGCGTAAGGCTGGCTTCCGTAAGATCTGGAATTTGAAGGGCGGAATCCTGGCATGGTCGGATGAAGTGGACCCGACCGTTCCAAAGTACTGAATGCGGAGCGAGCGCCAGCAAGATCAGCGCCGCCCAAAAACTGAAACGCATCACGGAGGAATTAATGGCAACAACCCGCATAGAAATTCGCAGCGACGGCTCGATCAAAGTCGAAGGTGATTTCGAGGTCGTCGATCAGAACGGAAAGGCATTTGGGTTGAATGGACGCACGAAAATCGCGCTGTGCCGCTGCGGGCATTCGGAGAACAAACCGTTTTGCGACGGTGCGCACAGAAAATGCGGGTTCCAGAGCACTATCGTGGCTTTTGACCTGCCGCCCGTCCCGACCGCGCCGACGACTCCCACGAAAGCTTAACAGCCTGGGTAACGCACGAACCGGTCTGTAACGTTTCTACCCTCAAGCGAGGCGGCCAAATGCCAATCGGGCCTTCGGCCGCATGCATTTTCGCCTCTCTCAAGTTGGAAACGCAACGAGTTAACACTCCTGAGCAGGGGTGTATCAATTCGGCATAGCAGTTGCTGCTGAAATACAGGGTAGGTGTCAACTCTGGGGGCAGAGTGCGCTTTTCAGGCCATTCTTCGGGACGTTTTCCATATCGCACCATCCTAGCTTCTGTGGTCGCCGTCTTGGCATATGGGGCGATCCTTTGGGCACTTCGAAACTCTTCCTACACTGCCGATCCGCTGCTGGGCGCGTACCTCGATATGGCCGGCAGCCTGATCGCGTTTACTTTCGCGGCCAACGCCATGGTGCGCTTCCGCGGGACGCACGATCGCATTTCGCTGATCCTGGCGTTCGGGTTCGTGCTGGCCGGGCTCATCGAAGCGGCCATCGGGATGACTTCCTATCGCGGAATGCCTGCAGCTGCGAGCCATTCCACGGAGATATCTTTGGGATGGTTTGCCGGGCGAACGCTGCTTGGCGTAGTGCTGCTGGTTGCCCTGGTGGTGGAAAAGCGCGTTCCGGTGGCGCGCGAACCGGGCAAGGAAATCGCAGCGGCCACGATGATCGTTGGCGCCATTGCCTATCTGACCAGCGCGTTTTATTTCATGCTCCCGCGCGCGCCGCGAATTCACCCGGACGCGCTGATTCCGCGCGCCTGGGACCTGCTGCCTGCGGCGATTTACATAGCGGCCACGATCGGATACGGGCGCCGGCTTCGAAAAGCGAACACCTGGCTCGACCGCTCACTATTTGTGGCGGCGGGGCTCAATGTGATTTGCCACCTCACCATCAGCGAGTCGCAACACATGCTCGACGCCTGCTACACGCTGGGACATGGGCTCATGGTGCTCAGCTATGTGGTGGTGCTCGGCGGAACGCTGCTCGACAATGCGCAGCTTTTCGACCAGGTCAGCCGGTTGGCGGCGTCGGATTCACTGACCGGCCTGGCGAATCACCGGCGCATGATCGAGGTGCTTGAAAGCGAGATTGAACGTTCGCGGCGGACCGGACGCAGTTTCGCCGTGCTGCTTTTCGATTTGGACGGGCTGAAGAAAATTAACGACAAATATGGGCATCTGGTAGGCAGCCGGGCAATCAAGCGCGTCGCCGACGTGCTGAGCGGCACATGCCGCGCGACCGATACGCCGGCGCGGTATGGAGGAGACGAGTTCGCGCTGGTGTTGCCGGAATCGGGCGAGCGCGAAGCTGAGCAAGCGGCCATACGCATCGGCGAGCGCTTGCAGAACGACGGCGAAGAACCGCGATTAGCGATCAGTCTGGGGCAAGCTGTGTATCCGACGGATGGGACCACGATCGAGCAACTCTTGAGCGCGGCAGACACGGCGCTCTACGAAATGAAAGGCATAGGTCAAAAAAAACTTCGCCTGAGTCACGCAGCCGCAGCTTGCCTTTAAAAACGAGGGGGGAAATGGAAATGCCACTTGGGATGGGGAACCCAAAGGCTTTTACCGCACCACGCAAGGAAGCGCGCATTCCGATGGAAGTCGGAGTACAGATCAAGGGGCAAACAACAGTGCGGGAGGCGGAGACCACCTTCACGGAAAACGTCAGCTCGCGCGGAGCTCGAGTCTGGAGCTCGCAGCGGTGGAAAATAAACGATGAGCTGATTATCAGCACGCTGCCTGGCTCGTTTCATGCAACGGCACGGGTAGCGTATTGCCAGCCAGCGAGAGGAACCGGCTTCGCGGTGGGCCTGGAATTCGTGGAACCGAGGGGAAGCTGGGTGGTCGAAGGCGCTTTCGAAAACTAGACATCTCTCCCCGGCTCGAAGCGCCAAGAAATCCGCCCGCAAAATCCGGCGAATCTGCTTCGCGAGCAATTCCCTACTGCACGAACCCGACGTTAGGCTCCGGCCCAGGGCCCGGACCTTCCGGAAGCGCGCCAAACTGCGCCTCGTAACGCGCGATATTCTCCTGCAACGCGCGCAGCAATCGTTTCGCGTGGCGCGGATTCAGGATCAGGCTGGCCACCAACTTTCCCTGCGGGACGGTCGGGAATAAATAGACAAAATTCAGCGTGAATTCCTCCGCGTTGTGGTGAACGACGGCCAGATTGGAATATTGGCCGAGAAGTTCCTTCTCGTCGGCTTTGATCTGAACTTGCTGCTGTTGCGTTTTCGCGGGATCGGACATCGACCTCTCCTCAATTTTGGGCTGAAAGATTGAACCAGCCACTATAGCAGAGCGCGAACCCGGCTCGACTGCCTTTCGGGAAACTAGATATTTGCCTCGATTGACCGCGACAAAAGTTAAGCGTAGTTTATATAGGATGTTTAGTTCGGTTAACTATGCGGGCTTACCGAGATTATTGCCGGAGCAGCGTGGCGCGCGAACGGAGCAGTGACGAACTGTTCGCGCTGAGAACTTTCCTTCCCTGATGAGCGAAATAAATTCACGAGCGAACCCGGCGCAAGATTCCCCGGACCAACCGGACCAGACCGCCGCTTCCAATGCTAATCGCCGTTCGTTGGAAGGCCTGCACGGCAGCGTAGCCGTGCCTCACCATGGCGCTGGTTTCTGGCGCCAGATGATCGCGTTCTTCGGCCCGGCGATTCTGGTGAGTGTGGCGTATATGGACCCGGGCAACTGGGGCACCGATCTGGCGGGCGGCGCGCAATTCAAATATGGACTGCTGTGGGTCGTCGCGCTCGCGAGTCTTATGGCGATCTTCCTTCAAACCATCGCCGCGCGGGTGGGCGTTGCCACCGGGCGCGATCTGGCGCAGTGCTGCTACGACTGGTATCCCAAGTGGACGCGCGTTCCCAACTGGCTGATGGCGGAGGTGGCCATTATCGCGTGCGACCTGGCGGAGGTTCTGGGAAGTGCCGTGGCGTTGAACCTGATGTTTGGCATCCCGATTTTTTGGGCGGTGGTGATTACGGGCGCCGATGTGCTGCTGTTGCTTGCATTGCAGCGGTTTGGCATGAGGACCATCGAGGCGACGGTGCTGCTGCTGGTGCTGACCATCGCTGCTTGCTATTACATTGAAATCTTCGTGCTGCCTCAAACGCGGCCCAGTTTTTTGGAGATGGGCCGAGCGATCATGTCGCCACACCTGGGGACTTCCGCGATGATGTACGTCGCCATTGGGATCATCGGGGCGACGGTGATGCCGCACGTTTTGTACTTGCACCCGGCGCTGGTGCAAAGCCGAAAGTTCAAGAGGGACGACGAATCCATCCGAAGTGCAATTCGTTTCAACACGCTCGACGCAGTCGCGAATCTCTCCGTCGCCTTCCTGGTCAACGCTGCGATTCTGGTGTTGGCGGCGCTGGTTTTTTACGGGAAGAGCAGCGTAACTGTCGCGGGCGGGCACGTCGTCTACTTCAATGCTTCCACAGACTGGATTCGAGGCGCTTACTTGACGCTCGCTCCTCTGCTGGGGACAGCGGCGGCCAGCTGGCTTTTTGCCATCGCCCTGCTGGCCAGCGGCCAGAGCGCCACGATTGTAGGCACGCTGGCCGGCCAGGTGGTGATGGAAGGTTTCATGCACTGGCACATCTCACCGGCGGCGCGCCGGCTGATTACCCGGTCGCTTGCGATCGTTCCCACGGCAATCTTCATCGGCATCCGAGGGGCCGGCAACGTGAACGACTTGCTGGTCTTAAGCCAAGTGGTCTTGGCGTTGCAGCTGCCTTTCGCGATGTTCCCGCTGCTGCACATCGCCAGTTCTCGCAAAAAGATGGGTAAATGGCGAATCGGATGGTTTCTGCTCATTGCCGGGTGGGGCTCGGCAATATTGATCACGGCGTTTGACTTTTACGGCCTGCCGGTTGCGATCAGAGAAGCTTTGCGCGTAATCACCGGCGCTTAGGGACAAAACCTCGATATGGATTATGTCCGGCACTATTTCGCTGCGTGTATGTTGCTGCTGATCACCGTGCGAGGCGCGAGGGCGCAGTCTGGCCAGCAGGCGGCGCAGCCCTCGACCCAAGACGAAGTCGCGGCCGATCCCGCGCGCCCGACCGTATCAACGCCCGCGACTCTTACTCCCGTAGGCTATCTTCAGTTCGAGAGCGGCGTATTGGGCGCGTGGCATTCGCCGGAGCTTTCTTCTCAATCGAGTGTCAATGAAGTGGTGAAGATCGCGGTCACGCAGCGCTTGCAGCTGCTCGCATCCACCGAGCCCTTCGCGCGTTCCACAGTCGATGACGCATCCGCAAACGGCACCGGTGATGTGACGCTGGGTCTGCAAGGAGTGGCGTATCAAGGCCAGGGTGCGCGGCCGACGATCGCGGTCAGCTACTTTGGCCGAGTGTACGCCGGTGATGCGCCAGACTTGGACATTGGCAGTTATCGAAATTCGATGACGCTATTGTTCAGCGCGGATGTGAAGGGCTTTCACTACGATACGAATTATCTATTCAACGAAGTCGTCAATGGCGCGGTGCGTCGCGCGCAGTTTGGACAAACTCTGTCCGTATCGCACCCGGTTGGTGCGAAATTCACGGTATCCGGTGAAATATGGCGCTTCACCCAGCCTTTTCTCCGGAGCAACGCTGTCGGAAATCTCTGGGCGCTCAGCTACGCGGAGCGTCCCAATCTTGTTCTCGACGCCGGATTCGATCGGGGGCTGACGAACACTTCCACGCGTTGGGAGCTGTTTGCGGGCTTCACGTACCTGCTCCCACACCGTCTGTGGCCTGCTGGACACCATCTCCAGTAGCTCAGCTCGTTCGCCGAAGTTTGCGAACGCTGCTGGGAAATCCGAAAGCCATATGCCAAAATTTGAGTTCGCGCGAATCGCCATTCTGAAGGAGTGTGCGCAACGAATCAGAATCGTGGTGTCAAGAACCCGCCCAAAAAGAACCTGCGTCTATTGGCCCTCGTTGCGCTCTTCGTCGGCCTGCTGATCCTGTTTATTGTGCTCGGATTCGCGGTGAGCAGGTGGAGCACCATAGCCAAAGCTCGCAAGCTGAAGAATCCGGTCCCGACCACGCCAGCGGTGCTGGCGGAAGCAAAACAGCTTTACCAGCTACACTGCCAGAGCTGTCACGGCGGGAACGGCGACGGGCACGGCGAAAAAGCGGCGGAGCTTTCCGTCGCTCCAGGCGATTTCACGGACGTCTCAAAAATGCGCAGCGTTTCCGATGGCGAGCTGTATTGGCAAATCACGTACGGTCGCCTGCCGATGCCCGCTTTCAAGGACAAAATCGACGAACAGGGCCGCTGGGCGCTTGTGGATTACATCCGCACGTTTGCGGAGAAGACGCCGGCGCGATCATCCACCGGCGCACCCTCCGCGACTTCGACGTCAAAACAATAAAATTCTATCCCAGCCGGGTTTACTGGACGTTTTTCACTGAACCTTGGCGAGAGCTTCCGAAACTTCCTTTATATCCGGGACGGTCGGAATGTCGTAGTTCTTGAACCAGGCGACTTTGCCTTGCCGGTCAACAATCGCGATTGCGCGGCCGGTGATCCCTTTATCCGCAAGATAGACGCCGAACTTATCTCCCACCGCTCCGCGCGGTTGAAAATCAGCCAGCAGCGGATATTGAATGTGCATTTTGTCCGCGAATGCCTTGTGCGACCAGACGCTATCCACGCTGATGCCGAGCACCTGCGCGTCTAGCTCTTCGAAGCGCTTCATGTCGTTCACGAAGCAAACGTGCTCGTTGGTGCAGACCGGGCTCCAGTCCAGCGGGTAAAAAACGACGACCACATTTTTCTTGCCCTTGAAATCCGACAGTTTGACTTCCTTCTGGTTTTGGTCCTTCAGAGTGAAATCCGGCGCGGGTGCTCCCACGGAAATGGCCATGCCCATCCTCCTAAGTCGCTGGCGAGATGTAATTTGTGCAGAAGAAGATCGCGACTTTTTCCGGAAACATGATAGCTGATGCGACGCGCGGGAACAAACGCGGCGTACGAGAAGGCCGCTAAAACAAGCGGCGGCCAAGCTCTCAACGAGAGCCCGGCCGCCGAAGCAATGATCGGGCGAGAAGCCTCTACTACTTCTTTTTCGCAGGTGCCGCGGGCGCGGACGTTTTAACCGGATAGGCCTGGTCGTAAAGGTGCACAAGTTCCTCCGTGAGGTCCACCTGGTTCGACGCATAGATCACCGGCGTCTGCTGCGACGACGTGTCCAGAATCACCGAGTAGCCATGCTCCTTGGCGTACTTATCCAACACGGCCATCATCTTACGCCCGATGCGGTTTACCGCGTCTTGCCGGGCATCATTGAAATCGTCCTGATCGTCCTGTTGCTTGCGCTGCAACGTATGGCTCAGGCGCTGCCCTTGATCCGTTAAGCGGGCGGTTTCCTCTTCGCTCAACGTGGTGGCGCCAGTCTGCAACCGGTTTTGAATGTCGGCGATCTGCTTTTGCAGGCTTTGCAGTTCGGCCGTCCGCGGCGCAAACTGGGACTGCAGCTCGGCGCTGGCTTGTTTTCCTTCCCCAGTGCTTAGGATCGCCGCCTGAATATTGATGATGCCGACTTTATTTGGTGCAGCGCTGGTCGCAGCCGACTGCGCCCGCACGACAGGCGTCATCAACAGTGCAGCCACAATTGGAACAACCGTTCGGATCTTCATTCTCACTCCTTAATTAATTACTCCTGATTCGAATCGCGCGGAGAATTGCCGCCAAATTGAAATGCGCGATTATAGCGGCGTGCACGAACATGGTCAATCGGATTTGCTGCGTTTTCGCCGGGTATAGTGGGCGGCGAATTCCAGTGCTTTTAGACGTGACACTCGGTATATCGCTGCTCCATCCCGGCAAAAAATCTCTTTGCCACTAACGTTCCGTCGATGCCCTTACCGCCCCACATGGTGTGCCATGAATTTGCGGCTCCGACGCCGAAAATCGCCATCAGCGCGGCAACGGGATCAATAAGAGGCGGTTGTTGTCCGGATCCACCACAGCCGCCAGATTCAGCTTCGGATCGATGGCCACCGCGTTGGCCCCTAAAACCGTGCTGGACGTCTGCGAGCCTCCGATCCCAAGCACCGACCGCACTTGAGGGCCAATGCAGGTGGGCGCAGAGCCCGTCGGCGGGCAAAGATACGCCATGATCGACATCGTCCGGCTTGGGCCATTCACCGTCACCAGCGTGCTGGTCTGGTAGTTGTAATCGAGCGAGGTCGGCGCAATGCCGACAGCGACGGACGTGGGAAGGAATGTGGCCGGATCGATGATCGATACCGCGTTCTGCAGGCTATCCGCAGTCAGGAACACCTGGTTGACGGGATCAAAGATGACGCCGCTCGGGTTTTGCAGCACGCCCGTGATGCCTCCCACTTTCGAATCAGTGGCCAAGTCGATGATATCGACGCTACTCGCCGACGAAGCGGTGGCCACAGCTGCATAATCCAGATATGGATCGATAGCCACGGCCACGGCGCCCTGATCCACGGTGATGCTTCCCGAGGCAGACGAAGCCGCGGAGGTCAGCGGAAAAGTGCTCAATATACTGGAGGTAAACGTGGGGCCGTAATCGGCGCTGGTAACAGCGGCAGTAGAGGTGTCGGGATTCACAGCTACTCCGGTCGGGCCCACGCAGTTTGCGCCGCAGAGGGTCACGGTCGCGGGCGTGTTGACTCCCGTTTCGTCGATCGCCGTGGCATCGTTGCTGCCATTGTTTGCCACCACCGCGATTCCAGCGCGGGACAGCACGGCCACGCCCGCCGGCGCACTGCCAACCTGCACGGGCGAATAGGGCAGCTCGCCAACTGGTCCGAGAGACAGCGGCGAATTGGTGCCTTCGGCCAGCGACACCAGCGAGGCGTTGTTGCTCCCCGAGTTGGTGACCACCGCAAGATCGCGGTCCGTATCAATAGCCACGCCCACAGGGGTCGTGCCCACCGGAATCGTCTGTATTACCGTGAAATCTTCGACGTTAGAGACTTGTTGCGCAGGTCCCACCACGTCGAGTGTGTAGCGCGCCGCTGAACCGAGCGAAGCAGCCGGAACAATCGCGGTCAATTGCCGGCAAGGCCCGCTCGCACATCCAGTGGTGGCCAAAATCTGCTGGTCGAGACGTACCTGTGAACCCTGTAGAAAATTCCCAGTCACCGTGAGAGTGAGCGGCGCGCTGGACGTAAATGTTGTCGCGGGGCTGGTCTCCACAATCTGCATCGGGTTCAGAGCTCCGCCGAGAGAAAGAATCGAGACGGAGTTAGAGTCCGAATTCACCACGACCGCTTGGTTCGTGACCGGATCGACGGCTACGGCTTGCGCGGCCGACGAGCTCGCCAAACCGGTCACCGATTTCAGCACCACGCCGCTTTCCAAATTCACGACCACGGCATTTCCACTCGCGACCGCAACACCCACATTCTCCAGGGGATTTACGGCGGCGGCGCTGTATCCGATGGCGCTGAAAGGCGCGCCCGTGCACGGTGGCGGCCCGGAGCAAGGATTTGTGACCGTGGTGACGGAATCATTGAGAGGACTGAACGTAGTGAGCGTTCCGCTGGTTGGATCGCTCAACAACACCTGGTGCGTCTCCGAATTGACTCCGATGCCCTGGACGGTTGTAGAGACCGACAACGCGGCGATTACCTGCGGCACGCGTCCAACGTCCACGCCGGGGACGGGATCTCGCCCTAAATCCACGATGCCAATCGTTCCCGAGCCACCTGGGGTGACGATGGCCCAGTTGAGGCGCGGATCGATGCCTACGGACGGATGCGGTCCCGTGCTGTACGACAGAATTGCGCTGCTTCCGATAGTTTGCACGATTGAAAGCACCGGCTTGCCGCTTACATCGGAAACGTCAAGCACCGTTGCCTGATTCGAAGAGCTGTACGCGACGAGGGCTCGGTGGACAACAGGAGTTACACCCGGAACGGGCTGTGCCGTCATCGGATTGACCCCGATTGCAACCGGCAACGAGGGATTCGATCCCGCGCTAATCGATACGGAGATGGTCGTGGTGAGCTGCGTGGTCAAATCGATTGCGGTGACGGTCTGGTCTGTGCTGTTCACAACGAGCGCGACAGGGTCCGGCAACTGGTCGTCCACGGCAATGCCAGTCGGCTGAATACCGACGGCAATATTTCCCACTGCGGTACGGGACGTAAGATTTACGAGCGTGACGTTGTTACTTCCCGTGTTTGCGATGACGGCGATGCCATCGGCCTTATCGATGGCGACGGACGTTGGCTCGGTACCCACGGCGATCGGTCCAGCTACCGGTCCTGAAGCGATCAAATTTGCGTCCGGCGTGACGGCGAGATTCATTCCAGCAACGGGGATCACGCCTGCGTTCTTGAGAACGATCGGATACAGGCCGGCCGTGGGAACTGCCGTTCCCGGCAGAGTGAAAGAAAGCTGTCGGCTGCTCTTGAGCGACCATGTGCTCAGAGGAGCGCCGTTGAAGCTCGGAGTTGTGAGGTTGACGTTTGCTCCGGAGAAGAATCCGCCGGATAGCGTGACGGTGCCTCCCGTCGATTGCGAAACGCTATCCGGCAAGGACGCGATCAGAGCGGGCCTGGTGGCGAAGAGAGTCATCGTCTTCGCCACCGGAGCGGTCAAACTGCCGTCGGGAGTCTGGACCGTCACATCCAATGGACCGGCCTGCGCCAGCGCCGCCTCCGGAATTGTGGCGCGAATCAGAGTAGTGCTAAGGATCGTGGTCGGCACGGCGACCGGCGTTTGACCATTCGGACCGACAAAAACGTCTTCAGTCGAAAGGAAATTCGTGCCGGTTAGGTAGACGTCCTGCTGCGCTGAGCCGGCCGCAGCCACCGTCGGATCCATACTGGTAATCGTGGGTGCCGCGGCTGCCACCACATCGACGGTGGCTGTGGCAGTCTGCGTTGAATCAGTCACCAAGGTGGCCTGAATAGTGACTGCCGAGGGGGGAATCGTTGCGGGCGCAGTATAAGCCCCGCTGCCGGTAATCATTCCAAGGCCCGGGCCTCCGCAGGTCAAACCACTGGATCCCGCCACAGAAGTGCAGACCGCCCAATTTACGCCGGAAGTTCCAGGGCCTTTGACGGTCGCATTGAACTGGTACGTCTGGCCGGTAGCGATGGTAGCCGTTGTGGGTGTAATCGAGACTGAATAACCCGATTTGACAATGAGTTCGAAAGTGCCAAAGTACGTCGGATTCACGCAACTGGTGGCGACGGCGTACGCAATATTCGGCGAGGGTACGTTCGCAGGCGCCGTGTAGAGACCGTTTGGAGTAATCGTTCCATAACCAGTAAGCGGGCTGGACACAGTGGGAACGGTACACTGCGAGGTGCTGTACGCAGGGGTGCAGTCGGTGGGCGACGTAGTTGGTTGGCCAGTTGAATTGGTCACCGCCGAAACATGAAGGCACACCTGCCAGTACACGGTTTGCGCGGTGATTCCGCTAACCGTGGCACCCAGCTGCACGGAGCCATTCACCGGCACAGGAAATCCGGTGTTGGCAGCCGTCGGCCCGGTCACCGTGACGGCGACCGTGGTCGAATTGCCTCCGCAACCAGCAATACAAACGGTGAAGATAATCACCGCGCCTAGAACCCACGCTTTCATGCGCATCCCCCTGGCGTCTTCACTCGTGTTCGCCGCGCCGACAAAGTCCCGCTCCCTTGGTTTCCGATAGCTCGCATGTGACGCTCGATCAAAATGTCCTGCTCACTGCAAAACGCAGCACCGACGGCGCCTCGAACAAGCTGGGCGGAATCGTTTGCGATGACTGCGCTTGAAGCAGAATCTGCTGCAGTTCCGGCGTGACTTGCGTGTCGTAAACCCCGAGCTGCTGCAGCGCCTGCCGAACCGCGGGCTGCACGTAGTAGCCTCCCAGCGGAGGCGCAATCACCCGATTTAAGCGCAGGTAATTGTACGCGTAATAGATGCGGAAGGGCGCTTGGATAATCGGGAGCTGGAAGTCGAGCTCGATGCCCGCCGAAGTGTGGGGCCGGAAATTCGTGCCTCCGGCGATGGGCAAAGTCGTCGGAATGTGCACGCACGGCGCTCCCAGCGTGCACGGAAAATCCGGATTGGGATATTGCTGCTGAAGCGGAGCGATGGCCGCGGGGTCGAGCGCCAGCTGCGACGGCCGCAAAATTCCGCTCAGTCCAATGTCGTTAAACAACGTCAGCTGCACGTAATTCTGATAGATCGGAATACGGTATTCGATATTGGACACAGCCGTCAGATCGCCGCCCGGCCGGCTGGGCACGAATTCGAGAACGTTGATCGGCACGCTCTCAATTGCCGGCCGGCCCTCATTCAGCAGCTGAGGATTGGTGAACGTTACGTTGACGGTGGTCGACGAGGGAATATAAACGAATGGCGAGATGGTGTAGAAGTCGAACCCGCGAACGTCTTGCTCGCCACCCAGGTAGTAGCGGTTGTTGGGAGGAACGTCCTTGCCTCCGTAGCCGGTGATCATGTTGCTCTGGAAGTTAAATGCGAAAACGTTCCGGTGATGGTAGCTGGGATGGTAATACTTGAATTGAACGTTCTGGCTAAGGGTGTTGACGTTGCCACCCAGCGGTCCCCCCTCGAAGCCCGCCCCGTAATAAAAGCTCTTTCCGTGCGTCGGGAAAACCGGGCTATCCACGCTGTTGTACGAGATGGTCGGCATGATCTGGCTCTGCTGAATGCCGTCTAAAGCGTTCGGTCCCGCCAGGCTGGTGAATTTTGTCAGCTCAAACAGGAGCGTGGCCGATGAGCTGAACGAGGTGATGTTGGTTGTCGACCAAGTGTAGGTTACGCCGAGGCGGGTGAAACCGGCCTTGGAAAGTTTGCGCAGCGGATAGCTGGCGAAAAGCGTAAAGCCCTTGGAATCCGTATTGTAGTTTTCCTGCAGCGCCGGGTTGATCGCTACCTGCTGGCCAAACAGCAGTCCTTCCTGCCTGGCGGTGTTGTAATCGAACTTGTCGTAGAAAACCGTAAATCCCGTGGAAATTGGACGGTCGAAGAGATAGGGCTCGGTAAAGCCGAACTGAACGTCGTTCTGGATGTTGCCGATTTGCGCAGAGAGCGTGAGCGTCTCTCCCAGGCCGAGGAAGTTATTGGTCTGGTACGAAGCTCCCACAAAAGTGCCCGCGAGTCCGCTGACGCCGCCGGAGAAGCTGATCGACTGCTTGCCCTTTTCCTTCAGCTTCAGCGTGATATCGACGGTTCCCTTTTTCACGTTGCGCTTCAGATCGGCATCTTCGGGCTTGATCTTGTCGAAATAGCCCAGCTGATTCAGCCGGAGGATGCTCAGTTCCCACAGGCGATTGTTGTAAATCTGTCCCTCGTCCAGAAGAAGTTCGCGGCGGATCACTTTGTCGCGCGTGGTGGTGTTCCCGACGAATTGGATGCGCCGGACGAAGTATTGCTTTTCCTGGTCAAACTGCATCGTCAGGTTGACGACTTTTTTAGCGTCATTAACGTCGAAAAGCGGCTCTGGCGTAAAGTCGATGTAGCCGTACTCGCCGTAAAGTTGCGTATAGCTTTTTAGCGACTTGCGGATCTTGTCGGCGTCGAAAATGTCGCCCGGTTTCAACGGGAAGATGGCCTTCAAGTACGCCGGCTTGAAAATCAGCCCCTGATCGGGATCGGAGCTGCGAAAGGTGAGCGTCCCCATGTGGTACTGCGCGCCTTCGTCAATCTTGATGGTGATGTCCGTGGCCTTGCCGTGGTTCGCTCCGATCAACGGCCACGGCCCAGGTATACCCCCCTTGTTGAGGGTCACAGTTTTGACGCTCGCCACGTTGACGTTGA
The DNA here is from genome assembly GCA_035534415.1 of Candidatus Dormiibacterota bacterium. Classification (GTDB taxonomy): domain Bacteria; phylum Acidobacteriota; class Terriglobia; order Acidiferrales; family UBA7541; genus Palsa-295. The sequence continues at coordinate 11,777 of DATLSB010000048.1, read as the reverse complement.
CCTTGAAGTAGCCGTGGTCTTGATACAGGCCGCGGATGCCGACTTCCAAATCTTCGTTCAGCTTGTCCTGGTCAAACGTCTTGCTCATGATGGGAATGAACGTGAATTTCAGTGGAATGGCGACCGGCCGGTCGTTGTGCATCGACCAAATCAAGGTTTTGTCGGAGAAAGCCTTGTTGCCGATAAACTTGATCGTGCCGACTTTTACCTTCGGCCCTTCATCAATGATGAACGTTAGTTTCACCGCGTTGGTAGCCGCGATGCGCTCGTAGGTGGCCTTGACCGTGGCGAATTGACGCCCGTGCGCCGCCAGCAGTTCTTTGATCACCACTTCGGCGCGTTTGATCCTAGTGGGATCAAACTGGCTCTCCACCGTCATGTCCACATGTTCTTTTTTGTAGGCGTCCAGAATATCGGACTCGGTGATCGATTTTTCGCCCTTGTACTCGATGCGCCGGATGATCGGCCGCTCGACGACGTGGAAAATCACAATTTTCCCGTTGGGATTGTCGGGATCGTTCTGCACTTCCAGGCGAATATCCTCGAAAAATTGCGTGTTCCACAGCGCGCGATAATCCCGTTCGAGCGCATCCACGCTGTAAGGATCGCCGGGACGCGAAAAAATGCGCGCCAACAGCGTATCCCGCTGAATTCGGCGGTTCCCTTCAAAAAATATCTTGCTGATGATGTAGTGCTGATTGGAAGGCTGCGACGCCTGTGGCGCCTGCTGCGCCCGCACCGGCAGCACCATCGCCACGCAAAGCAGGGAGACGACCACCACGAACTTAGGTGCGCGCGAGAATAGAATTCTGGTCGCGGCCATAGACCTAGTCAAGGCCGCAGTCCCCGCACAAAATGGTGTGCTCCCCTATGCCGGGCGTGATTGATCCGGCTCGCGCGAGTAGGATTCTTAGTGGGCCACTGGGGTTGCTTCCGCCACCGGCCGGAAGGCCAAGCCTTCGCCGGTGAGATAAATCTCCAGCGAAGCAGGCCGCTGCAATCCGCCCTGGATCAGAGCTTCCGATAGCGGGTCTTCGACGTACTTCTGCAATGCGCGGCGTAGCGGCCGCGCACCGTAGTTTCGATCGGTGCAGGTTTTCTCGAGAATCCACTGACGCGCCTCGGGCGTCAAGACGATCTGCACTTGCCGGTGCACCAGCGTGTCGTTAATCTGGCCCACCAGCAATTCGATAATGCGCAGCAGGTCGTCCTCTGTGAGCGAATTGAACAAGATTACCTCGTCCAACCGGTTCAAGAATTCCGGGTTAAACGCTCGCTTGACCTCGCCCATAACCATTTCATCCTGGCTCTTCGCCGCGACCGAGTAGTCCGTTGACTGGAAACCCAATCCGGACTGCTTCTGTAGCTGCCTCGCGCCAAGGTTCGACGTCAGGATGATAATGGTGTTGCGGAAGTCTACAGTATTGCCCAGGCCGTCTGTCAATTGTCCGTCTTCAAAAACTTGTAAAAGAATGTTGTACACGTCGGAATGAGCCTTCTCGATTTCATCGAGCAGGATCACCGAATACGGAGTACGGCGCACGCGTTCCGTCAGTTGGCCGCCCTCTTCGTACCCCACGTATCCCGGAGGCGCGCCGATCAGCTTCGACACCGAATGCTTTTCCATGTACTCGGACATATCGAAGCGGACCAGCGATTTTTCGCTGCCAAACAGGAACTCCGCCAGTCGCCGCGCCACTTCCGTCTTGCCAACGCCGGTCGGGCCAAGGAACAAGAAGCAGCCCACCGGGCGCCCGGGCGCCTTCAATCCGGCGCGGCTGCGGCGAATCGCGCGAGCGAGCGCTGTGATGGCGCGATCCTGACTGATGACGCGCTTGTGCAGTTCTTCCTCGATGCGCAGCAATTTCTGCTGCTCGTCTTCCTTGATTGAGGTGACCGCGATTCCCGTCCAGCGCGCCACCACTTCTTCGATATCTTCGCGCGTCACGATACCGGTGGACGAATCGTCGATCTTTAGCTTCTCGCGCAGACTGCGCAGATGCTCTTTTTCCTTGCGCTCCTCTTCGGAGTAGAACCGCGCCTTCTCGAATTCATGATTGGCGATAGCCGTTTCCATGCGATGGGTGATGAATTTCACGCGCTTTTGCACTTCGGACACTTCGTCCGGCAGCATGGCTTGGCGCAGCTTCACGCGCGCGCCGGCTTCGTCCAACAGATCGATGGCCTTGTCGGGCAGGAAACGGTCTGGAATGTAGCGGTTCGAAAGATACACGGCGTAGCGGATCGCGTCCTCCGTGTAGCTGACCGCGTGAAACTTCTCGTAACGGTCGCGCACGCCTTGCAGCACGCGAATGGCGTCGTCTTCGCCCGGCGCAGGAACCTTCACGGCCTGGAAGCGGCGCTCCAGCGAACGATCCTTTTCCACTGACTTGCGATATTCGCCAGGAGTGGTCGCGCCGATGCATTGAATTTCTCCGCGGCTCAGGGCCGGTTTCAGGATGTTGGCCGCGTCCAAAGAACCTTCCGCCGACCCGGCGCCCACCAGCGTGTGCAGCTCGTCGATAAATACGATAGCGTTCTGGCTCTCCATCAGTTCCTTCATGATGGTTTTCAGGCGCTCCTCGAATTGGCCGCGGTATTTCGTTCCGGCCACAATCAGCGACAAATCGAGCGAGAGAATCCTCTTGTCCGCGAGGAACGGCGGTACGTCGCCATCGGCGATCCGTTGCGCCAAGCCTTCCACAATCGCGGTCTTGCCCACGCCTGGTTCGCCTATCAGCACGGGATTATTTTTCGTGCGCCGGCACAAAATCTGGATGGCGCGCTCGAGCTCGCGGTCACGGCCCACGAGCGGATCGAGCTGGCCCTCCATGGCCGCTTGCGTCAAATCACGGCTGAATTCGGCAAGTAGAGATGTTTCTTTTGGCCGGTTCACAGGCACCTTCTCTCCCGCACTCCGCGCTAACTCCTCGCGCACAGTGGAAAGCCGCAATCCCCGTTCCTGCAAGATTTCGGCGCCAAAGGATTTCTCTTCGCGTAACACACCCAGCAGCAGGTGTTCCGTTCCCACGTGCTTATGGCCCAGACGTTCTGCTTCTTCCGCTGAGTAGTTGAGGATCCGCTTGCATTCCTGACTCAGTGGCACTTCGACCGACGTGGAAATCCGTTCGCGCACCGTGATGCGTGATTCGATCTCTTTGCGAATCGACTCGATTGAGCCATGGGTCCGCAGAAAGCGGTTCGCCAGCGCCTTGTCTTCGCGCAGCAAGCCAAGCAACAAGTGCTCCGTCTCAATGTACGGGCTGCCGTACTGGCTCGCTTCGTACCGAGCGAAGAAAATTACGCGCCGCGCCTTCTCTGTATAGCGTTCAAACACGGTTCACCCGAGTCCTCCCGGCACGTTTGCCGCAGAGCCTGCCACCTGCGTCACCGAAACTGCATTGTCCGCAAGCGCTTCCGCGCCCGGCGCAAGCTTGCCGTGCTGCAAGGCGAGTACACGATCCGCCCGCCGCGCCAGTATAAGATTATGAGTTGCTAATATCGTGGTAAGACGGTGCGACCGGTGCAACCGTTCGATCAGATCGAACACCCCTGCCGCATTCCGTTCGTCCAGGTCGCCGGTAGGTTCATCGGCCAGCAACAACACGGGATCGTTCACCAGCGCGCGGGCAATGGCCACACGCTGCTGTTCGCCTCCCGAAAGTTCCCCGGCACGTTGTTCCGCGCGACTGGCCAACCCCACTTCCCCTAACCAGGTTTCCGCCGTTCGCAACGCCTCTGCTGCCGGCTTACCCCGCACCAGCAGCGGGATCGCAACGTTTTCCGCGGCGGTAAAATCCGGCAGCAAATGGTGCCGCTGCCAAACGAAACCTACCGAACGATTGCGAAAATCTGCCAGTTCTGATTCGGCGAGCGAGAGAAGCGAATCTCCGGCGAAGTATACTGTACCGCTCGTCGGAGTGTCCAGCGCGGCCAGTAGATGCAAAAACGTGCTTTTTCCCGAACCCGATGGGCCCACGATTGCGATCAATTCGCCCCGCTCAGCCGAGAAGTCGATTCCGTCCAGAGGCACAATCTCCTGACGCCCGGAGTTGAACTCCTTGCGCAGCCCCTCGGTTCGGAGGATCGCACCGCCGACTTCAGACGAGCTAGTCCGCGTCTCCTCATCTGCTATCACCGTACTGGCTAGCCTATTCATGTCTTAATTCTCTTACTCACTTTAGATGCCGAACTCGGCCGCGCGTATCTCCTTCTATTACAGAAACCTAATCCGCCCAGCTACGGTTCTAAACCTAATCTGTTTCCCAGTTATAACCCTGATTTCCCTTTTCCCAGCACCACCCGTGCCAATTTGCGACACTTTCATTGGTCTACAATATAGATTTTACCACGCTAGCGACACCGGAACGAATCGAAACGCCTATCGAGAATGACTGAATTACTGATCGAACCGCTCCCATAGTTCAGCAAAAATTGCGGTTTGGAACTCCATGGAATACACCCACTTTGGCCTCACTCAAACCGCAAAATGTCTACGGGTAAAATCCGCGACGCGGAGCGCGCCGGCAAAATCGTAGCCGCGACGCTGATGGCCAGCGCCGCCGCTGCGATCCACAACGCGTCAAAACCGTTGGCGTGAAACGGCACGTACGGAATCGCGTACACTTCCGGATTCAGCGGGATCAATCGCCAATGATTGGCGGTCCACGCAATCCCGTAGCCGGCAACCAGTCCAATCAGCGTCCCAATTACGCTGACCACTAGCCCTTGCAAAACAAAAATCAGACGGATCTGCGCGCGGCGCGCTCCTACCGCCATCAGCACCGCGATATCGCGCGCGCGATCGCTCACTGTCATGGTCAGCACCACCAGAATATTTAGCCCGGCGACGAAGGTGATCAATCCAATGAAAAGCGCGGTGACCAGTTTCTCCAGGCTGAGCGCGCGAAATAGCGCCTGGTTTTCCTGCATCCACGTGTCCGAGATGAATCCCGGGCCGGCGCGCCGCACCAGCTCGTTCGCGACGGATCGCGCCTGGTCGAGATTTTTTACGCGCACTTCGAGCAAGCTGACCACATCGCCCACCCCCGCAAGTTCCTGAGCGGAATGGAGCGTCACGAATACCCAGTTCGAGTCGTAATCGTAAAAGCCGGAATCGAAGATGCCTGCCACTCGAAATCGGATCGAACGCGGCACCATTCCAAACGGAGTCAGATTCCCTTGCGGGCTGGTCAGCGTCAGATAATCGCCAACCGAGATATTCAGATCTTCAGCCAGCAAGCGCCCTACGATCAGAGCCGGCACGCCGTCCGCATCCGGCGCGAAATTCGCCGATCCGGCCTCCAGATGCTGAAGCGCGCCATCCACTTTACGCTCCAGCTCCGGATCAACCCCCTTCAGCACTACTCCGCGGGCGTGACCGCCGCGTGACAGCAGCACCGTGTCGTAAACGGCCGGAACAATCGATTGCACCCCCGGAGCTTTCGAAAGCCTGGCCATCAGCGCTCGATAATCGCGAATGCCCTCGGGACTGGTCGGCTTTAGATTAACGTGCGCAGTGACGCTCAGCAGCCGGTTGCGAATCGCTTCGCGAAAGCCCGTGTTCATCGACAGCGCGATCACCAGCGTCATCACACCCGCGGCTACGCCGAGACTGGCGAGAAACGTCACCAGGCGCAGCACCGGAGGCCGGTTCGGCGACCGCAAATACCGCTTCGCCACCAGCCATTCGAATGTCACTTGGATTGCTCATCCGGCTGCAGGCCGGATGCTGATTCTCGCTGTGCATTGGCGCCAACGGTTTCTTCCACAGCTCCCGCACGCAGCAAAGGGAACAGAATCACTTCACGGATCGCGTGTGAGTTGGTCAGCAACATCACCAGGCGATCGATGCCAACGCCTTCGCCCGCCGTGGGTGGCATGCCGTGGGTGAGGGCGCGAATGTAATCAATATCTACTTCTTTCGGCATCTCCTGCCCGCCCTTTTCCACCTGCGCCCGGAACCGGCGCTCCTGATCGTCCGGATCATTCAGCTCGGAAAAGCCGTTGGCGATTTCCATGCCCGCGATAAAAAGCTCGAAGCGTTCCGTTAGCGACGGGTCATCTTCGCGGCGCTTGGCCAGCGGCGAAATTTCCACGGGAAAATTGTAAATGAACGTGGGCTGCACCAGGTGCTGCTCCGCAATCGCTTCGAATAGTTCGCCAGTCAATTCACCGGCGGAAATCGCCTCGTCGTAACGAGCCTCGTCCAAACCGTTCGATCGGGCAAACTGGTTGAAGCGCTCCGCCACCTTGCGGCAGCTTTCTTTGTCGGCAAGTTCGCTTTCGCTCGGAGCGGCGCCTGCGGCGGCTGGCCAGTACTTGCAGACTGCGTGACGCATCGAAAAGCGCTCGAAATGCCCGAAATCGATCTCGTGGTCTCCAAATGGGAGTTTCGCGCTGCCGCAAACCTTTTCCGCCAAGCCGCGCAAAAGCTCCTCGGTCAAATCCATGAGCGCGGGCCCGTCGCTATAGGCCTGATAAAACTCGAGCATCGTGAATTCGGGCTGATGAATCGCGTCGATGCCTTCATTCCGGAAGTTGCGGTTGATCTCGTAAACGCGATCGATACCGCCCACCACCAGCCTTTTCAAATACAGCTCGGGCGCGATGCGCAGATACAAGTCCATGTCAAACGTGTTGTGATGCGTCACAAATGGACGCGCGGTGGCTCCGCCCAAAATCGGATGCATCATCGGCGTCTCAACTTCCACGTAACCGCGCTCGTCGAAAAACCGGCGCAGCTCGCGGATGATCTGCGCACGCCGAAGAAAAATCTCCCGTGCCCTCTCGTTACCAATCAGATCCAGATACCGACGGCGGTAACGCATCTCCACGTCAGCCAGTCCATGCCATTTTTCCGGCAGCGGCAGTAGAGCTTTCGTGAGCAGCTGCAACTTTTCAACCTTGATGGTCAGCTCGTTGGTCTTCGTGCGAAAAAGATGGCCGGAAACGCCCACAATATCGCCCAAATCCAAAAGCTGAAACAGCTTGAACATCTGCTCTCCCACGATATCGAGCCGCACGTAAACCTGCAGCCGCGCTCCGTCGCCGGCCACATGCGCGAAGCCGGCCTTTCCGTGCGGACGCAGCGCCACCAGGCGGCCAGCCACTCGTACGTCAACATTCGCCGCGGCAAGTTCCTCGGCCGTACGAGCGCCAAATTGCTCGACAACCTGCTTGGGAGTATGGCTCCAATCAAATTTGTGCGGATGAGGCGGGTAACCCAGAGCTTCGATTTCGGTCAGTTTTTTGCGGCGCTGCTGATACTGATCGAGCGGTTCAAATTCCAAGGTAAGCCTTTCTTTGATAGGGACCGGCTCCGCCGAGCCGCGATTCAGTATATCGGTCGGATTTGCGGAGCGTCAAGAAACCACGCCGAACTTGAATCCGGTGGTATAATGGCGAGCTAGTTGGGGGCGGTGGTGTTTCCTAGGCGAAAGACGCTGTCCACGTCAGCGCGTCGCACTGTTTCGGATGACTGGATCACGGTCCTTCCCCGAGACAAGAGCGAACTCTTTGATATCGTCGTAAGCCGGTGGGAATGCGCGTACGCGATGATGAGCGTGGCGCTGGACGATGCACTGTCCTTGCGCTCTCGTGGGGAGCTGGTTTGCGCCCGCCAACAAGTCGCGGTTTCCGCCGACCTGCTCCAGGTGCTGGCAGCCTCGCTTGCAACTCTCTGCACCACTCTTCAACAGCGCGCGCGTTCTATTTCCGATCTGCCCGCCGTGAGACCGCTGAATTCCCAATTCTTCCGCGGCAACAAGGCGCAGAACGCTGCATCCTGGAACGGGCTGATTCACCACGTTCTTTTTCGCGGCCGTTCCCGGTTTTTCCACAAGTTGCGAATACTTTCCGAGATGCTCGCAGATCTGGACCAGGAGTTCCGCGAAGCCGCCGGAGATATCGCGAAAGGCATGGACACGCAGCCAATCGCTTCATGGCTTACGCTCGACGATCTCCACTACGATTTCAACACATGCCTGCGGGAAACCGAGGTGGTCTTAAAATCTTTTCTGCGGGCGCTCCCGTCGGAACAATTACCGGGGCTGGCGAGAGATTTGGATGCCGTGCCCTCGGCCAAACCGCTGCGCGCGAAGCCGCGTCTTTCAGGCGCTACGGCCTAACATCGCGGCTGGTCCGGACCTCATCTCGTGCAGTCATTGTTCGGGCTTTACACTGCGCCGCACGAACGGATTCGTCGCTCCACTGGACGTACGCGCCAATTCCGACGAAAATGGGACGACAACACTCTGTCGGTCTCTTGCATCTTAGGCAATTCCGTTTCCCAATCGTCCGCAACGGCGGGCCAGAGGCAAGAGAACTGTGCTGCAAGTGCAAAGAGGGGAAGTACAACTCTTGGAAAGACCACCGCATCGCAATGATCGATGCGTCCCGGCGGGTAGCGTGACCCGAGCGAGACGAATGGAGACTGGGGACATACCAGAACCGGATTTGATCCGACTGGCCCAGCAGGGAGACGCGGCGGCCTTCGAGGGCCTTTACCGAGTGCACAACCGCCGTGTGTACTCTCTATGTCTCCGGATGGTCGGGAACACGGCCGAGGCGGAAGACCTGACGCAAGAGGCGTTCCTTCAGCTTTTCCGGAAGATCTCCACGTTTCGCGGCGAATCCGCGTTTTCCACCTGGCTTCATCGCTTGGCGGTGAACGTCGTGCTGATGAAATTGCGCAAGAAGTCCGGCAAGGAAACTTCGCTCGAGCAGGTAACCGATCCGGACGAAGATTCCGGAACGCCGCGCCGGGATTTCGGGACTTTGGATGTGCGGTTGAGCGGCTCGCTGGACCGGGTCAACTTGCAGCGCGCGGTGGAGCAGTTGCCCCCGGGTTACCGGGCAGTTTTCGTGCTGCACGACGTGCAAGGTTTTGAGCACAACGAAATCGCCGAAATTATGGGATGTTCCATCGGCAACTCCAAATCGCAGTTACACAAAGCACGCATGCGCCTGCGGGATTTACTTCATGAGACGGTTCGCGAGAAAGCGCGGGAAGAACGCCGGGCGGCCGGCGGTCCAAGCAGCGAGGATTGAAACCTATGAGCACGATGGATTGCAGCCAATTCGCCGAACAACTTGACGAGTGGTTAAGCGGAGAACGCTCGGCGGCCGCGCGCGTGCATGCGCGCGAGTGCCACGAATGCCGCGGACTGGCCGAAGATTTTCTGGCCATCGCGAAAACCGCGCGGGACGCGTGGGCCATCGAGGAACCGGAGCCGTCTCCGCGTCTGTGGACTTCGCTTCGTGCGCAGATGCAGGAAGAAGGTCTGATTCGCGATTCCTCGCGGCAAGCCGCTCCGGCACGGGCGCGCGTGCAGCCGCAAATCCAATCGAAGCCGGCTGGATGGTTCGCGGGTTGGTTTCCGTCAATTGTGCGTCCGGCGGTTGCAGGTGCGTACCTCGCGGTGCTGATTGCGTTGTCCATTTTGTTCGTGGGGCCAAGCGGGAAACAGATTGACGATTCGCAATGGCTGGAGAGAACGCAAGTTTCAATCAAGCCTCTCACCGCTGAACTGAACTCCGCCGAACGTTCCGTGCTTTCCAACGTGTCCACTGTGAACCCCATCCTATCGACGTCTCTGCACCAGAATCTGGCCATCGTCGACAAAGACATTTCCGAGTGCGAAAAGAGCGTACGCGAGCAGCCCGAAAACGAACTCGCGCGGGATTTTCTCTATCAAGCATACGAACAGAAGGCGGACCTGTTGGCTGAAATTTCCGACCGTGGGGTGGATAACCAATGAGTTCGTGCCGTTCACGCTCGCTTTTGAGCCGCTGTAAGTTCGCCGGACTGATGGTGCCCAGCCTGTTGCTGTTGAGCGCGGCGCCCGCTTCGGCGGATCGCATCGTGCAGCGGTTTAGGGTCACCACTCGCCCGGTGATAACGATTCATAACCCGAACGGCAAAGTCACCGTGAAGGCCTGGACGAAATCGGAAGTGATGGTGGTGGCGGATCGCGCAAGCAGCCAGGTAGCGGTGGATGCGGAACAGACCGGCAATCGCGTGGACATCGTCACGCGCCCTGTTAGCGATGCCGTATCGCCCGCGCAGATGCGCGCCGATTACGAAATTGACGTCCCGGAAGATGCCGAGCTGCAGATTCACGACGATTCGGGAGCCGTAAGCGTAAACAGCGTTTTAGGTGACATGAACGTGGACACCATCGCCGCGGGCGTGGACCTGGAGGACGCCGCCGGTTATTTGACGGTGAAAACGGTGAATGGCTCGTTTCAGTGCATGCGTTGCGCGGGAAGACTGGAAGTCTCCTCCATCAGCGGAAATTTCAAATTCATCGATACGCGCAGCTATCACGTGAATGCGCATACATCCACCGGCAACATTCTTTTCGACGGTGAATTCCTTCCCAACGGAATTTACCGCCTGCGAAACTACAGCGGAAATATCGAAGTGCGCTTTTCGCCTGGAGATTCCTTCGACCTCAGCGCCACTTCGCTGAAGGGCGCTGTCCACAACGAAGCGAAACTTGATCCTCCGCCCCATCCCGATCCGCTAGCGTCGCGCTACGGCAACAGCTTATTTGGCAGCTTCAATGCCGGCAGAGCCAAAGTCGATCTAACCTCCTTCAATGGTACAATCGACATCGTTAAGCGAAATTGAGCTCACGAATTTCGCCGTCGCGGTAAGATCGCATCCGATGAAAAACGAAATTCGCCCCCGAAAATTGGTGTGCCTGTCCGGATTCATGGGCAGCGGCAAATCCACCACGGGACGACTGCTGGCGAGCCAGCTCGGATGGACGTTCGTCGATTTGGATCGCCGGATTACCGATGCAGCAGGGCAATCCATACCGGAAATATTCTCGAAGCGCGGTGAAGCTGAATTTCGCCGCCTCGAACACGAGCAATTGTCGCGAGTGCTTGCCGAGGCAATCGGCGACCAAAAGCCGCGCATCGTGTCCCTGGGGGGCGGTACAGTTGCACAGCCGCAAAATCTTGCGATCTTGCACGATAGCGGCGCGGCGCTGATCTGGCTCGATTGCCCCATCGAGGAACTGCTGGTGCGCTGCGCGCAAATCACCGATCGTCCGCTTTTTCGCGACGAAGGAAGTTTTCGGCGGCTGTATCAAGAGCGCCTTCCCTTCTACGAGATGTCCGATCACCGCGTGGATTCGCACGCGGAGCCGGCGCGCGTGGTGGAACATATCCTGGCGCTGGGAATTTTCTCGAAGGTGACGGTATGAGCCGCGGACGCGCGAGTTTCGTGCGGCGAGCGTTGGCCATTGGCGGCGTGTTCGCGTGCATTTGCATGGGAATTGCCAGCGGCGTGGCGTTCGGCGCGCGCGGCGATTCCCGATCATCGGTGTTCGCTCCCGACCACGGAAAATTCAAAATTATGGTGAGTGGCGTCCAAGCGGGCGAGGAAAGCTTTGACGTCAGCCGGGACGGCGACAACTGGGTGGCGCACGGCAGCACTGAAATTCACGGTTCCGACGGCGTGACGCGGGTAACCGGCAAGTTGGTGCTGCATCCTGACGGCAGTCCAGTGCGCTACGACTGGTCCACGGTAGGGGGCGCGAACAAAGCCGCGGCCGCCATCACTTTTAACGGTCCCACGGCGACGATCGTTCTGCACGGCAAGCGCCCGTACACGCAACAGTTCACTTTCGGCTCGCCGAATATCGCCGTTCTGGACAACAACCTGTACGACCAGTTCGGAATTCTGGCGCGGCTCTACGACTGGCAGAAACAGGGCGAGCAGACGTTCCCTGTGCTGATCCCGCAGGAGCTGACGCCCGGCA
>DATLSB010000047.1:0-11498 GCA_035534415.1 Candidatus Dormiibacterota bacterium | reverse complement strand
CGCGCGAGGTCATCCAAGCTAATCCGCTGAAAGTCCCGCCATTGCCGGACCCTTGCGCGTGCCTGTGGGCGGCTGCTAAACTGTCGCGGCAAGAGCTACACGGCGCTGCTGCCACACTTCCCATTAAAGGTTGATTCATGTCTGGACATTCAAAATGGGCCACAATCAAACACAAAAAGGCGGCAACTGACGCCCGTCGCGGCAAGATTTTCACCAAGCTAATCCGGGAATTGACGATCGCCGCTCGCGTCGGCGGCGCGGATCCGGATACCAACCCGCGCCTGCGCACCGCCATTTCCGCGGCCAAAAACGAAAACATGCCCAACGACAATATCGAGCGCGCCGTCCAGCGCGGTGCTGGGCAGCTCGAAGGCGAAAGCCTCGATGAAGTGATGTTTGAAGGCTACGGCCCTGGCGGAGTTGGCGTTCTCGTTCAGGTAGTCACCAGCAATCGCAACCGCATTGTCAGCGAGATCCGTCACATGTTTTCGAAAAACGGCGGGAACATGGCGGAAACCGGCGCTGTTGGCTGGATGTTCGACCGCAAGGGCGATATCGTCGTCCCCAAAGAGCTCGCCGACGAAGAAAAAATGATGAGCATCGTGCTCGATGCCGGTGCCGAAGACCTGCGCGACGATGGCTCCGCTTGGGAGGTCATCTCTCCGCCCGAAGCGCTGGAAAAAATTCGCGAAGCGCTGGTCGCTGCGGGAATCAATCCGTCGTCCGCTGAAGTATCCTGGCTGCCGCAAAATTACGTGAAACTCACCGGCTCGCAGGCGCAGCAGATGCTGCGCATGGTTGAGGCGCTCGAAGATCACGATGATGTCCAGCACGTCTACGCCAACTTCGACATCGACGAAAAAGAACTTCAAGCGGCAGTCGCCAGTTAGCGCTTCGGCTCGCTGCGGTTCCCGCGGCCGAAGCTCTGGTTACCCGTGGCGTGAATCGAGCGCGGCTGTGTGGCACTGGTGTCTCGCTTGTGAATCTTTGTGGGTCATGGCGTTCAGCCATGACATCAGGCAGTGAAATCGGTTCGGCTTTAGCCGCTGAAGCTCCTATTTTTTCTTATCACACAAGCGCTTCACTTCTGGCCCAGCTTTTGCTGCTGAACCGCGGTGTCTGCCCTCGACGCTAGTTCCTCTACCGCACCTCTCCACTTAGAATTCTCTACCTTTCGCTTCCATCCAGCGGATACACTTGCGCGTTCGATGATTTCCCGTTCGCCGCAATCCGCTGTCGAGTGTAAGCTGCGCGTCCTTGGCGTCGATCCCGCCGTCGCCGGAGCCATCGGTTATGGCGTGATTCAAACAGACGGCTCGCGAGCTACTTGTATGCGCTTCGGCGCGCTTAAATTACCTCGACAGTTGGCGTTCGGCTTTCGCCTGCGCGAAATCCATCTGCTGATCTCCAACCTCGTTGAACAATTCCAGCCGGACGCCGTCGCCGTCGAATCCGTTTTCACCTCGCTAAATATGCGCACCGCGTTGAAGCTTGCCGAAATGCGCGGTGTGGTGCTGCTCGCCGCCGCCCAAGCGCAAATTCCCGCGCACAGCTATTCGCCTCGCGAAATCAAGGCGAGCGTCGCGGGTTTTGGCGCTGCGTCGAAGCAGCAGATTCAGCAAATGGTCCGCTCGCTCCTCGCTATGGACGTAATCCCCGAGCCTGCGGATGCCTCTGATGCTCTTGCCGTCGCGCTGTGCCATGCGCATCTGTCCCGCGCGCGCGAACGCCTCGCCACTGCCACCCGCGGTTGTGTTTCTCCAGGTGTACCTCGCTCCTCGGTGACGCGAGCCACCAGCGCCGATTGACGCCTGCTTCCAGATTTTTCACTCTTTTGGCTCCCGTTAGCTCGGTTTGCGGTAAGCTACGCCCTTGCGGGATGATTTCGCGTGTCCATTCCGGGTGGGTGTGGGCGCTCGCTGCGGTGTTTCTCGCCAGCGCTCCCGGTGTGCTGGCGCAGACGACTCCCGTCAGCGGTGCGACTGTCACCTTTCGAAAAGTTTTCAAATCCAGCTATCCCGAGTTCGTCGAGATCAAGGTCGCTGAAAACGGCGCCTGCACCGCCGACATTCGCCAGCTTTCCGACGATCCCAGCCCGCAGCCCTTTCAGCTGAGCCAGTCGGTCGTCCAGCGCATTTTCGACCTGGCTGGAGATCTGCACGATTTCAACGGCGTCGATCTCGAAATTCACCGCCGCATCGCCAATCTCGGCGAAAAAACGTTCATCTACCAGAACGGCTCGCAGCTTTACCAAACCACTTTCAACTATTCCACCAATCCCTCCGCCACGCAGATCCTCGATCTGTTCGAAAATCTCACGCGCGAGGAAATCGACATTTCCGACCTCCAGCGCACCATGCGCTACGACAAGCTCGGCGTCTACGATGTCATCCAGCGCGTCGAACAGGATTACGATCAGAAGTCGATTCCCGACCCCGCCGAGCTGCTGCCCGACTTGGACCGCCTCGCTGCCGACACCACACTCCTCAATATCGCCCGCGACCGCGCTCGCACACTCGCCGGCCACATTCGCTCAAGTCGCTGATCGGGGACTACTTGGCGTTTTCCGCACCGATGCGGTCCTCGTGGCGACCACCAGCCCGAAAAAGCGAGATACTACCGCGTCGAGCGAATCCGTACCGGAGCCACAAGCCATGCGATCCAGACTGCCTTGTCGACTTGGAACTGCTTTGCTGGCGCTGGTGGCGCTCTCAACCGTCTCAGCCGCTTACCAACAGCCACTCAGCCCCGAATCCGTCCGCGAAGCCTATTTTCTCGGTCGCCACCACGAGCAAGCGGACTTCTTCCTTGGCCGGTACTCTCAGGTACTGTCCTCGTGGAGCAAGCAACTCGGTATTGTCAAAGTCCAATTGCTCACACCCTACGCGCAAATTGTAAAGAATTCCCGTTACGATATGGTTAATCAAAATAGCGTCGACATCGATCAGGAATACCCACGCCGCGTACTGCCGGTCATCGTCCGCGTCTGGTTCAACTTCCCGGTTGTCCCCGATGCTTCCTACGTTGAGCCCGATCGACTGGCCCGGCACTCGTCGATCTCCGTCTCGCAATCCCATCTCTTGCGGTACTCAAATGTTACCTACAGCACGCTCTATACGGGCAGCAAACGGCCGTGGCCTTATGGCGTTGAAGCCGAGCTTACGTTCAGCGCCAGCCAATTTAGCTCTGCTCCGGTGAGCATCGCCATCTCGGTTCCCGGTGGACAAGCCGCCAAAGCCATATTTGATCTGAGCCAGCTGAACTAAATATAGGCTGCCGTTCCAGGGCTCGGCTTAAACTTTCCGCGCCCTAAACGGCCCCTTTGCGGGAACTTTTAAGCTGCCAAAACGGAATGCTTCTCGGAGCGCAAAGGACAGTTATACGCACCTGCAGGATACGTATCCATGAGGACAGCTAACTTCGCTACACGAGCCTCTTTGGCGTATCCATCCTTTCCAGAGGCTGGTAGCATCCGAATTAAACCACCATGCGAAGACCAATTCTTTCCTCGGCCAAATGCCTTATCGCCGCAGGGCTACTTGCATCCTTGGCCGCGCTGCCACTCGCGGCTCAGGTAAACTCATCCGCCCCGCGCATCACGCAAGCGATCAACGACTCGGACCGCGTCATCCTCCGCGGCAGCGTCCATCCGCTAGCCCGCCCCGAATACGACCGCGGCCTTGCGCCAGCCAGCCTATCGATGAGCCGCATCATGCTGCTGCTCAAGCGCAGCCCGCAGCAGGAAGCCGCGCTCGATACGTTCCTCGCCCAGCAGCAGGACCGCACTTCGCCAAATTATCATCGTTGGCTGACGCCATCCCAATTCGGCGCCCAGTTCGGCCCTTCCGACCAGGACATTCAAACCATCGAGAATTGGCTCGAATCGCATGGTTTCAGCATTGATAGCGTTTCCAACGGCCGCACCGTGATCGAATTTTCCGGCAGCGCGGGAGAAGTCCAGAGCGCCTTTAACACGCAGATACATCGTTACGTTTTTCCTAGCGGCGAGGAGCATTGGGCTAACGCAACCAATCCGGAAATTCCCGCGGCGCTTGCTCCGGTGGTCGCCGGCTTCCGTTCGCTCAACAGTTTCTTCCCCAAGCCGCTGAGCCGTATCGTACGGCAAGTTCTGCCAGCGCGCTCCAGTTCACAGGCCAAGCCATCGCCGCAGTACACCTTCCCTAGCGGCCAGCCGTGCAGCGCTGTGCAGACCTTCGAAAGTGCGGCCAGTCCCACGTGTTACATGATTACGCCCTCCGATTTCGCGACGATCTACAGCGTGGCCCCGCTCTGGAGCGCCGGGACGACTGGCACCGGAGAAACCATCGCCATCGCCAACGACAGCAACATCAACATGTCTGATGTGAGCACCTACCGCAGTCTGATGGGCCTCCCGGCGAAAAATCCAGACGTGATCCTCGCCACCGGCACCGATCCCGGTCTCAACGGCGACGAATCCGAAGCTGCCCTGGACGTCGAATGGTCCGGCTCCGTCGCTAAGAACGCGACCATCGATCTGGTCATCGCGCCTTCCTCGAACACCACCTTCGGCGGCGATTTGGCTGCGCAATATATTATCGACAACAATCTCGCGCCCGTACTGAGCTATAGTTTCGGCGCATGCGAAAACGCCGGTGTCGGGAATTTCTATGGTCCGCTCTGGCAACAAGCAGCAGTGGAGGGCATCACCGTGCTGATCGCTTCCGGTGACAATGGCTCGGCTGGTTGCGATGCGAATGTTGCCAGCTCCGCCACTCCACAACCGGCAACGAGTGGACTCCAGGTAAATGGCCTAGCCTCCACGCCTTATGACGTTGCCGTGGGCGGCACCGATTTCAACGACGTGACCAACGCGACCCAGTATTGGAATTCCACGCAGAACTCCGCTTCGCAGGCGTCAGCAAAGGGCTACATCCCGGAAGCCGCGTGGAACGAATCGTGCACCAACGCGGTCTTTTCCACCGCGCCGCTCAACGCGCAATTCGGCTCAACGCAGGAAGCGGCCTGCAACAACACGACGTTGGCTACAAACGGATTCGTCGTTCCCTCGGGCGGCGCTGGAGGCGTGAGCGCCTTTTACCCCAAGCCGAGTTGGCAGGCAGGCGTCACGCCAAATGACAGCGCACGCGACCTCCCGGACATTTCGTTGTTCGCGGGAACGGGCGCGATTTCCGCGAGCTTTTATTATGTCTGCCAGTCCGATCTCTCCAGTCCATCGCAAACGTGCAGCTTAAACGGAACGATCTATGGCGCCGGCGGCACGTCCGTCTCTGCGCAGGTTCTCGCAGGAATTGTGGCGTTGATCGACCAGAAAGCGGGCGGTCCGCAGGGCAATATCGACCCAATCCTCTATAGCCTGGCGAGCCAGGGATCGAATACGTGCCTTTCGTCCGCCCCGACTCCAAGCTGCATGTTCTACGACGTGACTACCGGCACCAACGCCATGACGTGCGCATACGGCGCCACTCCCTCGCAGGATTGCCACGCGACCTCGTCCAGCGAGTTGTACGGAATCCTCGGGACCGGAACGAACCCGTCGCAGTACTCGTACAACGCCGGCACCGGCTACGATCTCGCCACCGGCCTCGGCAGCATCAACGCCTTTAATCTGGCCAGTGCTAACGTATGGACACCGGCTTCAGGCTCGCCTGATTTCTCCATCACTTCATCAAATCCGACCGTGAACATTGGCTCGAGCGGCAAGGGAACGATGTCCATCACCATCACGCCGCAGAACGGCTTTCCCGGCCCGGTGAACCTTATCTGCCCCGGATTGCCTACCGGCGATACGTGCAGCTTTAATCCCGCCAGCCCGGTTACGCTCAGCGGCGCCACCACAGTCACCGTTACTGTGACCGGCACGATCGCCTCGGTTCCCGGACGCATGGACGATCCCGCTGGCCCAGCCAGTTGGCCAGGCAGAACGGAACTCGCGTTTGGTCTTGCTTGCTTCGCCGCGCTCCTGCTCCTCGGTTTGCGCTTGCGCCAACGCCGTTGGAATACGGCACTCGCGCTGGTGGCCTTCGCTCTGTTTGTATTTGCAGGATGCAGCGGGAGCGCCGGTTCGCCCACCAACAACGGCAGCGGTGGAGGTCCCACCGGCTCTCCGTTTATGACGAGCCTCACGGCGACGACCTGTTCGAATGGTGGCGGCTGCAATGGCGGCACCACCCACTCGCTGGCCTTTACTATCGAGTAGACGAAAGAGTCGCCCGGAGTTGAGAGTTTCTCCGTCTCAGCTTTCGTTAGCGAAGGCGCTTTAGCGGATCACTACGCCTGCGTAGCCGACTACCTGCTCGCGATCGCCGCTCACATCTCCAGACGTCGCGTAGCGCACCAGCCGCGCTTCCGTGGCTCCCACTTCGCGCATGGCCACCAGCATCGCGGTGGTCGCCGCGTAGCCGCACATCGTAATTCCCTCGCTGCGCACTGTGTCGTACAGTCCGCGCGGATCAAGCGCCAAAATTCGTTCGATGGCGCGCCCGTCCTTCGCGCGCGTGACTTCGTCGTTTTCGTAGTGATTCATATCCGTGCTTGCGACCACCAGCACGCGTTCACCAGCGGCCGCAATCACCTTGGCCACCGCCCGCCCTAGCTCCTCGATCGCCCCGTAGCGGTCCGTGGCCAGCACCACCGGCACAAATCGAAAGTCTTTCTCCAAAAATTGCAGGAAAGGGATCTGCACTTCCAGTGAATGTTCTCGCTCGTGCGCTACGGCGTCTTCCCGCAGCCGCGTACACTCGTGCGCCAGCGCCGCTGCAAGCTCCGGGTCGATTTTCGCTTCGCCCAGCGGCGTCAAAAAGCTTCCCTCGGTCAAAATGGCCATCGGCTCGCCGCGCGGAAAATGTCTCGGGCCCAGCAGAATGCATTTCCTGGGAATCTCAATCGACGCGTAGACGGCTCCCGCTACCTGTCCCGAGTACATATAACCCGCGTGCGGCACCATGCATCCCAGCGCGCGCACTTTTTCCCCGGAGCCTTTAACCGAAACGAACTGCTCAATCTGCTGGGTCAGTTTTTCAGGATCGGAAGGATAAAAACGGCCGGCCACCGCGGGAGGGCGAATCATAATTCTGCGGACGTCGCTAAGGGGTGCGATCTACTGTGGCTTGGACGGCTTGCCGTGAATTTCCAAAGCTACGTTTTGCCCCGGCTGGATCAATATTTTCACTTGATCGCCGTATTGATAGCCGCCTTTATCCACCAGCGTCTGCACCTTCGGCTGCAGCGTCGAAGCGTACGTGAACGTGTGAATCATCCGCTCGTTATCGGCTTCGCGGACGATCATGGAATGCGAATCGAAGTGAATCACATCAGCGGTGAGCCAGTCACCACTGGGCTTGGAGGTTATCGCATGATAGGCGCGGGTGATTGTCTTGGCTACCACCGAAGCCGCGGCGGCCGCTGCAGCGGCTTGTGCTTGTGCGCGCGCAGCTCCAGCTGGAATGGCCAGTCCGCCGGCCAGCACCAGCACGAACGCGAGAATTCTAGATGTCTTCATCGAAGGAGATCTTCAAAGACTTCAGAAACTTGATGTCTTGCGGCGTGATTTCGATCTTCTCCGCCGGAGCTTCTTCTTCCAATATTTCTTCATCGACCCGAATATGCAGCGACTCCAAAAACCGCCGGTCCTGCGTGGTCATCCGTGCCGCTTCCGCCGACGATCGCCTCGCTAGTCCGATGGTTGCGTCTAGCTTCAGCACGATCTCGAATCCGGCCGCACGAATTCCGGCTATGGCCTCGGCGATGCGCTCGGAATCGGACACACTGTCGTTGATGGCGTGCCCCAGTTCGCGCAGTAGTTGTTTCATGCGGTCGTCGAGTTGCAAGGGCGTACCTCCTGTTGAATGCCCTTCGTACAGCAATTTTAAAGTGATGGCAAGCACGAAACAAGGCCGTGCAAGCAAGACGCTTCGCGGAGGTTACCTGTCCCTCACCTGCCCCTAGGCACAGCCGCTCCACCCGAATCCGCGCCCGTGCGCTTGGCTGGGCGAAACCGAGCCAGCAGTTCCAAAATTTCCGTGCCGTACATGGCCGTTTTTCGCTCGCCGAAACCGTGCACCCCGCGCAACTCCGCGAGGCTCCCCGGCCGCACCCGGCAGAGTTCCTCAAGCGACCGGTCGTGCATCACCGTGAACGCCGGCACCTTGCGCTGTTTCGCGGAGTTTAGACGCCACTCGCGCAGCGCGGCGTACAGCTCAGGATCGCCTTCGAAAGCCTGCTCCGCGCGTTTCGGTTTGCGCACCGCAGCAGGCAGCGGCTGCAAAAGCCATTCCGGCTCGCCGCAGCAGACGTCGCACGCCGAGCACGATTTCCATTTCGGGTGTTCGCCAAAATGGCGGCAAATCTGCAGATGCCGGCAACTCGCCGATTCCACGAACCCGCGAATCTGATCGTAACGCTCCCATGCGCGTTTCTTCTCTGCCGCGTCAGTGATTTGACCGATGAAATGCGCCAGCAAGCCGGCGTCGCGCTTCTGCCAAAGCAGCAGGCAATCGGCCGGAAGCCCATCGCGTCCAGCGCGGCCCGCTTCCTGGTAATACTGCTCGATCGATTTCGCCAGCGACAGATGAATCACCGCCCGCACTGCCGCCTTGTTGATGCCCAGTCCGAACGCGATCGTGCCCACCAGCACGCGCACGTCGTCGGACATCCACCGCTCCTGATTTTCCTTGCGCTCCGCTGCCTCCATTTTTCCGTGATAGCCGATGGCGGGAATGCCTTTCTCCGCGAGATGCGCGACTGTCTCGCCCACTCGCTTGATGGTGGGCGAGTAGACGATCACGTTGTTTCCCTCATGCCGGCGCAGCGCGCGCAGCAGCAAATCGCCTTGCGTTTTTCCGTCGCACGCTTTCACCAGGTAGCTCAAATTGGGGCGGTGAAAGCTGGCGATGTATTTCTCCGGTTCGCGCAACCGCAGCTGCACGAGAATGTCGTGCCGGACGCGTTGCGTGGCGCTGGCCGTAAACGCGGCGATTGGCCGATCTGGAAAATGTTCGCGCAGCCGGCTGAGCTGCCGGTATTCCGGACGGAATTCGTGGCCCCATTCGGAAATGCAGTGCGCTTCGTCAATAGCGAAAAGCGAAACCGGCGTACGCGCCAGCCACTCGATCGTATCGGGCCGCGCCAGCCGTTCGGGCGAAACGTACAGGAGCCGGAAACGCCCCCGTTGCGTCTCGTCAATCAACTTCGACTGCTGCGCGTCGGCGAGCGTGCTATTGAGCGCCGCCGCTGAAATACCCATCTCACCGAGTTGTGCCACTTGGTCCTGCATCAGCGCAATCAGTGGCGAAATCACGATCACCGTTTGTTGATCGAGCAGCGCCGCGGGCAGTTGGTAGCACAGCGATTTTCCGCCGCCCGTGGGCATCACCACGCAAGCGTCGCGCCCTTGCAAAAGGCTGCGCACGATGCGCTGCTGCAAGGGACGGAAGGAGTCGTAACCCCAGTAGCGGCGCAACGCGGAAAGCAGTTCAGCGTCCGAAACCATCTGGAGAGTATAGCCGCGCAACCGCGAATCGCCGAAATCGATAGTGGCTGCCCTATGGGCGAGCGCGGTCGAAATACAATTTCGTTACGGCGCAGAACCGCACTAAAATTGGGCTATGTCCGCGCGGATGATATCGGCCTTCGTGCGCTCGTGTATCGTGACGCTGCGCGTCTTCTGGCGCATCACCAAGCAGTTGTTTCACGAGACCACCGGCGCGCTGTTCGGAGTATTCGCCGCGTACGGCGGCTATATCGTCTGGAAAGAGTGGAAGCACGGGCCGTCGGTGTGGATGATGGGCGTCGGCGCCGTGTACGCGCTGATGATGGGCGCATTCGCGTTCGGCTCGTTCCGCCGCGCCAAGCGCGTGCGCTGAGCGGTCCTCGATTTCGCGATTCTTAACGATGAGTGAAAATTCCAACAAGCGCGCGGCAACTTCAGAGCGAAAACCCGCCACGCCCGGCGGCTTGGCCGAGCCTGGCGTAATTACGCCCGAAGATCTACAAGGATGGGACGCTGAGCGCGACCTGGGCCAGCCTGGCGAGTTTCCATTCACGCGCGGCGTCTATCCCAACATGTATCGCGGCCGCCTCTGGACCACTCGCCAGTACGCCGGCTTCGGCAGCGCCGCCGAATCAAATCGCCGCTACCGCTATCTTCTCTCGCAGGGCCAGACCGGCCTTTCCGTCGCATTCGATCTTCCCACGCAAATCGGCATGGACTCCGACCACGCGCTGGCGCTCGGTGAAGTCGGCAAAGTCGGCGTGGCCATCGACTCGCTCGAAGACATGCAGTTGCTCTTCGACGGCATCCCGCTCGATCGCGTGTCCACGTCGATGACCATCAATGCCACCGCCTCGATTTTGCTGGCGCTGTACGTGGCCGTGGCCAAGCAACAGGGCGCAAACCTGAAGCGGCTTTCCGGCACGGTGCAGAACGATATCTTGAAGGAATACATCGCTCGCGGAACGTACATCTACCCGCCGCGCCCGGCGATGCGCATCGTCACCGACATTTTCGCCTGGTGCCGCAGCGAACTTCCCAACTGGAACGCCATCTCGATTTCCGGCTACCACATTCGCGAGGCGGGCTCAACCGACGTGCAGGAGGTGGCGTTCACCATCGCCAACGCGATCGCTTACGTGGAAGCGGCCGTTGCGGCCGGGCTGCAAGTGGACGAGTTCGCGCCGCAGCTTTCGTTTTTCTTCAACGCCCACAACGAATTCCTGGCGCAGATTGCGAAATTCCGTGCGGCGCGGCGTTTGTGGGCGCGGCTAATGCGCGACCGCTTCGGCGCGCGCGATCCGCGCTCGATGATGCTGCGCTTTCACGCGCAGTCGGCGGGCTCGTCGCTCACCGCGCAGCAGCCGGAAAATAATCTGGTGCGGACGGCGGTGCAGTGCCTTGCGGCGGTTCTCGGCGGTTGCCAGTCGCTCCACGCCAATGCGCTCGACGAAGCGCTGGCGCTGCCCACCGAGCGCGCGGCGTTACTTGCATTGCGCACCCAGCAGATCATCGCGCAGGAAACCGGCGTAGCGAACACCGTCGATCCTGTGGGTGGATCGTACGCTATCGAAAAAATGACTGACGAAATCGAGTCCGGCGCGAAAGATTACATCGCGAAAATCGACGCCTTGGGCGGCATGTTGCGCGCCATCGAAACCGGCTACGTGCAGCAGGAGATTCAGAAGTCGGCGTACCAATATCAGCGCGCCATCGAATCGGGCGAACAGATCGTCGTCGGCGTGAATCGTTTTCAGGCCGATGCCGAGCAGCCGATTCCCACCCTGCGCATCGATCCGGAAATCGAACCCGCTCAAGTCGCGCGGTTGAATGGTTTGCGTGCGCGCCGTGACGCCGCAAAATCGACCGCGGCGATTGAAGAAGTCGAGCGCCGCGCGCGAGGCAGCGAGAATCTGATGCCCGCGATCCTCGCGGCCGTCGAGGCGTACGCCACCGTCGGCGAAATTTCCGACGCCATGCGCCGCGCCTTCGGCGAGTACCAGGAATC
>DATLSB010000046.1:0-22340 GCA_035534415.1 Candidatus Dormiibacterota bacterium | reverse complement strand
AAATTCCGAGCACCGGCGACTAGTTGCGAGGATACGTGTCCGGCAGCGAGCGGAGGTACGAGACGATGGCCTGCGCGTCCGCGGCGTTCATGTGGTAGATGTGCATCGGCGGCTGAATGGGCAGACCGTTGGGACCGATGCCCTGTTCGAGGACTGTTTCGGCTTCGGCGTCGGTGAAACCGGGCAAGCCTGCGAGCGCCGGAGCGCGCATGGCCCAATTGGTCATGTTATGGACGGGCACGATCCAGATGGCCGCGCCTTGCAGGCGGCGAGACTCGTCGAGATCGCCGTTGGAGTAACGCGGGGTGTGGCATTCCTCGCACATGCCCACGTTTTCGACCAAATATTTTCCTCGATCTACCTGGCTCTGGTTGGCGGTGGCGGCCGGAGCAGCTTTCTTCGCCTTCTGGGGCGGAGGAGCGGGCCGTTCCTTGGACGAGAGGCGCGAAGCGCCGAAACCGACGGCGAGGATAGCAAGCAGACAAAAAGCAAACCGGTGCGTAGCCTTCATCGAGTTCCAATCCTGAAATGAGTTGGGATGCAGCGCTGATGCGAAGAACGGTGGTCGCTGTTCATCCGCGAAAGTATCGCAAAAACGGCGATTGGCTGTCCATGACGTTTTTAAAATTCAGGCGCGCGACTGGGAGGAAAGCCGATCAAGCGCCCAGCGGGCGTGCTCGGAGATCAGCGGATCGCCGGACGCGGCGAGGCGGTCGAGCAGGCCAATGATGCGCGGAAATTCAGGCGAGCCGTGCAAAACGCCAGAATTGCCCAGTGCGACGCATGCATTTCGCACCAGACCGCGCCATTTGGCGCGCTTCACGGCGCTGCGGCGAAATACGCGGCTGAAGTCCTGCTGCGAGAGGGAAGCTAGCCACGCGAGTTCCGGCGCGAGGAGGGAGCGGGATTGCGCCGGGCGCGCGTCTTCGTTTTCTACGCGAACGTCACCAGACAAATCGGCGGATGTTGGCGGTAGGCCATCCACGGCGCGGGGCTGGAAGGCGGCAAGATGCGTGACGGGAGCTTTGCGGTTCCAGGGGCAGACATCCTGGCAAATATCGCAGCCGATGGCGGCGCGTCCCATGGAGCTACGGAACTCTTCGGGGATCGCGCTGCGCAGCTCGATCGTGAGGTAGGAGATGCAGCGGCGCGCGTCCAGAACATAGGGCTCGGGGAAGGCGTGAGTAGGGCAGGCGTCGAGGCAACGCGTGCAACTGCCGCACAGATCGGCTGGCGGCGCTTCGCCAAGGGCGAGGCTTGGTGCAAGATCGAGGGTGGTGAGGATCACGCCCAAGAAAAGCCACGAACCGAGCTTGCGATTAATCAGGCATGTATTTTTCGCGAGCCAGCCCAGGCCGGCATATTTCGCGGCCACGCGTTCGAGGATGGGGCCGGTATCGACGTAAGCGCGGGCCTCGAATGGCTGTTCGAACGCGGTGCGCATTTCCGCGATCAACGCGTTCAATTTTGGGAGAATGGTTTCGTGGTAGTCGTCGCCCCATGCGTAGCGGGAAATCCAGCCGTGCGGCGAATCGTCCGGCGTGCCGCCGGGCGTTTCGGAGGAAAGAGGCTGCGCCGACTGATAGTTCATGGCCGTCACGATCACGCTGCGCGCGCCGGGCAGAACGCTGCGAGGATCGGCGCGGCGCGGGTCGTGAAGGTATTTCATTTCGCCTGCATATCCGCGCGCGAGCCACTCCGGCAGGTGGCGAAGTTCGTCGAAAGGAGCGGCGCCGGAAAATTGGCGCATGTTCGAGGCGGAGAAGGCTTCCGCGTTGAGCGACGCAACGCCGCAAAGATCAAATCCAGCGGCGCGAGCGCGCTCGACGACCCAGGTTGTCTGCTCGGCGGGAAGCATGAACTGATAATGCCTCAGACGGTGGTACGAAACAAAAACGCGCGGAGCAGGCTGCTGAATGACACGCTACAGCGGCGCGAAATGCGGCTGTTTTGCTTGTAACAGTTGGGGCCGATTGCATACAATCGCTCGACTATTCATATGACAACGGAGAACTGAATGAGCCAGCGGATTGCCGCAAAGATTACCGGAGTGGCCGGATACCTGCCGCCGCGCGTGGTCACCAACGCGGATATTGAAAAAATGGTGGACACCACGGACGAATGGATTCGGACGCGCACGGGCATCCGCGAACGCCATTTCGCCGGGCCGGGCGTTGCGTCATCGCACATGGGCGCGGAAGCGGCGAAAAAGCTGCTGGCGGCGAAAGGAATGAGCCCGGAAGAGATCGAGATGATCGTGGTGGCTACGGTGACGCCGGACATGTTTTTCCCGGCGACGGCCTGCTTGATCCAGAACAGCCTAGGAGCGACCAACGCGTGGGGCTTCGATCTTTCGGCGGCGTGCTCGGGATTTCTTTACGCGCTGACCACGGGAGCGCAATTCGTGGGTTCCGGCGCGCATAAGAAGGTGCTGGTGGTCGGCAGCGACGTGATGACGTCGATCCTCGATTTCAAAGATCGCGCCACGTGCGTGCTATTTGGAGATGGCGCGGGCGCCGTGCTGCTGGAACCGGCAACATCGGAGTCCGAGGGAATTATCGATTTCGTGCATGAGGTGGACGGCTCCGGCGGCTGCAATCTTTACATGCCGGGCGGCGGATCGCTCCATCCCGCTTCGCAGGAGACGGTGGAGAAGCGGATGCATTACGTGCACCAGGAAGGGCAGCAGGTGTTTAAGTACGCAGTGCGGCGGATGAGCGAACTGGCGTGCCAGATTTTGCAGCGCAACGGGTTGACGGGGCGCGACGTGGCGCTGGTGGTGCCGCACCAGGCTAATCTGCGAATCATTCGCGCCATGCAGGAGCGGCTGGGAGTGGACGATTCGAAGGTTATTGTGAATATCGAGCGCTACGGCAACACCACGGCTGCAACCATTCCGCTTGGTTTGATGGATGCGGTGGCGCAAGGGCGGCTGCGCAAGGGCGATTTGGTGTTGCTGATTGCCGTGGGCGCGGGATACACGACGGGCGCCATTCTGATGCGCTGGGCATATTAAACCTTCAGAATTTCGGCGTGGCCGTCGCGCACCGCACCCGCCGCGTAGCTCGGTTTAGTTCACGCCGAAATCGTCGATTTGATCTCCCAGGATTATTAGGACTGGATTGGTGTCGCTACTGGTGGTGGTGACCATCACCGCTTTGCTGGGCGACACGATAAAGAATGAAGTGTTGAAGGGCGGCGGAGGCGGCGTCTGCGTAAAGCTCATCGTGCCGCTTCCGTCGGTAGTTCCACTTGCAGTCAGCGCGTAAGTTCCTTGCGCGAGAAGCCCTGGAGAATTTGCGCTGGTGGTGCTCAAATCCTCCAAGCTAGCTACATCTCCGGCAGTTGTGCTGCTGTTCGCCAGCGCGATTGCACCGGATAGATTCGGCGTTGTAGATGCGCTGGCTGGCGCGGTTCCCTGAATCCATGCTCCGGCGAATGTGCTGGCGGAGAAGGTGGTGCCGCTGCCTGTCGCCTGCGGCTCGAATAGGCCGAGCGCGGGCGTGTTTACACCCTCCAATAGGCAGAGCGCTTCATTTGGACTGATGACGTAGAAGACAGGCAGCAGCGGAACGAGCGGGTCGGTGTCCACTAAAATGGTATTCACGCGCCCATAGGAATCACCGCTACTAAAATTCGTGGAAATGGCGTTTGCGCCCAGATCCGTTCGCACCGTTCCAGCGACATTGTCCACAAGCGAGAGCGTGAAGGCAGTTCCTCCGGAGGGATCCGCTAAACGCGCGATTCCCGCGAAAGGCACGTAGGCGCTCTGGCCATTGGGAATCACGGAACCAGAGAGCGAGCCCACGCTCGAGCCGTTGAAGGACTGATACGCCAGCGTGAAAGGGTAGCCGGTTTGATGGATCAGCTTGCCGACGCTTACGTAAGGAGTGGTCGCGCTCAGCGTGTCGGTTTCCACCACGTACGCTTCGGTGAGCACACCGTTGGATGAAGCAATGGGATAGACCGCGAAATTCATGTTGCTGAGCGTCATGGTCACGCTCATGGCGCAGCGCGACGCTTGCGAAGAAGTCTGAAAGGTGCCGGAAAAGGTGCTGTCCTGGGTGATGATGCGGTCGCCCGGAGCGCTCACATCCACTTCGGCGTTATCGATTGTGCCGGGCGTGGAGGAATTCGCAGGGGTCTCCGCGGTGAAGCGGCCAGCCAGGACGAAGGGCCCGGGCGTCGATCCGCTGATGTTCCCTTCCGAACCGGACAAGGCGATTACCCAGCCGTTTCCGGCGCTGCCTGTTCCAGAAAGAGTGTTGTAGGCGCACTTGGTGGTGGTTTGCTGGGAGAATTCGCCCGACCCGCGCACGCCAGTGGAATCGAATTCGATCATGCGGCCATGAAGGCCGGCAGCGTCGATGGTGAAAGCGTACGCCGGCGATCCAGGCAGGCTGCTGAAGACGAGTTGGCCACGATTGTCCGAGCCGATTGTGTAGGTCCCGGTAAAAGTTTGTGTTTTCGGTGTCGTCGGAGAAATCGAGTTCACATCTTCGACGCCGGCGGTGATTTTGCTGACGCCGTCGGTGGTAAAAGTGCCGGCCATCACCACCTGGCCGCCAGCATTAAAGCCGCTGAATTCGAAGGCGTAGCTGCCGTTCAAGAGGTTAGTGACCGTCACGGTGATGTTGCCGGTCGCGGTCATGGGAGTGGGTTCGCTATCTTGCACCTGAACGGGGAGCGTGAAAGTCCCGGTTTGCGTCGGCGTGCCGGAAATAACGCCGCTGGAAGATAGAGAAAATCCATCGGGAAGCGACGCTGGGGACCAGGTATACGGTGCGACTCCGCCGGTGGACTGCAACTGCGTGGCGGCATAGGGCGTGTTTTGCACGCCGTTGGGAATGGATGTGGTTTTCACGGCGAGCGGCTGCGGCGGATTGACGGTGATAGTGATCGAGTTCGTCTCACTGGGAAGGGCGACCGAGGTGGCTTGAATCACCACGGTGAACTTAGCGGCAACCGGGTTCGGAGAGGTGTAAGTGGCGGTGGTGGAGGTCGAGGAAAATGTGCCTGGAGGCGTGGGCGCGCCGGCTCCGGGCGTGAAGGTCCACGTTACGCCCGCATTGGTTTTGTCCGCCGGGACGGTGGCGGTGATGGTGACCACCTGGTTGGGACCGACGCTGGTTGCAGTGGCGCTGAGGAGCACGTGGCTATAGTTCGAAGGATTTCCGTTGCAGCCCGCAACCGCCAAACACGCTATGGCGATGATCGATGCCAGACAGAATGCGGCGCGCCTAGACATTGCGCCTCCTCGCGGACCTACCCCGGCCCGAAATAATTGCAAAATGATCGGTGCCATTTAGACACAGAATCGAGGCGGCACGAGGCCGATTGATGCTGGCGAATGGCGTATCAGATAACCGCAGATGGTTTGATGTTGCGGGCGATTTAGGGGCGATCTTGAGGGCAAGTTGCACCCGAAGTTGCGGGCGTCGAATGAAGAACGATGGGCCGCGCGTGTGCGGCTGTTCTAGCGGGCGCGGCGGCTGAAGAGAAGCCCGGAGCCGGCGAGTTCGATGGCTAAAAGATCGGTTTTGGTGGCCCGTCCGCCGGGAGCGGAGAAGCCGCCAGATTTACCGCCCGCGGCGACCACTCGATGGCAAGGAATGATCAGCGGGATCGGATTGCTGGCCATGATCTGGCCGACGGCGCGAGCGGCGTCGGGGCGTCCAACGGAACGCGCGAGATCGCCGTATGTGATGGTGCGGCCGGGCGAAATTTGGCGCGTGGCTTCGAGCACCTGGCGCGCAAACGGGGCCGCAGCGCTTAGGTCAACCGGGACGCCGCGAAACTCTTGAACCTTGCCAGCCAGATGATTGCGGATCTTTTCAATCAGCGCGGCGATCTGCGGGGGCGGAGAATCCGATTTAGCCGCGCCGGATTTTTCGGCGATGAGAGCTTCGGTGAGAGCAGGAGTGGCTTCCGGCAAGTGAAACCACAGCACTGTGGCCACGGGCGATTCGCCGGATTCGCGCCAAGCGATGGCGCAGGTCCCGATCGAAGTTCCAAGCAGGCAGTAGGCGGTTGTCACCCCCGTAGCTTATCGCTACTTTTGCTGGTCAGATCAGGCAGCGTTCGGGAATCCGCTGCTAGGGACGCCGTGGCCATAGGGCCAGCAAGAGGGCGAAGCCTCCAAGATAAAACGGCGCCACTTGAACAGTGGATGCGCCCAACGCGCGCAGCTTGGCGCCGAAAATCGTAACGGACAGCGCCAGCGCCCAGCTAATAATGCTGCCGGCTCGATACTTTTTGTTCGAGAGCGCATTGTCGGGATCGACTCGGAGGGCTCTGAGGGCGGGCCGAAGGATGCGAATGTAGACAATGACCGAGCTTACCGCGCACAACAGTGCAACGGTGGTAATCGCGTCGACGAAGGTTGGGTTGAGCGGGGCCGATGAGGCACCATAGACCGCTTCCACGACGACGGTTTGCAGCACGACAACGACTAAAAGCATCGCATGGATCATGCGCACCATGCGATGCGTAACTTCCATTGTTGCGACCGATTGCGGCATGGCCCCCTTTCGCGGGCGCGATTCTGGCGTCGAAGGCGCGGAAACGCAAGCGGTTTTCGGGTTGTTTGAGAAGAGGAAAACTTCGCGGGGCAGGCAAATTCAGCCATAATGAATTGCTGTAGATGCGGGCGATTTTGGCGGGACGGGAGAAGACAAATTGCGCGCAGTGATTACTGGCGGTGCGGGATTCTTGGGATCGCATCTTTGCGAATACATGCTGGCGAAGGGCTGGGATGTGCTGTGCCTCGATAACCTGTGCACGGGATCCGAGGCGAATATCGCGCACCTGCGGTCGAATCCGAAATTCGCATTTGAGGCGAAAGACGTCTCGCAATATATCGATGTGGCCGGTACGGTCGACGCGGTGCTGAATTTCGCCTCGCCCGCGAGTCCGCCGGATTATCTGAAGCTGGCTATCCAAACGCTGAAAGTCGGCTCGCTTGGCACGCACAACGCGCTGGGCCTGGCGAAAGCAAAAGGCGCGAAATTCCTGATGGCGTCCACATCCGAATGCTACGGCGATCCAGACGTGAGCCCGCAGTCAGAGAGCTACTGGGGCCACGTGAACCCGATCGGGCCGCGCAGCGTGTACGACGAGGCCAAGCGCTTCTCCGAAGCGATCACCATGGCCTATCACCGCTATCACGGAGTGGAGACGCGCATCGTGCGCATCTTCAATACCTATGGCCCGCGCATGCGCCTGAACGACGGCCGCGCGCTGCCGAATTTCTTGTATCAGGCGCTCGCTGGTGAGCCGATCACCGTTTATGGCGATGGCAAGCAGACGCGCAGCTTCTGCTACGTATCGGATTTGATCGAGGGAATTTACCGGCTGCTGGAATCGAGCGAGCACGAGCCGGTGAACATCGGCAATCCCAACGAGATTACGATTCTGGAGTTCGCGGAGCGCGTACGCAAGCTGGTGGGAACCAACACGCCGATTGTGTTCCACCCGCTGCCGCAGGACGATCCCAAGCAACGCTGCCCGGACATCTCCAAGGCGAAGCGGATCTTGCACTGGGAGCCAAAGGTGAATCTCGCAGATGGTTTGCAGCGGACCTACGACTACTTCCGCCAGCAGATTGCCGCAGCAAGAGCAGGCGCTAATACCATCGCGTAATCGGGGGCGGATGCCTTACGCGTTTTGCGTTTCGGCAACTGAGTCGGGACGCCCGAAGGAGCGGTACTCGAATCCAAGAGCGCTCATCTCCGAGGGCGAGAGCAGATTGCGCGCGTCGAGAATCAGCGGACGTGCCAGCAAGCCGCGCACGCGTTCCCAATCCAGGGCGCGAAATTCCGGCCACTCGGTGGCAATCACCAGCGCTTCGGAACCCTTTGCCGCTGCGTAGGCGGACTCTGCGTATTCAATTTCCGGCAGGATGGCGCGAGCCTTCTCCATCGCTTGTGGATCGTAGGCGCGGACTCTTGCACCTTCCGAGACCAGGCGTTGGATCAAATCGATGGCTGGAGCGAAGCGCACGTCATCGGTGTTCGGCTTGAACGCGAGTCCCAACACGGCGATTGATTTATCGCGAACCACCCAGAGCGCGTCGCGAACTTTGTCGTAAAAACGGTCGACGCGCTGCTTGTTGATCTTCTCGACGGCTTTGAGCAGCGAAAAGTCCACGCCGCAGCGTTCCGCGAGCCTCACGAAAGCCTGCAAATCCTTGGGCAAACAGAAGCCTCCGAATCCCAGACCGGCGCTCAGGAAACTTGGGCCGATGCGCGGATCCATGCCCATGGCGCGAGTCACTTCGCCGATATCGGCGCCCAGCCGCTCGGCCAAGTCGGACACCATGTTGGCGTAGGAAACTTTCAGCGCCAGGAACGAATTCGAGGCGTGCTTAATCAGCTCCGCGCTGCTGATGGTGGTCACCAGCCACTGTGGAGCAGGGCCGTCCGGGCAGCCTTGCGCGTGCACCGGGCATTTGAAGTTGCGTTCGAGCACCGGGCGGTAAATGTCGTGAAGCTGGCGTTCGGCCGTTTCGTCCTCCACGCCGACGACCACGCGGTCAGGGTGGAGGAAATCCTCGACGGCCGTGCCTTCGCGCAGGAATTCGGGATTCGAAGCGACGCGCAGCGGCACGGTGGCGTTGCGCGCGTAGACGGCCAGAGCGCGCTTGAGTTCGTGGCCGGTGCGGGCCGGGACGGTGCTTTTCTCGATCACCAGCTTGGCGGAGGTTGCTTCGGTGGCTACCATGCGCGCAACGTGATCGATGGCGCTGAGGTCGGCGTCGCCATTGGGCAGCGGAGGAGTGCCCACGCAGATAAAGATTGCATCGCCCGCCGGGACAGCTTCGGCCGGATTGGCACAGAAGCGCAAACGGCCCAGCTTGCGGGCCTTGTCGATCACTTTATCGAGGCCCGGCTCGTAGATTGGCACGCCGCCGGCCTCGAGCGTCTTGATCTTGGACGCATCGCTATCCGTGCACATCACGTCGTGGCCAATTTCCGCGAAGCAAGCACCGGTCACCAGACCGACATACCCTGTTCCGATCACCGAGATTTTCAACTGACTCTCCTCATGAACGAAATCCTACCGTACACCTACAAGCATATCAATCATATAGACACGTCAGAGGGGCAAAAAGATACTTGCAGTTCGCGGCAGATGCGGCCTCTTGAGCCTTTGAAGCCTGAGCGAAAGCTGAAAAACTCGAGCTCCATCGGTTAAACAGCTTGCGAAAGAATGGCGGGAGGGAGCGGATATAGCCTATTAAAGCACAAACCCTATTAAGAGAAAAAAGACCGGAGTCGATGGCTCCGGCCTTTTGAAACGAACCAATGTTTAAGCAACGCCCGAACTACATTCCGGTTTTGGAAAAAACTTGCTTGTTTGCCGGATGGCTGGCCGCGCTCGCGGCGGCGATATCCACCGGCACTTCCACGGGAATTTTCACCGGAGGCAAGCACGCGGACATGCTGCAGGCCTGATAACGCAGCGTTACGGGAATCGTGGTTTTGCCGATTTTCGCATTGGGCTCA
Source organism: Candidatus Dormiibacterota bacterium (assembly GCA_035534415.1). Classification (GTDB taxonomy): domain Bacteria; phylum Acidobacteriota; class Terriglobia; order Acidiferrales; family UBA7541; genus Palsa-295. Next base: position 12,834 of record DATLSB010000046.1, on the reverse strand, counting down.
GCTTTCATACGCAAACGCAGCGTCACGCTCCCGGTGTAAACATTCAGAGGCTTCTTGGGCGAAAACGGAAACTTCTTGTCGCTTCCCGGAGGATAGATCGTATCGACTACTTTGAGTCCCGCCGGTGCGTTCGCGGTCATGGTTGTGGGAATCAGGTATTCGTCGAGGGGCTTGTGCGAGTTCATATGATAGCCCTCGTGGATGGTGGCCACGACGGCCACTTCGAACTCCTTGCCTCGCGGCACGCGGTCGAGAGACACATAACCGTGCGCCTTGACCACCTGATTGGCGGCCATTGGCGCTGCTTGTGCGTTGGCGCCGGATGGCGTTGCCAAGCCGACAAAAAACATCATGGCGAAGAGAACGAATGCGGTTTGAAAGGTCTTGAGCTTGTTCATAGCTGCGCCTGTACGTCCTTGTTAATTTCCTCCGGATTCAAAGATCCGATGTACTTCTTCACGATATCGCCATTGCGATTGATTAGAAAGCTGGTGGGCATTCCGAGCAATCCGCCGAAAGCGGTGGAAATCTCGTCGCTGCCCATGACGATGGGATAGTTCATGGTCAATTCCTGACCACCTACGTCGAATTTCCGGGTGTGGACGAACGGGATCACGCGGTCCAAATCGTCATTGGTGGCCACGCCCAGAATGGTGAACCCTTTGTTGCTGTAGTCCTGCTGCATTTTAATTAAGGTGGGAATTTCGCCCTGGCAGGGCTCGCACCACGTGCCCCACATATTCAGCAACACGACCTTTCCCTTGTAGCTAGCGAGCGACACGTCGTTTCCCTGCAAGTTCTTGAACGTGACGTTCGGCTCGGGAGTGAGATCAGCAGCTGCTGCTTTTCCGGATCCTCCGTTCGTCGTTCCCTCCAGCGGTTGAAGAACGGACTTTGGAAGCAGACCTTCGAGTCCGGCCATATTCCCCATGTGCCGGGATATCAGCGTCAGACCCGGGCCGAAGAACAGCAGGCCGACGAGCAGCAGGACGACTCCGCTGACTACTTCAACCGTATGCAGATGCCGACGGAATTTCTGATAGAACTTCAGGAAACGCCCAATGCCAACCGCGGTCAGCAAAAAGGGAATCGCCAAACCGGCGGAATAGCAGACCAGCAGGATCACGCCTTCGATAACCTTTGCGCGTGTCGCTGCGATTAACAGCACGCCCGCGAGCACCGGCCCAATGCAGGGCGTCCAGCCGAGGGCAAACGCGAAGCCCATCAGGAATCCGCTGATGATGCCCGTCTTTTTTCCACCGACATTCTGCATGTGGACGTCGCGATTGAGCCAGCGAGTGAGTGTGGGGCCGATAAAGAAAATCGCTGAAGCCGCGTAAAAGTGTACCGGGCCAATGAAGCCGATCGTCCCGCCGTGGAAATGAAGAGCCAATCCGGCGGCAAGCAGCACCGCGCCAACGACGATGCCGATCCGAACAGAAATCTTCGCGAGCCAGCCCATCAAATGCAGACCGAACAGGATGATGAACGCGCCCGCGACCGTGACCAGCACATCGCGATTCCTCGTAAGAAATCCGCCGACGGCGCTGGCTGTGGCGCCCATGGCGACGAATACCGCGGAAAATCCGATCACGAAGGAGAAAGCCGAGCTCAGCAGCTTGCTACTCGAACCTTCGCCTTCCTTCAGCTGTTCCAGGCCAATGCCGGAAAGCATGGTGACGTATCCCGGCACGAGCGGCAGGACACAAGGCGACAGGAACGACAGCAATCCAGCAAGAAATACCCAAAACGCAAATACGACCATAAGACCGCCCTCACTCCGTTAGATTGATTGTTGTCGGCAGTTTTGCCGGGGTCCGCACAAACGCGGATTTTCCCACACCTATAAGACGCACGCCAGCCGAATTTGGTTTAGGGGAACAAGATGCCTGGCTCTGCCCTTTGGGATGATTGGCAACGGCAGTACTGTGAAGGCAGAATCCAAGTGGCTGCGCGTCGTGGATAGTGTATGCGCATCACCGCGCTACTGCAATGCCGGATGGCGTGAGTGCCACTCCGTGGCGTCTTCGTACGCTAGAGCGACGGATAGCAACTTCGCTTCGCTCCAGCGCGGGCCGATCAGTTGCAATCCGACGGGCAGGCCCGCTGGCGTGAAACCGCAAGGAATTGAGATTGCTGGGAGGCCGCTGATGTTTGCGGGGCGCGTCATGCGCAGAAGCTCGGCGCGGACGGCGGTTTCGCGTTCGCCCGCCACGCGGATTTGGGTGTCGCCGATGCGCGGCGCGGCGATCGGAGTAGATGGAGCGACGAGCACATCGGCGCGCGCGAACGCCGCGTCGAAATCCGCGATCACTTCGCGGCGCTTCTCGATGCCGCGCATGTAATCGACAGCTGGCAATTTAGAGCCGCGCTCGAGATGGCCGCGAACATCGTCGCCGTAGTCCGCGGCGCGCGCGGGGAAGTATCCTTGCGACTCGTGGTAGTAGTTGGCCTCCGCGACGATCACGTTGGTGCTGGCTTCAATCGCGTCTGCAAAGCGCGGCAGCCGCGCTTCCGCGACGCTGGCGTTGAGAACTTTCGCCAGGATCTGCGCGGCGCGTTCCACTAAACGCCGGACCTCGCTATCGACGCGTTCGAAAAAACAATCGCTGGGCCAGCCGACGCGGATTTTTCGCGGACGGTCTTTTCGCAGCTGGCGATGATCCGGGCGCTTTTCGCCTCGAGGATATTTGCCCGCGATCGCTTCCAGCAGAATGCACGCGTCGGTCACGTTTCGCGCTAAAGGCCCCGCGTGATCGAAGCTGGGCGCCAGCGGCACCGTTCCTACGACGCTTACCAGGCCGTAGGTCGGCTTCACTCCGACGATTCCGCACAGCGCCGCAGGGACGCGGATCGAGCCGCCCGTATCCGTTCCTACGGACGCGAAGCACATGCCCGTGGCGACCGCCGCGGCCGAGCCTCCGCTCGATCCGCCGGAAATTCGATCGAGGGCCCAGGGATTGTGCACCGGACCATAATGCGGATTCTCGCTGGTGATTCCGTAGGCAAACTCGTGCATGTTGGTCTTGCCCAGCAGGATCGCGCCAGCAGCCGCCAGCCGCGCCGCCACATCGCTATCTTGCCTGGGAATGAAGTCGGCTAAAATTTTCGAGCCGGCTGTGGTGCGGATGCCGCGCGTGTAAAAATTGTCTTTCAGCGAAACGGGTATGCCGTACAGCAGACTTTTGGGCGCGCCGCGCCGCAATTCGCGTTCAGCCGCGCGCGCCTGCTTGCGGGCTTGCTCGGCGGTAATCGTGATGAACGCGTTCAGGCGGGAATTGCCGCGTTCGATGCGCGCGAGCGAAATCTCCACCAGCTCGACCGGCGAAATTTCCCTGCGTCGCAGCAGCCGCGCCGTCTCTTCGATGGTGAGGAAGGCCAGTTCGGACTTGGAACGCTCGCTCATCAGACGCTCACAGAAAGCCGCTTCTCAGAATATCTTTTCCTGCCGCCGCATGTTTCCCACCGATCCAAGGTTCGCGATGCGAATCACCACGCTATACTGATCTTCATTGCGGATGGCGCCAAAGGAAAAGCGGCGGTACTCGAAGCCGATTCCGCAGCAGCTGCCATTGTAAGTAGCCTCCGCAATTTGGTTTTGGAAAACTTGCTGGCTGAAATCGTAGCTGGCGCCGAAGGTGGCGTTCCATCCCGGGCGATTCAGGTCGCCATAGCCAAAAAGCGTGCGCACTTGATTGGAGCGCTGCTGGAAATTCGGCGGCGGTGGCGAGGGATTCAGTGGCAGGTTCAGCACCGAGAAATGCGCGAGGGTGATGAACGATTCTTTGTAAGGCTTGAGCTTCAGCAGCGTGCCGATGGCGGTTAAGCGGTTGCGGTTCGGATCGTAGTTCACGATGAACTCGGTGTCGAATCGCTTGCCGGGCTCGACGCGCAGATCGCTGACGATGGGCGAAAAATGGTGCGGCTCGTCGGCAAACGCGAAGGGCGTCAGCTCATCCAGAGTCTGAAAGACATTCGGCTGTCCCGGCACCAGCGCGCCGCCGAATGTGGGATCGAAGAAATACTTCTGCGCCAGCATCCAGCTGAGGAATTCCTCGCTGCCGTTCGCAGTGCTGCGGTACAGGCGCTGCGTGATGCCGTATTCCAATTCATTGGTATCCGTCAGCGTCTCGTCCTCGTCGAAGCGCACGAAACGGCCGAAGTCGTTCACGCCGGTCACATAGTTATAGTTGATGTTCGGCTCGATCACGTGCTTCCATTTGGTGTCGCCGTCACTCCAAACGCGCTCCAGAACAGGTAGGCGCATATCGAGGCGAAATTCCTCGGTGTTGCGGAAAACGTTCTGATGAACGTACGCGCCGTTTTCGATCTGCCCGCCATAATTGGTGCTGCGAAACGTGAAGCTCGGCGCGGCATCCAGCCAATCGCCGAAATGCAGCGGCAAACTGACGGTCGGGGCGACCTCGCTGCGCTCCACGAAGTTGGGCGTCGAGAACGGCGTCACGTTGTCCTGACGGTTCACGGCTCCGGTAAACGCGTCGAACGAAAAATAAACCGGCAGCTGCTGGAAAAGCTGACGGTCCACGGAGCTGAACCGCGCCTCCGGCGCGCTGCGCAGCACGATGGAACTCTGCGGAGTGGCGCTCAGATAGTTGCGGTAGCTCAGCGCGGCAAAGTTGAGGCTGTAGCCATCGAAATTGTTGCTGGCGAACGCATCGTTGCGCACTTCGGAGTTTACCGCCTCGGTGAAAGTGGACGACCACGCCAGCCGAAACGTGAACGAAGTAAGCTGGTCGAGATTGGCCACCGCTCGCCAGCCGCCTGGCATCTGCGTGGTGAAGAGCAGCTTGGCCTCGTGTCCGCCTTGCTTCAGCGGAGGAGCGTGCAGCTGCGCTAATCCGCGGTCGATCACGCCGAAATACGTGGCGTCCAACGAAGTGTTTTCCCATGGCTTCATGCGGAGTTCGCCGCGCTGACTCCATCCGCGCGCGCTGTAGTAGGTGCCGCCGACTGTCGTGTCCAGCCAATCGAGCGGCGCCCAATAGAAGGCATCGCCGACCACGTATCCTTTTTGGGAGGTGTCTCCAATTTCTGGCACTAAAAAGCCGGAATCGCGCCGCTTTTCGGCTGGCAGCGTGGCCCATGGCAGATAGAGGACTGGCACAGACCACACGCGGAAATTTCCGTTTTCCAAGTGGATGGACTTCTGCAGCCGCACGGTGGCCGAAGGCGCATAAAACTTCCACACCGGCCGGCTGGGCTTGCACACGGTTAGCCACGCGTCGCGAATTTTGTACTCGTCTGCGCTTACGCGCACAGCCTCCTTCGCCTGGAAGTAAATCGGGTTCGGACTTACGAGCAGGGTCGGCGAGGGTCGCCGCTCCAAACGGAAGGTCCCGCGCACGTCGTGAAAAACTCCGCGGCCGGTGCGCAGATCGTAGGTGGCGTCGGAGGCCTCCAGGTGCTGATTCTCGTAATCGAGTTGGACGTGACCGCGCGCGGTGATCTGCTGCGTTGCGGTGTTGTATTGGACGTGGTCGGCGCGCAACCGGGCATTTTGGTACACGACGTCCACGTTGCCGTCAGCGTAGTAGATTTTCCCGACCAACCGCTGCTGATCGGCTTGGAGCGTCATTTCGCCGCGGGTTTTCAACAGACCGGGGGCCAGTTGCGCCGGTTTTGTTTTCTGCCGTTTCTGCGCGAAAGTGGAGATTGGGACGATCAGGGCAATCGCCAGCAGCAGTGCGACGGATGCAGTGTTGCCGCCGGATCGAGCCACGATCACCTTGAGCTTTGCCAGAAACAGTCTGCCAATGTCTCGGAACAAATTGCGAGCCTAACATGCGCGTCTCGCGCTATCAACGAGGACCCGACGAGCTTCTCGTCCTGCTTCCTCCGTGGCGCTGGCACAGTAGCGAGCGTGCGACGTGCCAGCTATCCTGTCCGGCTTCGTGTAAGGGGCTAACTTCGCGGGCTTTCGCCCGGTGCTCGTTACGCCACATTTTCACAGATGCTTCGGTGCTGAGTACTATTGCACGCCGATGCGCACATGCTAAGATCATCGCGTTCCTCACTGGAACTTCCGCAGCGCAAAACGGACCAGTGATACGTATCTGCCCTAAGTGTGGCGCTTTACTGCTCGACGAGACGGACTCGTGCTCGTTCTGTAGCGCCGAAGCTTCCGAAAATCCCGGCTTTCTGCAAACAGCTGCCGCTCGCGCGCGGTCGTCCGCGCCGATGCCGTCGGAACCGGTGCGCGCCGCCAGTTCATCTGCCAGATCATCTCGCTCCGTAGGCTCATCCGGAGCGGCTGCCGCAACGGCCCCCGCACTAGCTCGCGAAGAATCGGAAGAGCCGGACTGGCGCGACGAAGTTTCTCGCCGACTGGAGCAATACCGCGCACGCCGCGGGCACCTCCGCCGTGATGATTCGCAATCCGGCCTGCCATTTCACGAGCCGCAAGTTTCGTGGCGGGAAGACGCCAGACGCTCCGCCGTCGCAGACGCGAGAAAAGCGGCTGAAGCTGCCGCTCTCGCACAAGCTGCCGCGGAAGCCGAGGCTCGCGAACGCCAGGCTGCGCAGGCGAAGGCCGAGGCGGCGCGCGCGCGCCTGGCCCAACGCCAGCGGCAAACCGAACGCGTGGAGATCCGCATTCAGCCGGAGCTCGATTTCTCCAGTTCGCCCGACGATCGCGCGCACCCGCAAACCGCTCTCGTTCCGGTAGCTTCGCTTGCTGACCGGCGATGGGCCGGCGCGCTCGACGCTATCTTTCTCGGTTTCACTTGCGCGGGATTTCTCGGGCTGTTCCGATCGCTCGGCGGAGAAATCACGGCAGGAAAGACAGACGTGCTGGTCTACGCGATTGCCGCGTACTTTTTCTATGGGTTTTATGTGTCGCTTTTCACCGTGCTGGCTGGGTCCACGCCCGGCATGCAGCTGCGCGGCCTGGCGGTCGTGCGGCTCGACGGCAGCCTGCCGGACACGCGGCAGCTCCTCTGGCGCAGTTGCGGCTATATGCTTTCCGGCGCGACGCTGATGCTCGGCTTTATTTGGGCGCTGTGGGATGAGGACCGCTTCACCTGGCAAGATCGCATGTCGCAAACCTATGTCACCGCGGCTGTCCCGCTGTCCGATTTCGACGCGTTTGGCGCAGGCGCGCCCGCGCACCGGTTCGCGCACAAATAGCGCCGCACCTGCTTTGGGAAAAAAGTTTAGTGTGTGGCAGGCGCTATTTCGCGGCAGTGTCGGGCTGGAAAATGCCGAAAGTGTTGCCTTCGGTGTCGATGAAATAGCCCTGCCAGCAGGTATGCGGAACGGCGAACTTGGGCATCGCAACCATGCCGCCCGCGGATTCGATTGTGCGCGCCGTGTCGTCGAAATCTTTCACTTCCATCGAGCAGACATACGCGTTGGTGCCCGATCGCGGCGGAGGGACAGCCGCAGGACGCTTGAGCAAGCCGCCGCGTATTCCTTCAGTCTGGATGCGCCAGTACTCCACGGGCAAGTTCTCGACCTTTTCAAAGCTCCAGCCAAAAACGCGTTTGTAAAACGCGACAGCGCGCTGCGCATCGTCCGCCTGAATTTCGAAAAAAGAAGGGGCGTTCATGCGGGAAAACATAGCATCCGCAAGGTCCAATCCGCAATGTCTTGTGCAAAGCGCGGCTGCTCGCCCTCGGGCGCGTTCTCACTCCATCTGGAACAGTTAGCTGTCGCCGTTAATTCGTCCTTCGAGCCACCAAAAACCACGCCCACGGATTTTCGCCGGCGAACATTCCCTGTCGCGCCTCCGGACGAGTTTCAAAACGCGCCAGCTCCAGAGTCTCGATTTCCCAACCCTGCGCGAATGCGGAGCGCAATTCCGCTTCGGTCACGCGGCGCGGACCGTGGTCTCCCGGCGTCTTATCGCTGAAGCACATCAGCATCACGCGCCCGCCCGGGCGCACCACTTTCGTGAGACCTCGCACGTAGCGTGCGCGGTCCTCGTCCGCGAAGACATGAAACAGGCCCGAATCGATGGCGTTGTCGAATTGTTCCGCCGATTCTTCTAGCTTCAGCGCGTCTCCGACTCGGAACGTAGCCGTGATCCCGCGCTCGGCTGCTTTGCTTTGCGCGGCCTTGATCGGCGCTTCCAAGAAATCGAAGCCCGTTACCGCGTGCCCTTTTGAGGCGAAAAATAGCGCGTTTTCACCGGTACCGCAGCCGCAATCCAAAACCGATCCGGTCAGGCGGCCCGCCGCTTCCACGAATTTCGGCTGCGGCCGGCCAATGTCCCATGGAGGCGCGTTCGTCGCGTACATGTCCTGAAAACGCCCGCGTGCCACACCTTCCGCTTCGCTCATGGTCGCTCCTTCGCCAACTCTAGACTGCGCCTTTCGGCTCCAGTATCGCGTATCCTGCCATTTTCATAAACGCGTCGCGCCGCTGCTTGGAAACGAAGATTCCTCGGATGCGAAAGATCAGCCGCATCATCGGAGGCAGGTGCAGTTGCCTTTTTCTGCGCAGCGACTCTTCGAAGTAATAGCGCATTTCTTTCTGCTGCCAGCCCCGCTTTGCAAAAAAGCCCTGCCAATCCTCCGGCGCGAACTTGAACGGCGCATTCTGCATGTGACGGTGCATGCCGTTGCGTCCCCGATATTTCACGACCTGCGGCGAAAAGTAGTCCAGCACCCAGTAGCGCGCGTGAGCGAGTCCGCGAAGATCCTCCGCCAGCGACGCAACTTCTTCCTCGCTCAGATACGGCACCACGCCTTCGGTGAGCACCAGCATCTTATTCGCGCGCGCGTCAATGGACGCGAACATGCGCCGCCGCTCCGCCACGTCCGCCAGATCGATCTTCACGCGCTCCAGCCGGCAGCGCGGCTTTTCGTTGGCCAACCGCTCTTCCTTATATTCAATCATGTGCGGGTAATCCGCCTCGATCCATTGCAGCGATTGCGGCAGATCCATGCGGTAGGGACGCGTGTCCAGCCCCGCTCCTAGATTCAGAACCGTGTCCACGCCGTCGGCCAGCACTTCGCGGATGAAGTCGTCGATGATGCAGGTGCGGATCACCACGCTCCAGCCGGTCCAGAACGTCATGGGCATGGCCTGGGCGATTTTCTTTCCGCGCTCGCCCGCCAGCACTCCCGCCAGCGGGTCGTGGAACAGCGCATCTGCGCGGTCGCCTTCCGTCGCGCGGTAATGCGCCACCCAGAACGCAGTGTCGGACACGTGCTCGATTAGTTGTTCAGGCATGAACCAGATTCTAATGCTTGATAAGGGTCGGAGTCGACTCCGACGTCTGGGGCTCGGTTTCGTTGGGCACAGGTTTTTGCTGAGTCGTCACAGGTTTGTTGGGCCTTAAATTCAGAATGATTGAGTCGCGTCCCGGCCTGGGAGAAATCGAAGTTTGAGTTGGCGCGACAAGCTGTTGTGGATACGCGAGCGGATACATCGCAAACGTGCACTCCTTCAGTTCCGGTTCGCAATCGAGAATACCGCGGCGCAGAATATTCACCGGTCCCAGATCGGGGAACGGCGTGTCGAACTTCGCTGCTTCCAGAGCTTTTCCCGCTTGCCGCAATTCTTGGGCACCGCTCACAAAAGTGGCGGCCACTTTTCCACCGGGCGCCAGTAGCACCACGAAATCGGCGTTGGCGTGATCTTTCGGCTTCGGTGAAAACGGAACCTGTACGATGCGCATGTCTTGCAGTGATTGAGGCATCAGGTCTGCAGCGCCGACGTCACCCATGGCATTCAGCCGGTCGACTGCATGTTGTGGCGCAGGGCGAGTGGCTGCCGCCTGCTCGTATGCCTGCTTCGCCTTCCGTTTTTTGCCCTCTTTTTCGTACAGCTGCCCCAGATGATCGGCGATCGTCGCGTCTTGCGACAAACGCCAGCCCGCGTTCAAATATTTCTCGGACTCATCGAGATCGCCGATGCGGAAGTATGCCCAGCCGAGCGTGTCCCAATACGCGGCCAAGCGAGAGGCACTCGCGAAATCCTGGGGCGTCGCGGTGTTGATATCGATCTCCGCCGTAGTAGCCTCCTCTTCGCTCACAGCCTTCTGCGCGTATTGCAAAGCCGCCGGCAAGTTCACGCTCTCGTCTGCCATCGCGTATGCCACCGAGTTTAGATTATTCGCCGAAGGGTCGATTCGCAGCGCACTCTCAAAACTCTCCATCGCCTTGTCTTTCGAGCCCGTCCGCGCGTATGCCTGTCCCAGCTCCGATTCGAGCTCGGCATTCCCCGGAATCCGCTTCACCGCCGGTTCTAATTCAGTCAGCGCCTGCGCATAGCGCTTCAGGGTCAGCAATATCGCACCGGACTCCATCGGCGCAGTCACGTTCGTCGGCGACTCCTGCTCCAACTGTTTCCATATCGCCAGCGCGTCGTCCGGTCGGCGCTCCTGCATGAAGAGTAGTCCAAGCACCTCGTAGGGGTACGGTTGGTCCGGAGCCACCGCGATGGCCTTCTTGAATTCGCTAACGGCGTCGTCGCGTTCTCCCGACACGACGTGTAGATAGCCCAGCGCCATCCACGCCTGTGCGAACTTCGGGTCTTTGTCGACCGCTTGCTGGAAGTAGCCCGTGGCTCCGGGTATGTCGCGCATCTGCATGGCTTGGCGGCCCTGATTGTAGAGGCTTAGCGCATCCGGATTGATGTTGGAGGAGGAAAAGTTGCTGCCGGTGGGTTGCGAAAGAGGAATGTAGCTACGCCCGTCTTTCTGCACCGCCTTTAGAAATTTCCGATAGGCGTCGAATTCCGCCGGCTGCACTTCTCGTTCCTTGGTCGTCAGTTTTCTTTCGGCGTGCAACACTCCGACCGCAAAGGAGTACGTTGCGTCATAATCGGCAAACGGCGTGCTCAGATGCACGGCGGCCGGCACTCGCGGGTTGAAACCGTCCGGCAAAACGACGGTTGCCTGATAGTCGGCCATTGCCGGGGATCCCAATTTCACCGGTTTGGGTTTCTTTTCAGAGTCGTCGGGCGCCGCCGGGAGGAAAATGGGCGGGAACGGCGGCGTGATCTGCTTATCGCCCCAATCGGAATAGTCTTTTCGAACGTAGCTGTACTGGATGTGAAAAGGCTGGGTGGTATCGTCGGGTGGGGTCGCGGTCACATCGCTCACCGTCCCGCCGAAGCCCAGTTTCTGCGACACTCGCTGCATCACCGTGGTCCACTGCGACTGTCCTGCCTGCCGGAAAAGCAACCGGAATATCAGTTCCGAGTCGTCGCGCAGTGTTAGCTGCATTTTCCCGGTCAGGGTCCCCGTCGCGTCCAGCGTGGCGTCCGCCTGAAAGGTTTCCCGCAGCGGGTAGGGCGGATCGGCAGGCGTTTTCACCAGCTGCGCCGGGCCGTTATCGGGAATCACCAGCGCCCATTTGTCCCGCAAAGTGTTGACCAGGAAACCGAAAGGTCCCACCTCCGGCGTGGTATCAAGAAAAAGATAGCCTTTGCCTTGGGGAATCGCGGTGATTACGTGATCGAATTGCAGCGGGGAAGGTACGTCCGTGTCGATCTTCGCCGACGAATTGATCAGCGCCGGATAGGCTTTCACACCCTCCGCCGCAAGTAACGCGGCGAGCAGCGTGTGCTTGTCCTTGCAATCGCCGTAATCGTTGCTCAGGACGTCGGCAGCCGAGTGTGGCTGATACCTGCCAATTCCGAGATCGATACCGATGTAGCGGAAATGCGTGGAAACGAACGCATACAGATCCTGAATTTTTTCCTGTTGAGTTGTGGCTCCGTGCGTCAGCTCATCCGCCTTGGCCTTGATTTCCGGGGTTGGCATGGCGCGCGGTTCCGCCAGCCCTCCGAACCATTTTCCCAGTTCGTCCCAGCTTTGCAGGCTAGTCAATTGCACGTCGGGCAGCTTCGAATCGCCGGCTTCCGATTGCTTGTCGGTGTCCAGCTTCAGATTGTTGGTGTTCCAGGTGTAGACGCGGCTCGCGCCGTCGGTGGCGATCGCCGGTTGCACTTTGGTGCTTTTCACCATTACCTTGCGGTCGCTCGGAACGCTCACCTGCAACTCCTCATGCAGCACGATCGCGGTGCGCATGAAGTTGAACGAATTCCAGAACTGTCCAGGATCGAGCGGCTTGGTAGTATCGGCGCGCCACTGAAACTCCAACGTGTCGCCCACTTCTAGGCCCTTCACCGCAACTTGCAGCACTTTCAAGTCGCTGTAGAGAGGAGCCTGCTGCGTGATCGGTGCGGGCATGTCCAGCACGCTCTCGGTTGGCGTCGTAACCACGGACTTGTCCGGCTTGATCACCCGGACGTAAACAACCGTCATGGTCGTGGTTGCGGAAGGGTAGGGAAATTGCATCATGCCGAAGTCTTGCACGCCTGCCTGCGACTGGATTTTCACTCGTCCGGTTCGTGTGGTCACCGCAGTTCCGTCATCGTGGTAAGCGATGGTCGTGTTCAGATCTTCGATTACGGACGGCTGATGGGAATAATCGGCACTGCCGTTTTGGCCGGTTGTTGCGGAAGGAGCGGAAGCCGGGTTTTGCTGGCCTGCTTCCGGTTGGCTCGAGGACTGATTTGCTCTGTAGGACCGAAACTGCCCCGTGGAACTGGATTGCGTGGGCTGTGTGGCGCTCCGCGCATCGAGCCACGGCGGGAGCCACCACGCGAAACCGGCGAACACCAATGCCACAGTCACGATAGGCAGCTTCATAGGCCCCGCCTGCTGGTGCACGTTGGATAAGTAACGAGATCGGTATTCTACTTGGATTTACGGGCACTGCCTAGCCTGGATTATTCGTTGATTTCAGTAGCGGAAAAAGAAAGGATGCTCTAGAAGGTGCATGAACACTGGGTTTTCTGAGAACCCAGTACACCATTTTGGAGCATCCCAAAGGTGACAACTCGTCGTATATCACAGTT
>DATLSB010000045.1:0-13499 GCA_035534415.1 Candidatus Dormiibacterota bacterium | reverse complement strand
TCGGGATTCGGGCCGCATTCGGTGGAGGCGGGCGACAGCTCGTCACTGGCGAATCCTTTCCGGCAAACCTTTGAGGCAAGCGCGAATTACGGCGACAAGCTGAAAGGGGACGCGCAGGCGCTGGTGGACGCGCGAGTGACTGTGTATCCCGTGGATGCGCGAGGGCTGGTGGCGCCGAGCCTGTACGACTCGTCGGGGAATATGCTGGCGACCGATCCGGTGTTCGCGTCCAATCCGGCATCGGTGGGGCCCGCGATGGGCGCGGAGTTGACGCGCGAGGCCACCGATTTGACTTTTTCGCAGGCGACCATGCAACAGATCGCGGAGGACACTGGCGGACGGGCATGCGTGAACACCAACGATCTTTCCGGATGCGCGAAAACGGCGATCGAGGACGGCTCGCCCGATTACGAGATTTCGTACTATCCGGCGGGGGTGGTTTGGGACGGCAGCTTTCACCGGATCACGCTCAAGAGCGATTTGCACGGAGTGAAGATTCTCTACCGACGCGGCTATTCGGCGATCGATACGACGGAGCTGGCCAAGAAACGGCCGATGCAATTTTTTCAGGAGGCGTGTGCTTCGCTGCTGCCGGTGACGTCGATCGGATTGAAGGCGGAGCCGCTAGCAGCGCGGAACGCGGACGAGAGCCGCTACCTGCTGAGCATCTCGCCAAGGGCGCTGAGCGTGACGCCCATGGGTGACAAGCTGGCTGTGCACCTGCGCGTCGGCATCTGCGAGTTCGCCCCACAAGGCGGGAGATTTCATATCTACACGCGCGAGATAACGAAGAAGTTTTCCGAGCGCGACGCGCAGAGTTGGCAAAGGCAGGACATCGCCAGCGTGATCGATTACAACGCGAAGCCGCGAACGGCGCGGTTGCGGCTGGCGGTGCTGGATACGTCGACGGGACTGACCGGAAGCGTGGACGTGCCGGCGCATCCGCGAGTTGTTTTTCAGATTGCCGGGATTGGCACCGCGCAAGAGATGGCGCGCAAATCTGGTGCGGCCAACCTGTATTCGCATCTAGAGTTTCATTCCTCGAACGGCGATTCGGGCGGACTCGATTTGAAGGGCGATCAGATCGAATATCGCGGGAAGCTGGGCATCGATTTGGCGGCGCCGGCGTTTTTTCGGGAAACCTACGGCGAAAAATTTCAATGCGAGGCCGGAAAGTTGGCGCCGGTTAACGGAAATTCCGGCGAGCGGCCTAATTTTCACTTCGCTTTCAAGAATTCGGACGGATTGATAGCGCTGGTCGACTTGTCGGAAGCGCGTCCCGCGTATACCGGCGATTTGCCGGTAGATGCGAGCGCGCGAGCATTTTTCGACGCGCTGTGGAAGCTGAGCCACTGCGAACGGCCGTAATTTATTGAAATCGCGCTCGACGGACGGCTGAAAGCGAGTTGCCGTATCCCGTTCCGGCGCCGAGCTTCCTCGACTGATCTCCCAAGTTCGACTGGCCGTCGACTTGGGGGCCCTTCCCGGCCACGACGTGCGATTCCCGCGCGGACCGTGGCGCATGGTCGCGTAAATCACGCTGCTCGTCTTCGGAATGACAGGTGATCAAAAATGTCCCGGAAGTTTAGGACGGAAGCGCGAGGCCCTTGGCAAGGAGGGCGGGCGTGGCGTAGTCGATCACGAGCACGGGGGACGAGACCGGAGATGCTTGCTCGTCCGCAGCGTGAACGAGTAGCGGCTTCAACGCCAGCACGCCGCCTTCGGGAATGGCGCAAGCGACTGCGGGGCGTTCGCGGACCAAACGCGATAGTTCGGAATCGTCGAGAACGCCTAGCAGATGAGTGCCTGGAAGGACGCGCCACTGAGCGCGCTGGTGTGAAACGGAGCGGAGGGGCAGACGCAGTGACAATACTCGATCGAGGGCGCTAGCGGGCGCGTGGGCATGCACGATGCCCGCTTTCACCAGCCAAGGTCCCCAGCCCGGATCTTCACGCAGCAAGCACATCGGAAGCGAAACGTCCTGATGCCAATCGGCATTCCATATCGCGCCGTGCGGAGTTCCGAATAGGAAGGCGCGGAAAGGAAAAACGTCCGAGCCGAGAAATTCGCGGACGATGGTCGTCAGGCTGGGAGCAGCAGCGAACCGTGAAATGGCGGGAGCGGCCAGAATTCCCGCGGCTGCGTGTGCGAATTGAGGCTGAGGCGGCAATTCGAAGGCAGCGGACAGTTGGGCGGATTGTTCGCGGCCCAGCGCGTCATGAAAAATCGCGAAGCCATCGCGCTGCAACTGTTCGCGTTGAGCTCGCGCAGTGGTTTGAGAAAGCACTTCGGACGATCTCCCTCCCGCTACGCGAAGCACGGCGCGACTGATCCGCCCCAAAATGGATCGCCTCAGCGTTCATTGTATGGACGCACGTTGCGGAGTCAGGGTTTCCAGGCAACGGGAAAATTGCGCTCGCGCTGGAACTCGGGTCCGATAAAAAAAGCCCGGCGGTGGTGGGCCGCCGGGCTAGGAATGATCGTGCGTGATTGGTCGGCCGTGTTACTGCGGCTGAGCAGTGGACGCCTGAGAGGACGGCGTTTGAGCCGGAGCGGACTGCGGACCCGGGTTGGCGGACGCGTCCGTAGCCGCGCCAGCCGCGCTGGAATCAGCGGTTTGATAGCGGCTCACGAACGGATAGAACGGCGTAATTTGGAAGGGCATTTTTTCGCGAGCCGAATAAAGCGGAACCGCTTTGGCGTTGAGCATCTCGACCTGATCGGTCCACGGATTCATCTTGATGCGCGCGCCGAGAGGCAGAGCGGAAATCTGATCGACGCTCAAAGGCTTCAGCTGCGGGCCGGAGTTTAGAAACGCGGGATCAAGATACACGCCGTTGCCGATGCGAGGATTGATGAGGGCTGGAAGAAATTTCTGTTGCTGGCTCAGTTGTTTGAAGAACAGGGCAGCGCCAGCCAGATGGTCCTTGGATGGGTACTTCTTGAGCAGTTCGACGGCTTTTTGGCCGGCGGCAATGACATCGTCGGGCGTATCGCGGAAGGAAAAGTCACGCAGGACCTGCATCGCGTTCACATCGGTGACATCGTTGAAGCCGTACTGATCGGTGGAGGGCCTGGTGATCATAATATCCGCCAAATCCTGCGCGATCACGGCAGCCAGACTGTCTTCGTCAGGCAGAACGTCGATCAAGCCGCGGCTGAGAACGATGGTATGGCCAATGGAGAAGGACTCGAGCGTGCTGGTCAGCAACACGCGGCAGTGAACTTCCGGCTCGATATCGAGATTATTGGTGACCTCGAGATTGTTGACTTCCGTGTCGAGAACTTTATCGACCGGGCTCGGCGGCGAAAGCAAACCGTCGCGTTGCAAACGATCGAGGACGTTTTGCTCCGCGTGCTGCTGCCACTGCCGCTCTTCCTCGACAGGAGAACGGTCCTGCACACCAGTGTTCTGGTCCTGAACGGCATCCGGAGACTCGATGGTGAGCTGACTGAAAGTCTGCTCGTGGCTGGCGTTCTTCAGATCGTAACCCCAGAGGCGCGTTTGCGCCTTGAAGCGAATGTGATTTCCCATCAAATCGCGAACGCTGGATTCCTGGCTGTAAATATAAGTGGGAAGCCACAGGTTCGGCTGGAGATTGAGGCGCCAGCTATCAAAGTGCATACCGTAGCCGTGAATTCCGCTGGTGGGCGTGTAGCCGCCATTGAAGCGGATGATTGTGAAATCCTGGTCCTCAACCCAAATACGGCCCCTGAAGCGGCCGCGACCGGACTTTGGCAGCGGCGTGAGATCAAAAATATAGCAGCGCACCGAGCCGAGAAAATCCTTGCCGATGTATTCGAAATGATAGTGGGCGCGATCGAAGTCGACAGGGTCGAGGTACACCATCTGCAGAAAGCCGGCCGGATCAAAGCCCCCATAAGAAAAGAAATTCATGACGTGAGTGAGGGGGTTTAGCTGCTGAAGCAAGCTTTTGCGGTCGGTGCCGAGCATGTTTTCGTCGACCACACCCTTGGCGAGGTCGGCCTGGCCGAGGTAATAGTCGTCGCGAACTGGCACGCTGCCCAGATCGCGATCCGGGCGCATTTCCTGGATGTAGGTTTCAATGACGGGGTCGTAGCGGCGGATCGTACCCTCTTCGGCATGCTCGCGCGCGATGACGCGGTCGATGGCCTCATTGACGGTCAGCACCGGCCCAGCCGAAGAGCTTTCCGCTTGCGGCCGGGGCGGAGGCGACGCTTGCTGCGCTTGAGCCGCACGTATGCCCGCCAAGGCAGTCCCCAAGCAGACCGCGAGAGAAAACGATATCCACTTACGCATTCCCGATCTCCCCTCAGTACGCCAATTCGAATTCGATGCGAGCAATCGCGTTGAAGTCAACCGGCCGACCGTCCCTGGTGGCGGGACGGAAGCGGATCTGGCGAGCCGCGTCTTCGGCAGCCTGATCCAACCCAAAGCCCAAGCCTCGAACGACACGTTCAACTCTTACCTCACCGTTAGCAGTGAAGACCACTTGGAGGAGCACAACGCCTTGCACCCTGTGCGCTCGACCCTCAGCAGTATAAACCGGATGAGGCACGGAAAGAATTACGACCGGGTTGGTATTTTCTTCCACGGAGGTCTTGCGCATCTTGGGCGCCGAGGAGGCCTGCTGGTTTGAGAAAGCGCCCTGTTGGACGGCACCGTGCGGTCCACCAGAACCACCTACGGCGATGCCATTGCCGAAGCCAGCGCTAGCGATTGTTCCACGAGCGCCGTGCTTGCCGCCGCTGCCGTTTCCTACGCCTGGCCCGGCGGGCATGTCAAACGCTCCGAGCTGCGCGATATTGGGATTGCGATTCTGCTGATGGTTATCGGGCACGCCATTCGGATCACCGAAGCCACCGGTCTGCACGGGAACGCGCAATTTCGGAAGCGCCGAGCTGCCCATGGAAACGGAGGGGAGAGCTTTGGCGATCTCTGGAGCAGGATCATCCATTTTGCGCCGAGTGAACTTGGCGATCGGCTTGGTCATGACCGGAGAATAGAGCTTCGGCTTCTCAATGAGCACCGCTGGTTTGATCACTTCCTTTACAATCTCTCGCTTGACAGGCACGATTTTCGGCTTCGGCCTAGGCTGCGGCTTCCACGGGTGAATCAGCGGCACGGAAATGGGCGTCACCCAGTCGTGCGTAGCGATTTCAAACCGCTGCGGCATCAGCAGCGGAATCACGATCAGCAATGCGAGAGCGAGACATTCCAGACCGAGGCCAGCGCCGAAAGAACTCCAGCGCTTTCCGCCCTCTGGCAGAAGTGTCTCGCCGAAAACGCCCTGGTTTTTATCCGATGGCATACGATCACCCCAAAAATACCCTTAATGGCTTCGCGTTAGCGTAAATTGAGACAACATTAGTGCACGCTATTCAGTACTAGACCCGCGGGCCGGGGTGAATAGATCGCGAGTACCATTCTAATCTCGATCGTGCTGAAAGCGATAACCGTGCATAAAGTGAGACGGGGGCCGCTGAACCTCGCTGACGCACATCGCCCAAGCACACAAACTACTGCCCTTTTGAAAAAGCTACGCCGCAAAGGATTCCACGACGTTCATAACGTTGGATGCACCTGAGACGCCATACGTGGCGAAGATCAGAATGATTGAGCTGATTTTCGCCGAGTTCGGTGCAACAACCACTTACCTGGAACCTTACCCGTTGCCTCACGAGCAATTCAATGGCCGCCCAAGAACGGCAAAAGCGGAGCACGAAGGCCGGGGGAGGGCCGTGCTCCGCTTTTGAGCGTTGACAAGTGTTCCAGCAGCAGGCTACTGCGGCTGAACGACCACGTAATTGGTGATACCTTGGTGATTGATGAGCAGGAGCACGGCCTGGTTGCCCGCGGCCGAGAGAGCCTGCTGGTACTCCTGCACATTGCTGACTGGCTTGTGGTTAACCTCCTGGATGACGTCGCCTTGCTGAACACCTGCAGCAGCCGCATCACTGTTGGGGTCGACGGAATCAACCACTACGCCGCGCGTGGTGGATGGGAGGTTCAACTGGTTAGAAATCGACGGTGTGAGGTTTTCGACCTGCACGCCCTTCATGACACCCGGGCCCTGCTGACCCTGCTCGTTGTTGTTATTGTTGTTCTGTCCGGCGTTTTCGGGGAGCGTACCGAGGATGACGGGAATCTCCTGGGTTTTGCCATCGCGCCACACAGTCAGCTTTACGGTGGTGCCAGGCGAAGATTGCGAGATTTGCAGCTGCAACTGGTTGCCTGTATCGACGGGCTCGCCATTCACGGCGGTAATGATGTCGCCGCGCTTTAGACCAGCCTTAGCGCCGGGAGTTCCGGCCGTAACGTCGTTGACGAGCACGCCGCTATTGCCGGAGTAGTTGAACTGCTTTGCGAGTTCAGGGCTCACAGTGCTTATATAGACGCCGAGGTAGCCGCGAATCACTTTTCCGTGAGCGAGGATTTGGTTCATTACCGCGCGAGCCATGTTGATCGGAATGGCGAAGCCGATTCCGACGCTGCCGCCGCCGCCTCCCGTCTCGATGGCCGTGTTAATGCCGACGAGATCGCCGGCGAGATTGATCATGGCGCCGCCGGAATTGCCAGGATTAATCGACGCGTCCGTTTGAATAAAATCTTCGTAGTTCTCGATGCCCAATCCGCTGCGACCGGTGGCGCTAACGATCCCCATCGTCGCGGTACCTTGCAAGCCGAAAGGTTCGCCGATGCAGAAGATAACGTCGCCGACCTTGAGTTTGGACGAGTCCCCGACCGGGAGCACGGGCAAACCGGTGGCGTCGATTTTAAGCACCGCAATATCGGACTTCGGATCGGTGCCGATGAGCTTGGCGTCGTATTCCCTTTTGTTTGAGAGAGTGACCTTGATGTCTGAAGCGCCGCTGATCACGTGATTGTTGGTGACGATCAGGCCGTCGGAGGCAAGAATCACGCCGGAGCCAAGGCTTTCTTCACGCTGTGGGCCGGACGGTCCAAATTGACCGCCATTGTTGCCGAAAAACTGACGGAAAAAGGGATCATTGAAAAATGGCATATCCCCCTGATTGTTCTGCTTAACCACTTTGGACGAATGAATGTTCACCACAGCCGGAAGCGCCGGCTCTAGAACGGAAGCGAATCCATTCTTAAACGAACCAAGTGAAACGGCGGGACCGTCCTTGGCGACGGTAATTGCGGCCGCCGACGCGCCGTAGACTTCGTGGTTCGACCAATTCCTGAAAGAGATGGCGATGATTCCGCCACAGATGAGCGCGGCGAGCACGGTGACAGTGGCTACCCATCGCGGGATGTGCAAATGATTTTTCATGAAAACTCTCTCCTCCTGGACCCCGCAGCGTGCACCTGCCTGGGGCGCGAACACTGAACACAAGGGTTAGACGCAGCTCGCGGAAAATCGTGTGCTGAAACGTTGGTCTCGTATTTCGCAGAGCCGTTTGATCATAAGGGGGCCGAAGTTGGCAAACACACCGTCGGACGGTTCACGTGCAGATGCAAACTTGCTGCACGCCCGCTCACAATTATAGATGCTTTGCACTGGTCATAGATGCATCGGAATAACCAACGGTGACGAAAGTGCTGCGGGCGGCAAGGACCGGCGGTGGGCCTGACGGATGAACCTTCGCAGATTACGTCACCAGCCGGGCGATTAAAAAGGCCGCCGCAGCCGCGAGACCACCGACTAAGACGGTCTGAAGTCCGGCCCGAAATGGGTTCACGCCGGTGTAATGGCCCTTGATCCCGCCAAACACAAACAGGGCTAGCAGAGTGACGGAAACGGAAGCCCACAGAGCTGGGAACACCTGGCTCATCAGAATGTACGGAGTCAACGGGACAAGGCCGCCGACGACGTAGGATGCAGCGATGGTGGCGGCACTGCGTCCAGCGCGGGCGGGGTCGGGCTCTTCCAATCCCAATTCGAAGCGCATCATGAAGTCGACCCAGCGCTTTTGATTTCCGGTGATGGCGTCCACGACCGGCTTCATCTGCTCGGCGGTGAGTCCATAGCCGCGAAAGACTTTGGCAACTTCCTCGATTTCCACGTCGGGGAGTTCGACGGTTTCGCGGTACTCGCGATCGAGTTCGGAGGCGTAATGCTCGGAATCAGTTTTGGCAGCCAGGTAGCCGCCGAGACCCATGGCGATGGAGCCGGCCGCGATTTCAGCGAGACCTGCGGTTACGATGATGCCAGTGCCGCGGGAGAGCGCCGTGGCCGCGCTGGTAAGGCCGGCGGCCAGCGCGAAGGGAACCGTCAAGCCATCGGACATCCCGATGACCACGTCGCGGACCGCGGCGGTAGCGGTGAAATGCTTTTCGACATGGTCGACCGACGGCATGCAGACCTCCCTAGCGATGAAATTGAAAATTTTAAGCGATTGCTACCCGGCCGCGTAGCCGGGCGTATAATTGCGCTGCTGCAAGTGTAATACACAGGAGGTAGATTCCGATGTCATCGACAGGACATTCCGCACAAGGAGCCGCTCGCCAAATGAGCCACACGCTGCCACCACTGCCGTACGCGTTCGACGCGCTCGAACCCTACATTGACGCGAAGACGATGGAAATCCATCACGACAAACATCACGGAGGTTACGTCAACAACCTGAACAAGGCGCTGGAAGGACACGCCGACCTGCAGAAGCTCTCCGTGGAGGAGCTGCTGGCACAAATTAACAAGGTGCCTGAGAACATCCGCACGACGGTGCGCAACAACGGCGGCGGGCACATGAATCATTCGATGTTCTGGAAGATCATGAAGAAGGGCGGCGGAGGCGAGCCTTCCGGCGATCTGGCTGGCGCCATCAGCAACGCTTTTGGGAGCTTCAACGACTTCAAAACGAAATTCAATCAGGCCGCGACGACCCGATTTGGTTCGGGATGGGCGTGGCTATTGCAGCGCGACGGAAAGCTGGCGATCGAATCGACGGCCAACCAGGACAATCCGATATTGGACGGCGGCAAGGCGATTTTCGGACTGGACGTTTGGGAACACGCGTACTATTTGAAATACCAAAACCGGCGGCCGGAATATATCGAAGCGTGGTGGAACGTGATCAACTGGGCGCAGGTGGCGGACAACTACGCGCAGGCGAAAAAGTAAATCACGGGCCAGTAGGAGCAGTTTCTGATGAAGATTTGAAGCGCGTCCGTCGCCGCGAAGCGAGCCATATTTTAGGCTGCTTGCGTGCGACGGGCGCGTTTTGTTTTCAGGAGATCGTCGACATTTCACGATCAGTGGGCGGGAAACAAGTGGTGCTCTGCTAGCAGGATCGCGACCGCTATGAATGTGGTCAGCAGGGTGACCACGATTCCGACGCGGACAAACTCCCAGAACCGAATTCGGATTCTCTTCCCTGCTTGCTGTAAAACAATCAGATTGGCAACGGAGCTGATCGGCGTGGCGTTGCCCGCAAGAGTGCTGGTGCTGGCCAGCGCCAGCCAAATGATGCGGCTATTGGGAAATGACGGTACGAGCGGGCTGAACAGCAGCACGGCAGGCACGTTGCTTACCAGGTTCGAGAGGACCAGCATCACTCCGCTGACGGCAAAGAGCTGCGAACGGACGGACCCTTCCAATTCGCGGTGAAATTTCGAGATGAAGAAGTTCACCGCGCCGGACGCCTCGAATCCACGAATCAGAACGAACAGCGCGGCGAAGAAAAGCAGCAGCTCCCAATCCACGCGCTGATAGATTTTCTCCGCGTTTACACGGCCGATAATCAGAATAAACGCGCCGACGGAAATGGCCACCAGGGGGAAGGAATATCCGAAGATCCAAAAAACAATTACCAGCGAAGCGGCGATCACGCATTTCGTGAGAAGGCGTTTATTGAGCTGCACGACGATTGGCGCGGAGCCTTGGAGGAGCGGACGATGCAGCAAATCGCGATGATAGAAGAGCGTGAGCACGCCCACGTTGACCAGCAAGCCGATGATTGAAACCGGCGCCAGATGCGCCAGGAATCCCAGAAACGAAAAATGGGCGGCGATGCCGATGACGGCGTTCTGAGGGTTGCCGGTCACCGACATTGCGGAGCCGATGTTTGCCGAGGTAGCCAGGCCGAGGACGTAAGGCATGGGAGGCACTTCGAGGCGGTCGGTAACCGCTAGCACAATGGGCGCGAAGATCAGGCAAATCGTGTCATTGACGAAGAACGCAGCGAGAATGCCCGACGTGAACACCAGTAAAACCAGCAGCTGAAATCGGGTGCGGGCGATGCGCGCGACGTGGATGGCGGTCCAATCGAAAAATCCCGAGAGTTGAAAATGGGCGACGAGAATCATGATGCCGAGGAGGAAAATGATCGTGTTCCAGTCAATGGCACGGTACGCCTGGTCGAGCGAAATGACGCCGAGCAGCACCATGGCCACGGCGCCGCAGAACGCCGCAGCGGTGCGGTCCAAGTGGCTGCCGCGAGTGCTCTCGATGGCGATCAGCAGATAGGCGACGACGAAGATTACGATGGGAACCCAGTGATATTGCGCGAGAGACGCCGAAAGATGTGACATGAAGAAGGTGTTGCTACACCTCTGAGTGAATCAGCTTAACGCGAGCAGGTTGAAGAAACAACGATGCGCCGCGTCAGACGTTCAGGCCGCGGGGGCGTTTCGGCAGGGCCGGTTACGCAGCATCGAAATATTCGGGGAAAAGTTAGCGCGGCCAGACCGAGGACGGATCGCTCTGAAACGGATAGATTGCGACCATCCAGCCAAAGACTTGCGGAACCCATCGGCCTTTGGCCGCCAGGCAGGCGTCTTTGGTCGCGATCGCGCCACCGAGTCCGAATTTCTGCCGGCCCTTTTGACGTTCCGATGGGCTGCCCGCGCCGACGCACAGGTTCACGTATTCGTGCCAGCGGGCCACGCTGAGCGGGATGCGGTCGTTGAGTTGCGATTCGGTGGCGTTTTTCGGAGCGGTAAACAACGCACCGGCCAGCTGAAATTCCCCCTTCGATTTT
Source organism: Candidatus Dormiibacterota bacterium (assembly GCA_035534415.1). Classification (GTDB taxonomy): domain Bacteria; phylum Acidobacteriota; class Terriglobia; order Acidiferrales; family UBA7541; genus Palsa-295. The sequence continues at coordinate 2,570 of DATLSB010000045.1, read as the reverse complement.
TTGTACAGCAAGCTAGTGGGATGGCCGGGATTGAACTCGTAGGCCGAGGCGTATGCATTGCGACTGCTGATGAACCAGTAGAGCGGCTGGTCGGTTTTCAGCAGGAAAGGCTGATAGCCGTCGGCAATGGCGGCGCGATAATCTTTGTACTTGGCCATCGAGTGCCGCAGGATTTCCAGAATTTCCGCAGCGCGCTGCTGATCCCCGGGAGCGGCAGAGCGCACAACCGTCGTGTAGACGTGGGGATCGGAGTCCAGCTCGGAGCCGACCAGAGCTTCATTGGCGGCGCGAAGGGCTTCGGGATAGAGCTCAACGTCGCGCTGAAAGTCGCTCGTCTCGCTTGTGGCGGCGTGGTGCAGCTGCTTGGCGGTACACGGAAATGCGAGCAGCGATGCAATGCATGTGAACAGCAGTGCGCGCGACGACATGGACCAGCATCCCTTCCTTGGAAGTAGGCTAGCGCAAAGGCGCGCGGAAAGCAGCGGATGTGTGCGGGCAAGCTGCGAAAGAGGAACGGCACGGAAGTGTCAAGCAGGAATTTGCGTTTATTGACGCTTACAGGAGATCATTATCAAGTAGGCTGACCAGACTCTTGACGGCGGCAGCGAAATCTGTAAACTGCGGTTTTCAACATGGCGACCGCCCCCAACCCGCTCGAAGAACCGCTGCACGATTTCCAGTTCCCGCAGCGCGAAGCGGCCTTCTTCTACGGCCTATTTCTGCGCGGATACCCAGCGGATCAACTGCGGAAGGATATCGAGGTTCCAGCCGTGGTACTGGCCAAATGGGACCGGGAGACCAAGCACGAGCCGAAGTTGCGTCCGATCCTGGAGCAGATGGTGAGGTATCGCAGGCACGTACTGGCCATCTTCGACAATTTGATCGGGCACGACGCCGCGGCAACGCAGCGCCTACAGTAGTTCGCTTCTTTTCGTCTAATTCCCTGTTTGCGATTCTCGAGCCTTGCAGAATGCTGACGTGGTCGTCGAGCGCCCAGAGGTGCCGCGCGTTGACTCCGCGGGAGGCCTCGACTACACTTTTTTGCGGCATGGATCCGGCCTCACAATTCCCCGGTAGCTCAATGGTAGAGCGTTCGGCTGTTAACCGAAATGTTGCAGGTTCGAGTCCTGCCCGGGGAGCCATTCTTCCTCTTTAGTTCCATTCGCTTACGCGAAGGTTGATAACAACTCACTTTGGGTGCAATTGGGTGCAACTTCGGGTTTCTCGGCTGGAAGCTCAAAACCGATTCCCACTTGCTCCACGACCTTCTTCCGAAATGGAACGTCCTCTTTCAGCTTGCTGTAGCCGTCTGTGACGCTCTTGTTGGCATGGCCGAGCCAGAAGCGGAGCAAGTCTTCTGGCGCATGCTGTTTCCTCAGCCATGTGGTTCGGAACCGTCTAAAGGCGTGGGCACCCATCTTTGGTTGGTTCAGCTTTTTGAGAAGTGGATGCAGGGAGAGTCTCAAGAGGTTCGATTGTAATAGTGGAAGACCGTTCTTCGAACAAAACAGCAAGCCGGAAGTCCGGTCGCCTACGAACTCCTTGAGCACCGCAACAATGGAAGTTGGCAGATCGATGTCCCGAATGCCATTCTCCGATTTCAGGAATGGTTGGATCTGCCCCCTCCATACCTTCTGTCGGATGTGCAGAGTCGAGAAATCGCTGGAGACGTGTTTTTCTATTTCAAGTCCCAGCGCCTCCCCGATTCGCATCCCCGTGGCTCCGAGAAGAACGAAGAGCATCTGCTGTCTTCCTTTGGAGCCACCTGCAATCGCTTCCATCACCGCACTTGTGAAAGTTGGCTGGCGCTGGTTTTTCACTTCAGGCAGGTCGATGAATTCGTGGTTCCAGGTCCTCGGATGGACTCGTTCCCCGTTCTCGTTGACCGCAGATGCCACTACCATCTTGACGACCTGAACCACGTTGTTGACCATCTTCGCCGACATGCCGGCGTCTGTCATCTTGGTCACGAGACCTCGCACCGCGAGATTGTTGACGGATGAGACGGGCATGTCGCCGAGATTGGGTCGGAGCCACTTGTTCAAGTAGCTCTCAAACCCCGCTGCGGTCGCTGGCTTGATCGGTTTCCGCTTGCGAGTCTGCACGTGGTTTAGCCACCATTCAGCTTGTTGGCGAAACGTTTTGCCGTGATTGAACGCTTCCACTTGCTCGAAGTGTTCCTGGCTGTCCGCTCCGCTTGCGGTGATGATTTCCCTTCTCTTCCTGAGACGTTCGAGTTTCGTGAGACTACCAGGGCCGGAGACGGGACAAATCGGCTTGCTGAGATGAGCCCTCTTTTCCTGCCCGGGAACATCGATTCGAAACCGAACGTGATACCAACCACCTTTCACTTCTTCGTAGCCAACTTGACCAGAACGACGAGCCATAGACTTTCTCCTTGGCCGTCTATCTGGTGTCGCTGGTGAGCAGCCTAGCCTGGATTATTCGTTGATTTCAGTAGCGGAAAAAGAAAGGATGCTCTAGAAGGTGCATGAACACTGGGTTTTCTGAGAACCCAGTACACCATTTTGGAGCATCCCAAAGGTGACAACTCGTCGTATATCACAGTT
>DATLSB010000044.1:0-7097 GCA_035534415.1 Candidatus Dormiibacterota bacterium | reverse complement strand
ACGAGCAGCTTCAATTTGGTTCAACAAGACTCGGTATTTAACAACCCGTTTTTTGCCGGCATCGGAAGTTTCGGCGTTGGCGGAGTGCCGAAGGCAACTCTCGCTCCGGTTATTTACGGCCATGCGTTTAACTCTGATTTTGGATATACGCAAAATTTTTCGACCGGCACGCAAGCTTCCGTCACTCTCGATATCTCGCGACAATCCACGAGTATCCCGATCGATCTGTTTAATCCGTACGTACAATCCACCATGACCGTTCAGCTCACGCAGCCGCTTCTCAATGGCTTCGGCCGCCTGGCGAACACGCGTTACATTATCGAGGCCAGAAATACAGTCAAGGTAGGCCAGTCGCAATTCCGCCAGCAGGTGATCACTTCCGTAACGACCATTGCGCACGATTACTGGGAGCTGGTTTATGCGCGGGAGGCGGTGAAAGTCGAACAAGTCACGGTGGCTGCCGACCAACAGCTCTATCAAAATAACAAGAAGCAGCAGCAGATCGGCACCATGGCTCCACTGGATGTGATTGACGCTCAATCCCAATTGGCTACCGATCAGCAGGCACTTGTGCAAGCCCAAACTGTTCAGCTGCTCGATCAAACCAACCTGCTCGTGGACATCACAAAGGATCCATTGGCTGCGCCGCTTCAGGGCGTGGAAATCGTGCCCACTACGCCAATCTACAATCCCACGCCCACCGACATTTCGCTCGAAGACGCCGTCGGCGAAGCCCTGCAAAACCGCCCGGAAATCGAGCAGGCTGAGCTAAACCTGAAGAATGCCGGGATCGAGATCAAGGCCGCGAAAAACGGTTTGCTTCCCACGCTGAACCTTACCGGGGAGTATCAGGCGGTCGGCCTCGGCGGACGGGAAACGAAAACTACCAGCGCGACGAGCATCACCGGTCCGGATGCGGCCGCGCCCATTTGGGACACAACCCTTGGAGCTCCCTCGCCAACTCTTTTCCAGGCTCTAACTCAGACGACGATCACAAACATCTACCACTTCCCAGGAGGAGTGGGGAACTCTTTGAGCCGCATGTTTCGAGCTGACGCGCCAACCATCCAAGGCACGATCAGCTTGACGCTCCCGATCCGCAATCGCGCCGCGCAGGCAAATTATGCCACCGCGGAAATCAATCAGCGCGAGCAGGAAACCTCTTACATGCAGACGCGCGCCACCATCATTCAAAACGTCCGCCAGGCGCTGATCACCGTCGAGCAAGACCGCGCCGCCGTGGCTGCCGCTCAGGAAGCGCGCATTTACAACCAGCAGAGCTACGACGACGAAGTGAAGAAACTCCAACTCGGCACATCGACGGCGTTTACCGTCGTCCAGAAGCAGCAGTTGCTTACCGTCGCCGAAGGCACCGAGCTTCGCGATCGCATCAATTTGATCGAAGCGGAACTCACTTACCAACAAGCGCTGGGCAAGACCCTGCAAGATCACAACATCAGCATTCAGGGCGTGATGGCTGGCAACGGGAATCAGAACATGAATATTCCCGGCACGCCGGATAAGACCCTGCCGTAGTAAGATTCGGGAAGCGCCTGAACTCTGCCCGAAAGCGAGGCGGCGCTTCCCGATGTCTGAATCCGACACATCACGAGATTTACCTAACGGCGAGCGCGCGAGTAGCTCCACATCGCGCGCCAGCACCTCCGCGCTCGCCAACTCCTCCGAAAAACAGCGCGAGCGCGCCGCCAGCTTCACCACCGTTTCCGGATTCCCTATCCGTCAGCTTTACACGCCGTCCGATCTAACCGCGTGGGACGCCACACGCGACCTCGGCACGCCCGGTCAGACTCCCTTCACGCGCGGCATTCATCCCACGATGTATCGCTCGCGTCTCTGGACCATGCGTCAATTCGCCGGCTTCGGCTCAGCCGAAGATACGAACCGGCGCTTCCGTTACCTTCTCTCACAGGGACAAACCGGCCTCTCCGTCGCCTTCGATCTGCCCACGCTGATGGGCTACGACTCCGATCACCCGCTTGCCGAAGGCGAAGTCGGCAAATGCGGCGTGGCCATCAGCTCGCTCGCGGACATGGAAACGCTCTTCGACAGCATCCCGCTCGCGGACGTCACGACCTCGATGACCATCAACTCGCCCGCCGCGCCGATCTGGGCTATGTATCTCGCCGTAGCCGAGAAGCAGGGCGCGAATTGGAAAAGCCTTTCGGGCACCCTACAAAACGATATCTTGAAGGAATACACCGCGCAGAAGGAATACATCTATCCGCCCGCGCCGTCGATGCGCCTGGTAACCGACACCATCGAATTCGGCGCCGAACACACGCCCAAATTTAATCCCATTTCCATCAGCGGCTACCACATACGCGAAGCTGGCTCGACCGCCATTCAGGAGCTCGCTTTCACTTTGCGCGACGGAATCGAATACATCGAAGATTGCCTGCGGCGCGGCATCGAAATCGACTCCTTCGCTCCGCGGCTCTCGTTCTTTTTCAACGCGCACAACGATTTCTTCGAGGAGATCGCCAAGTACCGCGCCGCGCGCCGCCTGTGGTACACCGTGATGCGCGAACGCTTCGGCGCGAAAAACCCGCGCTCCTGGGCGATGCGGTTTCATACGCAGACGGCCGGTTGTTCGCTCACGGCGCAGCAGCCGTACAACAACGTGGTCCGCACCGCGCTGCAAGCTCTCGCCGCCGTTCTCGGCGGCACTCAATCGCTGCACACCAATTCGCTCGACGAAGCTTGGGCCCTGCCCTCCGAATCCGCCGCCACGCTCGCGCTGCGCACTCAGCAGATTTTGGCGCACGAAAGCGGCGTCACCATCACCGCCGATCCCTTCGGCGGCTCGTATTTCCTGGAGACGCTGACCAACGAGATCGAGCGCGATGCCCGCGCCTACATCGACAAAATCGACGCCATGGGCGGCATGGTTGCCGCCATCGGCCGCGGCTTCCCGCAGCGCGAAATCGCCGATGCCGCCTATCAATATCAGCAGGCGCTCGACCGCAAAGAAAAAATCGTCGTCGGCGTGAACGACTACGTCACGGACGAAGCTCCCATCGAAATTCTGCACATCGATGAATCGGTGGCCGCTCACCAGTCGAAACGCCTGCGCGAACTGCGCGCCAACCGCTCCAACGCCGAAGTCGAGCGCCGCCTAAAATCGCTGCGCTCCGCGGCCACTGGCGACGAAAACATGATGCCCCACATCTACGAAGCCGTAAAAGCCTACGCCACCCTCGGCGAAATCTGCGACAACCTCCGCGAAATCTTCGGCGTCTACGAAGAAGCCGCTATCGCCTAAATTATCGGGGCCGCACAGCACCGCCAAGCAGTAGCCCATTCACGGAAGCCATCCGATTCGCCTCGCATCCTGTGGCGTGCGGCGCCTCGCCGCCGATCTTGCACCGCAGCACGGGAAACCGGCCTCCGGCTGCCTCGAAGTAGACAGCTCCCACGCGTCAATCGGCTCTCAAACGTGCTATTTTATCTGCGGCCAGCGGCGCTTCTCTGTCGGTTGTTCTAAACTAAAGCAAGCAGCGCGCTTAGCGCCTGCCAGAGGAACCGCAAGTCCAACACCGATGCCCGAAAAAAGAATCCGCGTGCTGATCGCCAAGCCGGGGCTCGATGGCCACGACCGTGGCGCCAAAGTGATCGCTCGCGCTCTGCGCGACGCGGGCATGGAAGTGATCTACACCGGTCTGCGCCAGACGCCCGAAATGATCGCCACCGCCGCGCTGCAGGAGGACGTGGACGTGATCGGCCTCTCGATCCTTTCCGGTGCGCACAATACTCTCTGCGCCCGCCTGATGGATCTGCTTCGCGCGAAAGGGATGACCGACGTCACCGTAGTGATCGGCGGCATCATTCCCGAGGCTGATATTCCCGCGCTGAAAGCCTCCGGCATCGCCGAAGTTTTTCTTCCCGGCACGCCCACGCAGGCCATTGTCGATTTTATACGCCAGCGCGTGGGTGCCGAATCCAAGGGCGCGCCAAAGGGAGCCTAGCCATCGCCGTCAAGCACACCGTCGCCGGCACACGAGCTGACCGGCAATCCGCTGCATCCGAAAAAAATGCTCATCGGATGCTCGACCTCCTTGCCAAAATCAAAAACGAAGAAGAGCATATCCGCCAAGGCGGCGGCGCGAAAGCCGTCGAGGGCCAGCACAAAAAGAACCGCCTCACCGCCCGCGAGCGCGTGGCGAAACTCATCGACCCGAAAACCGGGTTTTTCGAGTTGAGCATCTACGCCGCGTACGAGATGTATCAGGAGTGGGGCGGCGCCCCCGCCGCCGGCGTGGTCACCGGCATCGGCGCCGTGATGGGCCGCCGGGTGATGATCATCGCCAACGACGCCACCGTAAAAGCGGGCGCCTTCTTCCCGATGACCGCCAAGAAAGTGATCCGCGCGCAAAACATCTCCATCGAAAATCGCATCCCCACCATTTATCTCGTCGATTCCGGCGGGGTTTTCCTGCCGCTTCAGGAAGATGTTTTTCCCGACACCGACGACTTCGGCCGCGTCTTCCGCAACAACGCCGTGATGAGCGCGATGCGCATCCCGCAGATCGCCGCGATTATGGGCCTCTGCGTTGCCGGAGGCGCGTATCTCCCGGTGATGTGCGATCACATTTTGATGACCGAAGGCAGCGGCCTATTTCTCGCCGGCCCCGCGCTGGTGCAAACCGCCATCGGCCAAAAAGCCACCGTCGAAGAACTCGGCGGCGCGACGATGCATTCGCAGATCAGCGGCACGGTCGATTTTCATGAGCCGGACGATCCGGCGTGCATCGAACGCATTCGCGCGCTGGTCGACAAAATCGGCGACTCGCCTCGCGCGCCCTTCAGTCATAAGCCAGCCAAGCCGCCCGCGAAACCATCCGAAGAAATCTACGGCATCTTTTCAGATGACCGCGCACAGCAATATGACGTTCGCGATATTCTCGCCAGCATCGTCGATGGCGGCGAATTCGAGGAATACCGCGCCGAATTCGGCCAGACGATGTTCTGCGGTTATGCGCGCATCGGCGGCTGGGCTGTGGGCATCGTCGCCAACAACAAAAAGAACGCCATGGTCGCCGCGCCCGGCACCGGCGAGCGCCGCATCGAATTCGGCGGCGTGATCTACACCGAATCCGCCGACAAAGCCGCGCGCTTCATTCTCGACTGCAACCAAAATTTCGTCCCGCTCATTTTCATGCACAACGTCAACGGCTTTATGGTCGGCAAGGAAGCCGAATGGAGCGGCATTATCAAAGCCGGAGCAAAGCTGGTCAACGCGGTGGCCAACAGCGTTGTTCCAAAGATCGTCGTGATTTGCGGCGGCACCTTCGGCGCCGGACATTTCGCCATGTGCGGCAAAGCGTACGATCCGCGCTTCATGTTCGCCTGGCCCACCGCACGCTACGCGGTGATGAGCGGCGAATCCGCCGCCGGCACTTTAGTCGAGCTGAAAGTCCGCCAGCTCGAGCGCGAAGGCAAAAAACTAAGCGCCGCGGAAAAAGACGAGCTGTACAAATCCATTCACGCCACCTACGAAGAGCAGATGGATCCGCGCTACGCAGCCGCGCGCCTCTGGGTCGACGCCATTATCGATCCCGCGCGCACCCGCGAAGCGCTGATCGAGGCGCTCGAATGCGCCGCGCTCAATCCCGAAGTGCGCGAATTCAAAACTGGAGTTTTGCAAACTTGAGAGGTACTTCAGACCATGTTATTTGCAATTGAATCGTCCGGAGCCAAACCTATCGGCAAGGTTCCTCACGGCGACTTTTATAATCCTCGCCGCGAAAGATTATCTGATGAACAATTCAGCGCCATGTACGAAGCCCTTATGTCTAAAGTTGATCCGGCTGCTTCCGAAGTTTACACGTCGAGTTGGATACCCGGCTCGGACTGGAGCGGTGGGCCGTTCCAGCCAATCTTCGACACTGCGTGCGGAGCGAGCTTCGACGGGTCGGCTAAATTCTTCGGAATCCTTCTTTGGAAAGTGATGATGGACAGGCCCGAGGCGTGGGGCTTCGGTCGTTATGAAAAAGACGGCATTCCAATCGAGGGAACGACTTACTTTCGACTCCGCGAGCTGGACGGGAGCGGCAGTTGAGTTCTATCACCATCATCGAATGCCCGCGCGACGCCTGGCAGGGCCTCGCGCATATCATCCCCACGGAAGAAAAAATTAAATATCTGACCAGCCTCGTCTCGCTCGGCTTTCGCCACATCGACGCGGTCAGTTTCGTCTCGCCCAAGCACGTGCCGCAAATGGCCGATAGCGAAGCCGTTATGGCCAAACTGAGCGAAGCGCGCACGCCGGACGGCGCAATACCCGAAATTATCGGCATCGTGGTGAACGACCAGGGCCTTCAACGCGCCCTCGCAACTCCCGGCATCACCACTATCGGCTACCCGTACTCGATCTCGGCTTATTTTCGCCGCGCCAACGCCAATATGTCCCGCGCTGAATCCCGCGCGCTGGTCGAAAAACTTCAGCGCGACACCAAATCCGCCTCGCGAAAGTTGGTCGTCTATATTTCCATGGCCTTCGGCAATCCCTATGACGAGCCTTGGGGCTCCGAAATCGTTGAGGACACGCTCGTGTGGCTGAAAGACATCGGCGTGCGAACCGTCTCGCTGGCCGACACTGTTGGCACCGCATCGCCTGACGATGTCGCGCATCTCGTGCGCGCCGCGAGCACCTGCGTTGCCGGACTCGAAATCGGCGTGCATCTCCACAGCCGCCCAGATGGCGCCGCTGAAAAAGTCCTCGCCGCTTACGAAGCCGGATGCCGCCGCTTCGATGGCGCGCTCACTGGACTCGGCGGCTGCCCATTCGCCGGAGACCAGCTCGTCGGCAACATTCCCACCGAAATTATTCTCACCACGCTCGCTGCGCGCGGCGTGGCCACTGGAATCGATACGAAGTCGCTCGCCGTCGCCTGCGCCATGACCGGCGATCTGCGCGAAAAATATGCGAATGAGCCCAACGCGGGCGATCATGCCGGCGGCACCGGAGAGGAGAAGCACCAGACCGCGCGGCCCAACTAGCGCGCAAGGGGATTCGCGATGTCGTACACCACGCTCACATATCAATCCGGCGACCACGTCGCCACCATTGCGCTCAC
>DATLSB010000043.1:0-35857 GCA_035534415.1 Candidatus Dormiibacterota bacterium | reverse complement strand
GCCCAGAGCTGGTCGGGATTCATTTCGCCAAGGCCCTTGAATCGCGTGATGGTGAAATCTTTTTTGGCATCTTCGAGGACGTAGCTGAGCAACGCCGTCGCGGTTTCCTTGGTGGCCTTGTCGCCATTGTGCGCGATCGTGAATGGTGGTTTGTCCGCGTCGGCGACGGCCTGATGCAAAGCGCGCAGGCGCTTGTATTCAGGCAAAGCGGCCAGCGCCCAATTGATGCGCATCTCCGAGCCGTTCTTCAGCAGCAGCTCGTTGAGGCTGTGCTCTTCGTCGAAGACGATTTTCGATTCCAGATCGAGCTTGGCTTTTTCGATGGCCTTCGCCAGATCCTGCAGCTTTTTCTTGTCGGCGAAATCGGTTTTCTTTTCGAGATCGCTTTCGGCCAGCACGTCGATCAGCTTCGGCAGACGCAAGCGGCGCGCGAGTTTTGCCGCCACCTGATCGTATTCCTGGATGTTGAGCAGGAATTGGGTAAGGGCGCTGCCTTCGAGCGATTTGCCGTCTTTCGTTTTGACGATTTGATCTTCGGTGGCGCGCTTCATCAGCTCACGCGAAAATTCGCGTTCGTCGCGGATGTAGCGATCCATCTTGCCGCGCTTCACGCGATAGAGCGGAGGCTGGGCGATGTAGATATGCTCCTTCTCGATCAACTCGCGCATGTGGCGGAAGAAAAACGTGAGTAGCAGCGTGCGGATGTGGCTGCCGTCGACGTCCGCGTCGGTCATCAGGATCACTTTGTGGTAGCGCAGCTTGGAGGCGTCGAAATCGTCTTTGCCGATGCCGGTGCCGAGCGCGGTGATGATGGCGCGGATTTCTTCGTGGCCCAGCATCTTGTCGTAGCGGGCCTTTTCGACGTTGAGGATTTTGCCCTTCAGCGGAAGGATGGCTTGATAGCGGCGATCGCGTCCGCCCTTGGCCGAGCCGCCTGCCGATTCTCCCTCAACGACGAACAGCTCGCAACGCGCCGGATCGCGTTCCTGGCAATCGGACAGCTTGCCGGGAAGTCCGCTGGAATCGAGCGCGGATTTGCGGCGAGTCAGTTCGCGAGCCTTGCGAGCGGCTTCGCGCGCGCGGGCAGCGTCGATGCACTTGCCGATGATTTTGCGCGCTATCGAAGAATGCTTGTCGAAATACTCGCCGAGCTTTTCGTTGACCAGCGATTCGACCAGGCCTTTGATATCGCTATTCAGCTTACCCTTCGTTTGCCCTTCGAACTGCGGCTGCGGCAGCTTGACGGAGACGACGGCAACGAGCCCTTCGCGAACGTCGTCTCCATTGATGGAGACTTCGTCCTTCTGCTCTTTGATCATGCCAAACGAACTGGCGTAATAGTTGATGGTGCGCGTGAGCGCGGAGCGGAAGCCGGCCAGGTGCGTGCCGCCGTCGACGGTATTGATGGTGTTGGCAAAGGCGAAAATATTTTCGGCGTAGCTGTCGTTATATTGCAGCGCGATTTCCATATCAACTTGGCCGCGCTTGCCTTCCATGTAGATGGGCGAATCGTGCAACACCTGTTTGCCGCGGTTGAGGTGCTTGATGAATTCGGAGATGCCTCCGGTGAAGCGGAACTCAGTTTTCTTGCCGGAGCGCTCGTCGTCGAGCGTGATCTTCAGGCCTTTGTTGAGGAAGGCCAGCTCGCGCAAGCGCTGCGAAAGCGTGTCGAAGCTGTAAGTGGTGGTCGAGAAGATTGATGGATCGGCGTGAAAGGTGATTTTCGTGCCGGTTTTGCGCGTCTTACCTTCGGCCTTGAGCTTGGAAGTGGGAATGCCCTTTTCGTAGGCCTGTTCCCACACTTCGCCATCGCGCCAGATTTCCAAATCGAGCCAGTCGGAAAGCGCGTTGACGACGGAAACGCCCACGCCATGCAGGCCGCCGGAAACTTTGTACGTGTCGCTATCGAATTTTCCGCCCGCGTGCAGGACGGTCATCACCACTTCGGCGGCGGGCTTTTTCTCCGTCGCGTGCATGTCGACGGGAATGCCGCGGCCGTTGTCGGTTACGGTGACGCTGTTGTCGTCGTGCACCACCACGTCGATTTCGTCGCAGTAGCCGGCCATGGCTTCGTCGACGGAGTTGTCCACCACTTCCCAGACCAGGTGGTGCAAGCCGAGCTCGCCGGTGGAACCGATGTACATCGCCGGGCGCTTGCGAACTGCTTCCAAGCCACCAAGAACCTTGATGGACGTAGCGTCGTACTTGTGCCCAGCGCCTGCGGCGGGCGTTTCTTTATCAGCCATGAATCGTGCGTCTCCTCAGAAATTGCGAACTACGGCAAAAATGAAGTCGTGCGCGGGAAGGCGGTCGCCCAGAGCAGATCGATGCGTTGGCTCGACACTGTCCTTGCCCATTGGCCCCTCTGGCTCGAACGTTTTCGCTCGAGCTGGGACTCGAAGGGTTTCTGTCGTCTCCATCCCGCTCCACACCGAATTATCGGAGGAGCGCGGCGGAGTTTATCTCTTCAGCCTGCTCAAAGCAGGGGTGTTCGTCTCCCGCAAATCCCCGCCAATAAGCCACTTACGCTGGCGCGCGCAAGCAAAGCGCGGGGTGCGGAATATATTAACAACGTGTCGCACAGGAGGAATCCGAAACAAGAGTAATTTTACATGAAATGACGCGTTTTCACAAGCCCAAACTGGCCGCCAAAAACGAAGCTATCTTCCTTTTATGCAGTGATTTACAGTGGGCGCTGATTAGGACTTCCATGCAGACTTCGCGCGCGGCGATGGCGACACGAAAAGTGTTTTCGATAAGCGCTTATGGGGACATTTTGAGCCGACATTAGCACAGTTTGGCCCCTGTAGACCGCAGTTTGCGCGCACGGCGCGGCGTTCAGATGCGCATGGGCATGACGACGTAGCGGTAGCGGCTGCCGTCGGCGGCGAGCGGGCGGAGCTGGCCGGCGGACTGCTCGTCCTTCAACTCGAAGTTAATGAGGCCATCGGGCGCGGCGGCCAGAAAATCGAGCAGGTATTGGGCGTTGAAGCCGATGCTAACCGGATCACCCTTGTATTCCTTCTCGATCGCTTCTTTTGCCTCGCCGTACTCCGGGCTGGATGCGGAAATTTCCAGGCCTTCTTGCGCGAGGACGAATTTTACGGCGTGCGAGCGCTGGTCCGCGAGTTGGGAAACACGGCGCAGCGCGTCCTGCAGTTCACCGCGTTCGATGGCGACGGTTTTATTCACGTCGCGCGGAAGCACTGCTTCGTAGTTCGGGAATTGGCCGGTGAGCTTGCGCGAGGTGAGCAGGCGGCGTCCAAATTGGAAAAAGAGATGGCTCTCGTCCTGGGCGAATTCCACCATGGCTTCATCGCCCTCTTCGGCTGCCAGCCGCTGCACTTCGTTCATGGCTTTTTTGGGAATCAGCACGCGCGTCTCGGATGAGAACCCTTCGAACTTGTGATCGACTTCCACGAGCGCCAGGCGATGGCCATCGGTGGCGACCATACTGATGGAGTTCGGCTTTAGCACCAGCAGGGCGCCATTCAGCGTGTAGCGAGACTCCTCGAGTGAAATCGCAAAGGTGGTGCGCGCGATCAGCCCGGCCAGCATTTTGACAGGAATTTTCACCAGCGCGTGAGGGAACGCCGGCAGCTGTGGGAAATTATCTTTGGACATTCCTACGAGCTTGTAATTGCGCCGGTCGCAGGTGATCTGCACCCAGTGATTATCGAGCAGCTTGAAGCGAATTTCTTCGTCTGGCAGCAAGCGCACCAGCTCGAGCAGCTTTTTCGCCGGGATGGTGCCGGCACCTTCTTTTTTGACTTTGGCTTCGCACGAGGTGCGAATGCTCAACTCGAGATCGGTGGCCGTGATGGTCAGGCCGCTGGCGCTGGCCTCGCAGAGGAGATTCGACAGGATGGGAATCGTGGTCTTGCGTTCGACGACGCCTTGCGTCAGGGAAAGCTCTTCGAGTAGATCGAATTTCTTTACGCTGAATTCCATCTCGTATGCAGTCCTTGCGCTGGTCTCAGGGCTCATGGTTTTTGCCTTCCGCTGGCCGGTTTACTCTACTGCTTTTCTTATTTTGAATAAAGATATGAAAACCGTCGCCGTCACCGCAGTTGTGGATCTGAGGAAATCTCTCGAATCCCGCTCCGTTGCGGTGTTTCCTCGATCACACGCCCTGTGAATCCCGGAGCGGGTTACAGGAAAACACCTGAATCAGCTGCTCGGGTTAACCCTTATGTGCCGCTTTCCACAACTTTCCACAGGCGATTTCCGCGCCACTGCGGCCACTTAACTACAAGTCTAGCCGAATGAGTCCAATAGCCTGTTAATCGTCTTGTTTAATTCTTTATCGACCTGCCGCAGCGCCTCGATCTTATTGATCGAGTGCAACACCGTGGTGTGGTGCTTCCCGCCAAACTGTTTGCCAATTTCCGGCAGCGAAGCGGAGGTCAGCTGCTTGACCAGGAACATCGCCACTTGCCGCGGGAAGGCGATCGTCTTGGAGTTGCTGCGAACTTTCAGATCCTGCGCGCGCATCCCAAAGTGCTCGCCGACGCGTTTCTGAATCTGCTCGATGCTGATTTTCTTTTCCTGAATCTCGATGATATTTTTCAGCACTTGCTGCGCGGTGGCCAGGTTGAAGGCGGCGCCTGTAAGCGATGCGTATGCCATCAGCCGGATCAGGGCGCCTTCGAGCTCGCGCACGTTCGATTTGATCGAGCGGGCGATGAATTCGGCCACGTCTTCGGGCAAGCGGACTTGTTCGCTTTCCGCTTTTTTCTGGAGAATGGCGATCTTGGTCTCCAAGTCCGGCATTTGAATGTCGGCGATCAGCCCCCACTCGAAACGCGAGCGCAAGCGCTCTTCAATCGCGGAAATTTCCTTGGGCGGGCAATCAGATGAAATCACGATCTGCTTCTGCTGATCGTAGAGCGCGTTGAACGTGTGGAAGAATTCTTCCTGGGTGCGCTCGGCGCGGGCGATGAACTGGATATCGTCGACCATCAGCACATCCATGTTGCGGAAGCGGTCGCGAAAGGCGGACATGCGTTCAAAGCGGATCGAGGCGATCACCTCGTTGGTGAACTTTTCAGCGCTGATGTAGATCAGGTGCAGGGAAGGAGTGCGGCGCTTGAGTTCATGGCCGATGGCCTGCATCAGGTGCGTTTTGCCCAGCCCCACTCCGCCGTAGAGGAAAAGCGGGTTGTAGGATTTCGAGGGCTGTTCCGCTACGGCGACAGCCGCGGCGTGCGCGAACTGGTTCGACGAGCCGACGATAAACTTGTCAAACGTGTAGCGGGCATTCAGCTGCGCGTCGGCGGCGTCGAAATCGAGCTTGGTCTGCGCGGTAGCGGGCGGCGCAGGCAGTGGCTCTGAATCCGCGCAAATAAATTCCAGCGCCAATTCCGGCTGGCCGATTTCCGCGAGCACGGCGCTGAGAAGCTCGCCGTAGGTTTCCTTTAGCCGCTTGGAAAACAGCCGCGTGGGCACCCGGATGATCAGGCGTCCGTCTTCTGCGCGTTCCTGGCGCGTGGGACGAAACCAAGTGGCGAAACTATGCGGGTTTACACGACGTTCCGTGTGCTGAAGGACCTTGTCCCAAATCGTCATAGAAAAAAAAGTCCCTACCGCGATTTCCACCGATGTGGAAATGCTGTGGAAATAGTGCCCCGCCATTCGCGAGGAGCAATAGTGGTCTTAGCGATCAGGTCAGAGGCGGCGGGAGTGCACCCCACCCACGCACGTCTCTTTGAATCGAATCCTTAACCGCGACAGGAGTTAACTGCGCGAGCGGGATTCTGCCTAAACCAAGCGTCGGGGGCAAGAGAAAAGTAGGCGGAAAATTTGCGCGCAGTCCACACGACGTTCACAGCTTTTCCACAGACCCCGCTGCGCCCGCAATTTCGCTGTAAAGGGCGCGTCCCGCCCAAGAAATCCAGCTCAGATTGAAAACTCGACGCGCGACGATAAGACGAGTTTTCCACAAGCTCTATTTCAACAGGCTCTTCAAATTCTCGTACGCGAACCAATTTCTGTAGATCCTCTAGGTCACGAATGCACTGCACGGCTGAGAAAATAATCGGCGCGTCCGGAAATATCCGCAATTAGTCAAGCCGGAAGTTGGCGCGTTCGATGGAGCGGGCGCGGCCGGTCGTCTCGTCGACATCGATCTGCACCCCATTCATCTGCACATCGCCCTCGGCCACGCTGAACCGTGAAGGCATGGCGTCGAGGAAGTGTTCGATGACGGCTCTCTTCTCCATGCCGATGACGGAATCGTGCGGCCCAGTCATCCCGACGTCGGTAACGTAGGCAGTGCCACCCGGGAGCACGTGATAATCGGCGGTGGGAATATGGG
The DNA here is from genome assembly GCA_035534415.1 of Candidatus Dormiibacterota bacterium. Lineage (GTDB taxonomy): Bacteria > Acidobacteriota > Terriglobia > Acidiferrales > UBA7541 > Palsa-295. The sequence continues at coordinate 29,541 of DATLSB010000043.1, read as the reverse complement.
TGTGCGTGCCGAGGACGGCGGAAACTTTACCGTCGAGATACCATCCCATGGCCACTTTTTCAGAGGTCGCTTCGGCGTGCACATCGACCACGATTACTTTCACGTCCGGAGGAACTTTCTTGAGCTCGGCCGAGGCAGCGCGGAAGGGATCGTCGATCGGCGCCATAAAGGTGCGGCCTTGCACGTTCAGGACGGCGCAGCCGACGCCATTTTTTGCTTGTCCCACCCACAGTCCGCCGCCGGGCGAGCCTTGAGGGAAATTGGCCGGGCGCAGGATTCGCGGCTGGGTGGGGAAATAGTCCATGATTTCGCGGCGCTTCCAGATGTGATTGCCGCTGGTCAGCACGTCCGCGCCTTCGGCGAAAAACTCCTCGGCAATTTTGGGCGTCACGCCGAAACCCGAGGCGGAGTTTTCGCAATTGATGATGCAAAAATCGATCTGCCGCTGCGAGAGGATATCCGCCAACCGATCGTGAACGATCTTGCGGCCGGGCGAGCCGACCACGTCGCCAATGAAAAGTATTTTCATGATTCCTGTGGAATTCTGACGGCTAACAGCAGTGTTGCAGAGTACCAGAAAAGGGAGCGGTCCACTTCGCCGTGCGTTACTAGGCCCTGAACCCCACAGTCTAAGTCGGGCACCCAGCGCCTGCTTTAAGGCTTTCCCGTTCCGGCAAGCCGGGCGAGACGTGCACAAGGGCAGGTCAACGCGAGCGCCCTGGGATCCAGTGTTGGTTCAAATAGGCTTTCGCAACGTCACCTGCGTCGCAGGCCAACTCCGCAAGTCATTGTAACAGGATTCGTCAGCGCAGCGATTTCAGGTACGCGACGATCTGCCAGCGGCGCTGCGGAGGAAGACCGGACCACGAGGGCATGCCTTTGGCGAGATTGCCGTTCCACAGCAGCCATTCGAGTTCGCCGGGCGTGGCGCGCTGCACCCCGGGCGCGCGCAGGTTCGCGGCATGGAGATTGCCGCGGGCGTCGTCGCCGTGACATTCGGCGCAGTGATGCCGGAACAGCTTCTTGCCGGCGAGGATCGCAGACGGATCATCGTTGTAAGGACTTTGCCAGCGGCGCGTTTTAAGCGGCGCGCGGGCGATCGCGTGTACCACCCCGCGCGAGTCCTTTTCTCTTGTGGCTTCCCTTCTGGGTTCCCGTTTCGCGACGGTTGCGGAAGCAGCGGCGAGCGATCCGATCAACAGCAGTATGACAATCGAACGGCGGCTCATTGGAAGAGGCTCCTGATGGCGCGGCCAAAGCCAGCAACCTCATACGACACGCCCCAGCGGAGAAGAAATTCATGACTCTGGCCAGTAAGACCAAAACCTGGCGATATTGACCAGGTGATTCCGTTGGGCATCTGCCAGGCGAAGATTGGCGCCAAGTAATGGGAAGTATGCGACAGCGTGAAAGATGAGGCGGTGCCCAGGCCGCCATACATTTCCGCTCCGACAATGAAATTTTCACGGCAGAAATTGCAGGGGTACGGCGTCGCCGCAAGCCGCAGTGGCCGCGCAGCGCCGAGCGCGTAACCGAACTCCCAAGGTTCATGCCCCAGGTTCTTTTCGCCGATGAAATTTTCGGAGAAGTTCCAGCCCTTAAAGTCACTCGAAAGAATCAGCTTGGTTTCGAGTTCATGCGTGTGCGTCTGATTGGCTTGGGAGTTTGGCTCGGCGGCGTCCAGTTGATTATCGAAGCCGACCACTTCCTTCAGGGTCTTGTCGGCATCGGTGGTGTTTTCAAATTCGACGTACAGGACCGGATTGATGAAGTGCTCGCGCATCAGAGGCCGGAACCGGTTCTCCCAGCGCGTGCCGGTGAAAACGGCGCTGTCGCCAAACGTGCTCTGCGAATCCACGTAGAACTCAGTGGTCCACCAGCCGGTTACACCGTATTCAAACTCCGCCCACGGTGCGATGAGGTCGCCCGCTGCTTCCTGAGTGCCATAGATGGAGTAGAACTCGATCTCCAGATTGCCGGGTTCTTCGAGGTGAGACGAGTAAGCCACGAAGTAGGGCGTCTCTTGCGCGGATGCGTTCGGACAACCCCCCAGAACCCCCAACAGGCCCACCACCAGAATCGTTGCACGAAAACCGATGCTCATCGGACCTCCAGATGCAAACAGTTTACAACTATAGCGATGCGAACCTATTTCAGTTGACAACGTCTGTCAACTAGTTTCCGAAAAAATTTCCGGATCGCCGTGGGCTTTAGGAGGTCGAGGGGCTTTTACAACAAACAAGCGGGCGAGGACCAGCGCGCCGATCTCACGGGGAGGAGTCTTGCTATCTGGTGCGGTCCCGCCACGACCGACTGTTTAGAGGTGCGTTGTGGCGGCGGTCCACGAAATGGACGGGCTAGTTGGTTTGCTCGAGAGCGTGCTCGACCATAGCGACGCACTTTTCCACGCGGTCGCGCAGGGGGCCTTCGACTTCCTGCTGGCGGCGGCGGAGGGTGAGAAGTTCGTCAGAGATATTGAGGGCGGCGAGGACGGCTACTTTCAGCGAGTCGACCATGCGCGTGGCTTCGGCGATTTCGCGCATTTTGGCGTCGACGTAGGCCGCTAGCTCTTTTACGTACTCTTCGTTGTCGCCCGCGTTGACGCTGTAACTCTGGTCGTAAATATCAACTTTCACGTTCGGCTCCCGGCTGAGACTTGGCTGGCGTGCGGCCATTGTGTGCCATTCGCGCTTGTGGCGCAATTGAGATTGTGAAGCGACGCAGCGCATGGCTCGCCGATGAAGAGAGCTTGTTTCGAGGCATCAGCTGGTCCGCAACGAGGCACCGAGCTTTTGTTCGAGTGCGGCGACGATGCGCGCGGAGAAGCCGGCGACTCGCGAGTCGGTGAGTGTTTCTTCCGGGCTTTGGAACACGGCGCGGATCATGAGGGAATATTTTCCCGCCGGGATTTGGCCGCCGCGGAAAAGGTCGGCGGGCTCGATGCGCCGCAGTTCGGCAATTTGCAGCGCACGGATGGTTTCTGCAACTTGCGCGAACTGAACGCCGTCGGCGAGCACTAGCGAGAAATCGCGCTCGACCGCGGGGAATCGCGGGATCGGAGTGAACTTCAGATTCGCTTCCGCGGATTCGATGCCTGCGAGGAGCATCTCGAGATTGATCTCCGCGACGAAGATTTCCTGGCGGAGTTTTAGACGGTCGGCAATGTTGCGCGCGAGCTGCCCCGCCGCGCCAATCGCGTGGCCGCGTGCATTGTCACCTTGCGCCTGTTGGCCGAGAGAAACGTATGTTGCGCGCGACGCGGCGAGCCAGTTGGGCCCGCCCGATTGCCACGTGAGTCCTCGTGCGAGAGCACCGATCGCGTCGAGGTCGCCTTTCAAATCGGCGAAAGTGAATTCGCGCGCGGATTCGTGGATGGTTTTTTCGCGGGCGAGGCCGGTGGCGGCGAGCGTCAGAATGCGCGTTTCAACGGGCTCACCATTGCGCAACTCGTAGAATTTTCCGATTTCGAAGAGGCGCAGATTGCGCTGGCCGTGATTCAGATTCCAGGAAACGGCGTTAAGTACGCTGACCACGCCGCTCGAGCGCATGATCGACGCATCTTCGGCGAGAGGGTTGCCGATCACCGCGGGCGCCACTCCCTCTTGCCGGAACAGCGCATCGCGCTGCGCATCGACCAGGGGAATTTCGACAATTTCGTTGTAGCCGAGCGCGACGAGGCGCTCGCGGAGGCGGCTTTCGGCTTCGGCGTGAGGCAGTCGCCGCGCGGGCAGCTTCGCGGGAGGGAGGCGCGGCGGAAATTTGTCGTAGCCGTAGTGGCGGGCCACTTCCTCGATGAGATCGATTCCGCGCGAAACATCCTGGCGCCAGGAGGGCCGATGGCATTTCCATTGCGCGCGCGGGTCCTCGGCTTCGCGGGCGCCTTCGCGAACCGGACCGAAGCCGAGCGCGCCGAGAATGCCTTCGATGTCGGCGTCGGGAACATCGGCACCCATGATGCGGAGCAGCTCGCTCCGAGACAAAGTAATTTTGACGGGCGACTCGCGGCGAGGAAACACGTCGACTACGCCAGCGAGAATTTCTCCGCCGGCAAGATCCGCGATCAACTGCGCCGCGCGGCGCGAGGCGGTTTCGGCCATTTCCGGATCGGCGCCGCGTTCGAAGCGGTAAGAGGCTTCGGTGCGCAGGCCCAGCGCCTTCGACGTGCGACGCACGGAGATAGGATCGAACCACGCGGATTCGAGAAGAATATTGCGGCTGCTGAATCCGATTTCGCTTTCGGCGCCGCCCATCACTCCGGCGATGGCCACGGCGCGCGAGGCGTCGGCGATCACGCACATATCTTTCGCGAGGGTGCGTTCGGCGCCGTCGAGAGTACGGATTTTTTCGCCCGGACGCGCGCGGCGGACGATGATGCGGCGTTCGGCGAGTTTGTCGAGATCGAAGGCGTGCAGCGGCTGGCCAAGCTCAAACATGACGTAGTTGGTGACGTCGACCACGTTGTTGATGGAATTTTGGCCGATGGCTTCCAGGCGCTCGCGGAGCCAATCGGGCGAGGGCTGCACTTTCACGCCGCGGAGAATGCGCGCAGTGTAGCGTCCGCAGAGATCGGGCGATTCGGTTTCGACGCGCGTGGCGTCATCGGCTTTTGCGGCGGATTCCTTCAGCTTGATTTCGAGCGGCTTCACCGGCAGGCGATAGATCGCGGCCACTTCGCGGGCCACTCCGTAATGCCCCAGGCAATCGGGGCGGTTGGCGGTGACTTCCGCGTCGAGCACTGGGCCGGCGGCGGTTTCGTCGATCGAGTCGATCGACAGGCCCGAAAGCGCGAGGCGGGTGCGGAGGTCGGAAGCGGGCGCGCTTACATCCACGAATTCGCGCAGCCAGTCGTAGAGGAGCTTCATTGGCACGCCACCATGGTTCCGATTGGTGATTCACGAGTCGTGGAAGACGACTCCGTGCGACGGGGGCCGGATGGTTCGCTATTAGAAACTCGGATGTGGCTGCGATGCAAAGAGTTAAGACGTAACAAGGGTGACGGGTTTTCGCCATTAGGATAATTGCTAGCGTTCCCGTTTTGGGACTCGGCCTTGTCGAGCACGGGACTAGGGGCACACTGAAATGGAAGTTTGGAACAGCGGGTAACAGACGCGGCTCCGCCTTCGCACGCCCGGAACCTTTCTAGCTCGCGCTCGACCACGATCATAATCGGACTACGCTAGCGCAAACCGGGGTGACAGCGCAACGAAAAGTCAGCCAATGGAGGCGGAGCGGAGCTGTAACGTGGAAACGGGGTGCGAGCGGAAGCACGGCTTTCAGCGGCATCTTGCGAGCGCAGGGGCGGAGGTCAGAACGGCCGAGTGGGTCAGTTTGCGGCGGCGCGAGAGCCGCGGCGGGCCATGGCTTTGGCGGTTTCGAGAAGCAGGGAGCGGCGGCGATCATCGAGGCGCGAGAGAGCTTTGGCGAACTTGCGGAGTTCGCGGCGCTCGTTTCCGTCTTCGCCCCATTCGTGCTGCGTTCCGGCTCGCGGCAGCGCGAGCGTCTTGGGCGGCTGCGCTCCCTCATAAAAGAGCCGGTACATGGGAACGCCCAAGGCGCGGGCATATTTCTCGAGCGTTTCCACGGATGGAACGGTGTGGCCATTTTCGATACGCGACGTGTAGCAGCGAATCAGGCCGGTGCTCTTCTGGATGTCGCCTTGGCTGAGATGCTTGAGTTCGCGAAGCTCGCGGAGTCGTTGTCCTATTAGCATGGCGACTCAGCGTACCACTGGCGCGGCCGGCAGCTCAAGAAGTTTACCCGTTTGCAACGGTCTGCTTTTGAATAAGGAAGAGCGCGGTGGCGAGCCGTAGGCGCTCTTGAGACGCAGTGCAGCCCAGGTAAGTGAATTTTAATTGCACAGAATGAGCTGACTCGGCGCGGTTAAGGGAAATCTCCGGTTAGCCGCTAATCAGGAGTTTAGTTTATTTATGGTTGATTATCTTTTGTAGCCTAGAACCGCGGCATTCTCATGCCGAGGTAAAATAGCGCTGGATGTTCAAAGATGCTGGTGCTAAGCAAGGCCGAAACAGCGGCTTTAGCGTCTAGAGCTTCATTCAGCCTACTTTCAGGCCCGCCGCTCCAGACGCGCTTCAAATCGGAAGTAATCTCCTTTTCGATGTCTTTGGGATGTTCTCTGAGCAGCTCTTTTTTCAAATACTCGGTGATGGTCTCAAATTCGCCCCGATCGAGCCACATTCCGTGGCACTGAGGGCACCAGTCGATGAGAACCGAGGACTTCCCGAATTTTACTGACACCAACTTTGTCGTCTCACACGTCACGCAAGGGCGCTGGGTGGAAATTACACTGGTTTTTTCAATGTTCTCAATCTCGGTATTTACCCAGCGAAGCGATCCATCTTCAACTTTATTCTTGAGCTTTCGCAATTCATCTTTGACGAGCCAAATACCCTTACATTTCGGACAGCCCTCGAAGAGCATTGAAAATGCCTTGTACTCGTTCAGCGAGTGGCCGCAGGCCGGGCAAACGTCTGCCAACTCCTTTTCGAGAGTCGCGCCTTTGATTGGAGGAACCTCAATGTGGAAATCAGTCTCGCTGCTTCTTGTCTTGACACGTTTGAACCAATAGGGGACATGCACGTTGTTCACGAAGTCGGAGAATCCTTTGCCCCGCACAGGCATGATCCGGGCGAGTTCCTGGTCCATCAGATTGAGTTCTCCGCCGTCGAGCCAAAACCCACCGCAATTTCGGCAATAGTGGAGGAATATGTCGTCGCTTTCGAGAAACTTAACTTTCGCTAGGATAGAGTCATCGCATCGCGGGCACTTCAGTCCCGTTTGCTCTGGTTCCGGCTCTTTGTCTTGCTCGCAGTACTCGACGCTTCCATCAACCTTGAAGGCCATCTTGTCCAACTCGCCGGCGTCGAGCCAGAGGCTCCCGCATTTCTCACACATGTCGTAAGAAATGTCGTCCTTTTTCGTGATCACGCGATTGGTGATCATTTCTGTGCCACAGTTAAGACAATCCATGCCCCAAGACCTCGGAACGAGCGTGTACGCAGGCCCTCAAATATGAGCTACTTAATTTCTGCTGGAAAACCATACGCGCCCTGAGCTTTGCGGTCAAGGCTCATGGGGATGGGTCACAGTTTTGGGGTCGCAGCTGATCCAATTGGGCGATTAACGGGGATACCGGGCGTTCGTGCTGCGGTTGACGGGCGGCGATGCTGGACGCTGGGAGAAAGCAGGAAAAGAGGGGCGGAAAGGGGGTGGGCGGGTGTATAGTCCGCGTAGGTGACCGGTGAAGACCGGGGGTGGATTATCGGCGAGGTAATGATTACTGGCCGTGCGATCGGCACGGGGCGCAGCTCGCGTCCCTGGCGCTCATTTCTTCTTGGCCCTCAATTGTGTTCATCCACTACCGGATCCAATCAGATGCTTTCGGCGGCTTGCGTAATTCGAGAGGTGCGCGGTTCGGGCTGACCACGATTTTCTTTGACAAGTTGTGAGGCCATTTCTTCCAAGAAACTAATTTAAGGAGGTCGAGGGCAATGGATCGACGAAAAATGTTGGCGCTTTTGGGAATCAGCCCGGCGCTGGTGGCCGGGACGCCTGCGTACGCCGGGCCCGCTGGACGAAGAGCGGAAGGCGCTTCGTACGAGGGCAGCGATGAAACGATCACGGTGATGAATCCGGGGATCGCCAATAAGGTGGCGGACCGGGTGCCGCTGGCTCCGCGGTTGAAAGACCTGAACAACAAAATGATCTACATGGTCAACCTTGCGTGGGAAGGCCCGGACGCGGCGAACTATTTTTACGATGCGATGACGGACTGGTTCCACCAGCACTATACGGGCGTGCAAACGAAGATTGGGGTGACAGCCGAGGGGATGTTCGGCACCGATCCGGCGCTTATCAAGTCGATTAAGGATAGCCACGCGGACGCGGCGGTCGTCGGCGTCGCGGGTTGAAACGGCTGCTGCGCGGCCGTGAGCCGCTGGGCGAAGCAGATCGAGACGCAGGTCGGGATTCCGACTGTCTGCGTGGCGATGGATAACATCGTGCATTACGCAGTGACCTACATTCGCGAATACTACACGGGCATGCCGCTGCGATTTGTCGCGGTGCCGTTTCCTTTCACCGGGCAGCCGAAGTCGGTTGATGTGGGGTATGTGACGGGGAAAGACATGCTGAATGGCGGTCCGCTGATGGCTGGGGTGGTGAGCGCGTTGACCAGCCCTTTGACGGCGAACGAGAAGATTTCGGGAGCGCCGGCGAACGAGTCGGTGGAGCCGAGGCTGCTGCCGCCGGATACGGAAGACAACCTGCGGGCGCTGTTTGATGCCAAGGAATGGTCCGACTACAACTGGATTAATTTGCCGACGGAGAAGAAAGTGATGGCCATGCTCCGGGGGACCAGCCACAAGCCGGACGAAATAATCAAGACGGTGACGATCACCGGAGGCGCGCGACCGCTGAGTGTGGAGAAGGTAGCGATCAGCGCAGTGATGGCCGGGGCTTCTCCGGAACATTTCCCAGTGATTCTGGCGCTGGCCACGCAAGCGCCTTTCGGGAATTCGACCAGCTCGATGGCGAATATGGTGGTGATCAACGGCCCGATCGGCAAAAAGCTGAATTTCAATAGCGGGACGAACGCGATGGGGCCGTACAACCGCTCGAACGCCGTGGTGGGACGCGCTTTCACGATTTTGTCCAAGACGGCGGGCGATCTGCGCAACGGCATCAACGCGTGGGAAAGCCTGGGCAGCAACTTCCAGTACAACAATATCCTCTACGCGGAAAACGAGGACAACTTGCCGGATGGATGGAAGCCGCTGCACACACAGATGGGATTCAATCCTGATGACAACGTCGTCACGGTGGGGACAGGCTGGACCAGCATTTCCAGCGTGGGCGGCAGCCAGGAGCTCTACCCGGTGCACTACCTGATGCGGGATTACATGAGATCGCTCACGGCATCGGGCTCGGCGGCTACCATCGTGATGGACCCAACGGTGGCGGGATTGCTGCAGAACGCGCACGGCTTCAAGACGAAAGAGCAGTTGAGCGAATGGTTCTCGCAGAACGCGGAGAAAACTGCCGGCAACTATTGGGGGAACGGCGTGATTCAGAGCATGGTGGTGCCGCTGGCGCTGCAGGGGCTTGAACCGTACGCCAGCTGGCGAAAAGTGCCCAACGAGACGATGATCAAGCCGTTCACCAACTCGCGGGCGATTCACATCGTGGTGACGGGCGGGAAAATCCAGACTACCTGGTTCGTCACCGACTTCGGGATGCGCCGGGGCGTGAAGATCGACGACTGGGCGTAGAATAAGACTTGGCGCGCGGCAGGGACGAAAGTCCCTGCCCGTGCGCGAAATCGGAGAACCGGAGTGGTTATGAAAGCTCAAATTCTGGCGGGGGCATTGCTGGGATCTCTAGCGCTGCTGCCTGCGGCGGTTTCGGCGCGCCCGCTGCCGAAAAACGCGCGGCAGACGTCCGACAGCGGAAAATCCGGGAATTCCGGTAGTTCTGCCAAGGAAAAGCTGCCGTTTCCGAATGTACCGCGAATCACCGCAGAGGAAGTAGAGAAGCTGATTAAGGCCAAAGGGGACGTGGTGATCGTCGATACGGATGACTCGATGAGCTATGGCGCCGAGCATATCAAGGATGCGGTGAACATCGCGTACGATCCTACCGTGGATGTCAGCAACGAAGACCAGACGCTCCAGGTGCTGCCGGGAAACAAGCTGATCGTCTTCTACTGCAACTGTCCGCATGAAGAAGATAGCGCGCCGATGGTGCAGGAGATGTGGCAACTCGGTTACGCGCACAACCAAGTAAAAGCTCTGCAGGGCGGGCTGACGCGCTGGGAACAGCTTGGGTATCCGCTCGCCGGCACCGATCTGCCGAAGGGCACGCAAGAAAAAGGCGAATAGCGCCGGGAATGCTGACACGCTTCAACCTATCGGCCGCAAATAAGAGGTGCATCCGTCAGCGGCTAAAGCCGCATGCAAGTTGCGGTACTGTACGGCACGACTGAAGTCGTGCCCTGACGAAAAACACCGCTGCTACGCCAGCCGCGCACTGACATCAGCCGCTTCAATTTTTTCTTTGGGACGGTTATTGCTGCCGTTGACGCCTCGTCACCGAGATCGTGTGTTCTCGCGAGTCCCTGACCTTGCCCCGTTATGTGTTGGCACCTTGATCTCGATCAGCCGTCGCACGCCAGCCTGAACTGCAGCAGAATGGATTTAATAGACGAGTGCGCCCTGATTGCGCCGATGGGCGCCGATGCAAATGCGGCTCTGCGGCCGATGCGGGAGAAAAAAAGTGATCCATCCATGGCACGACTTGAAGCCGGGCGACGATGTTCCGCAAGAGTATTGGGCGTTGATCGAAATTCCGCTTGGCTCGAATGTGAAGTATGAGCTGGACAAGGCCAGCGGGCTGATCAAAGTGGATCGCGTGCTCTATTCTGCGGTGTACTATCCCGCGAATTATGGATTTATTCCGCAGACGCTGGCGGAGGACGGCGATCCTCTCGACGTGATGGTGTTGTGCCAGGAGCCAGCCGTACCGCTGGCGATCATGCACGCGCGATCGGTGGGATTGATGACGATGATGGATTCCGGGGTACTGGATCATAAGATTATTGCCGTGGCTACTGGCGATCCCGAATTCAATGGGTATCACGAGGCCGATCAAATTCCAGGGCACTACCGGCAAATGCTGAGGCGCTTCTTTCAAGACTACAAGCAGCTGGAGCATAAGACAGTCGAGGTGGAGGAGATTAGCCCGGCGGAAAATGCGCACCCGGTGGTAAAAGCGGCGTTGGAGCGTTATCAGAAGAAATACGCGCGCGAACGGCTGTAATGGACCTCGGCGCCGAGTGAGCAAGCCGGCCCCGCGGCAGACGCAGCAAAAGGACGCTGCGTTCGAGAGATGCGAAGTAGCGGCGTGTCTCTCGCCGAAGCGAGTCCAAACTACCTGCAAATGACACGATTCCGTGGCGATGAATAATTCGTACATGGCTCGCGCGATCGAGCTTTCCATCGAGAATGTTCGATCGGGGCGGGGCGGTCCATTCGGGGCCGTGGTGGTGCGCGACGGCAAAATCGTGTCGGAAGCGGCGAATTCCGTGACGGCCTGCAACGATCCCACGGCGCACGCCGAGATTCTCGCGATACGAAGAGCCTGCGCAGAACTGCACAATTTCGAACTGCGCGGCTGCGAGCTGTACACTTCTTGCGAACCGTGCCCCATGTGCTTGGGTGCCATTTATTGGGCGCGGCTGGATCGCGTTTACTACGCCAATACGGCCGAGGACGCCGCGAGAGCCGGATTCGACGACTCGCTGATTTACCGGGAAATCTCGAGCGCCCTTTCCGAGCGCGAAATCCCGATGGAGCAGATGATGCGCGGCCCCGCGCTGGAAGCATTTTCCGCGTGGGCTGCGCTGCCGAATAAAAGCCCGTACTGAACCCGGGCCAGGGCATGCGTACTGCGATTCTCGAAAGCGACAGAAGTTGAAGCAGGGCGGAAGCAGAAACGAAGATAGAGGCAACGCTGAGGACCGCGAAAGAGTGGAACTGCTAATCAGCGGCGGAACGGTGATCACGATGGACGCGGAATTTCGCGTCATCGAAGACGGCGCGGTTCTGGTGCGGGACGATACGATCGCCGAGGTGGGCGCGGGTTCCACGCTCGCGCCGCGAGCGGTTGGCGCAAAGACGATCGACGCGAGCGGAACGATCGTGATGCCGGGCATGATCAACGGCCACGCGCACGCGGCGATGAGCCTGTTCCGCGGCATTGCGGAGGATCATTCGCTGGATGATTGGCTGCAGAGATACATTTTCCCGGCTGAGGGGCGCAACGTCACTGAAGATTTCGTTCTGTGGGGCACGCGGCTTGGCGTGCTGGAGATGCTGCGCGGCGGCATAACCACGTTCGCGGATATGTATTACTTCGAGGACGTGGTCGCGCAGGTGACGCACGAAGCCGGAATACGCGGAGTGCTGGGCGAGACGATCGTTGATTTTCCCGCGCCGGATCACAAGACGCCGGCTGCCGCTCTTGCGTACGCGCAGGAGTTTATCGAGCGCTGGCGTAACGATCCCCTGGTTACGCCGGGCGTGGCGCCGCACTCGACCTACACGCTTTCGACCGAAACTTTGAAAGCCACCGCCGCGCTAGCGCGCCGGCTAGGGGCGCCGATCCTAATCCACATCGCGGAGGCGCGGTTCGAAAGTGAACGGAGCCACGCGAAATATGGGCTCTCGCCGGTTGCGTATCTGGAAAGCATCGGCTTACTGGGGCCAGATGTGATCGGCGCCCATTGCATTTGGGTGGATAAGGACGATATCGCCACGCTGATACGCAGGGGAGTTGGCGCGGTGCACAATCCGTCGAGCAACATGAAGCTGGCTTCGGGCGTGATGCCCGTCGTCGAAATCCTTGCGTCGGGCGGGCGCGTCGGGCTGGCCACGGATAGCGCGGCCAGCAACAACAATCAGGATCTTTTCCAGGAAATGAACATTGCGGCAAAGTTGCAAAAAGTGTCGCGCATGGACCCGCGAGCGTTACCCGCGCGCCAGGTAGTGGAGATGGCCACGATCGGTGGCGCGCGAGCGTTGCACCTGGATCACAAAATTGGTTCGATCGAGGCGGGCAAACAAGCTGACCTGATACTGATCGGCACAGGTGCCACGCATTCGACGCCGATGTACAACGTCTATTCGCAGCTGGTATATGCGTTGAATGCGCACGACGTGCGTACGGCGATCGTAGCTGGGCGCGTGGTGATGGAAAACCGCGTATGCCTGACGCTCGATAAGCCGGCAATTTTAGAGAAGGCGCACGAGTATCAACGGAAAGTTGCCGCGTCGTTGATTGCTGCGCCGGTGGTTTAGCACGGGATGGGCTTTTCGCAGAAATTGGGGCACGAACACCGCAAAGCAGTTCGCGACGATATTCCGCACGCTGACGTTTCCTACTCCTACCCCTACGTCGAAGGGCATCACTCCGCCGGGCTTTAAGGTTGTCACGCGCTTGAAAAGGCGGCTGCGGAAGCGTCATTCTGAGATCTGACGAGCAATTGGCAGGCATCAACGGCGGTGCTGGATGGCCAAATCAGAACAAAGCGTGAAGGTAGGCGTGCGGACACTGACGCTCTCGAACGTTGAGAAGGTTCTGTACCCCGGCAATCGATTCAGCAAGGGACAGGTGATCGATTATTACGTTCGGGTGGCGCCGTACATGCTTCCGCACCTGAAAGACCGGCCGATCACGTTGAAGAGATATCCGGAAGGCGTGCGCGGAGAATTTTTCTACGAGAAGAATGCTCCGGCGTTCACGCCGAAATGGGTGAAGCGATTTTCGGTGTCGCGGCACCATCACGCCGGCGTGATTCACTACATTGTGATCAACGATCTGCCGACACTGGTGTGGGTGGCGAACACGGCCAGCATCGAGCTGCATCCATTTCTTCATCGAGTTCCGAAAATCAGCGTGCCTACGGAGATCGTTTTCGATCTGGATCCCGGCGAGGGTGCTGACATTTTGAGCTGCGCCCGCGTGGCGATGCTGGTTCGCGAACTTCTGGAGCAAGTGAAACTGAAATCGTTCGTCAAAGTATCCAGATCGAAGGGGTTGCAACTGTATGTCCCGCTTAACGGCAAGCTGGAATACGACGTGACGAAGGAATTCGCGAAAACGGTGGCGGAGCTAATGGAGCAGCGTCATCCGGATTTGGTGGTCGCGAAAATGGCCAAGGAGCTGCGCAAAGGGAAAGTATTCGTCGACTGGAGCCAGAACAGCGAGACCAAGACGACCTCTACGTTTATGCGCTGCGCGCCAAAGCGGATGTGCCGTACGTCTCGCTTCCAGTGACATGGGACGAATTGGCCGCCGCAGAACGTACCAAGGATGCGCAGAACTTGTTCTTTCAGTCTAACGAGGCGCTGCAGCGGCTGGCGAAAACTGGCGACCTATTCGCGGAAGTGGAGGCGCTGAAACAAAATGTGCCAAAGGAAATTGTGAACGGAGGTGTGGCCGATCCGTCGCCGAAGCCTCTCGAAAAATATAAAGCGAAGCGCGATTTTTCGAAGACCAGCGAGCCGCCGCCCATTGTCCCTGAACGCAGCGCGCAGGGCAGCACCAGGCGGTTCGTGGTTCAGAAACACGCGGCAAGCCACCTGCATTACGACTTCCGGTTGGAGATGGAAGGGGTGCTGAAATCCTGGACGGTGCGCAAGGGACCTCCGCTGGAGCCGGATGTGAACCGGCTGGCGATGCCGACGGAAGATCATCCGCTCGATTACTTGAGCTTCGAAGGCATCATTCCCAAAGGGCAGTACGGCGGCGGGACGGTGATGGTGTGGGACATCGGCACATACAACCTGATCGAAGGGAACGTCCATAAGGGATATCTGAAAATTTTTCTCGCGGGGGAAAAGCTGAAGGGTGAATGGGTGCTCACGCGCGGCCAGGAAGAAGGTGGAAGATCCAGGTGGTATTTGATCAAGGCCGACCACAAAACTTTGAAGGTGCCGAAAGCGAAAGCCGATCGCTCAGCTATTAGCGGCCGCAGCATGGAACAGATTGCCGCCAAGCCAGATCGCGAATGGCAGTCGAATCGAGAAGAGACGCACAAACAACCCAAACGCGCGGGCGCAAACCATCGTGCACAGGAATCTGAGGTTGAACTTCCGGGCATCGATTCCTTGCCGAAGGCCAAGATTCGATTTGTGAAGCCGATGCTGGCGAGACTGGTCAACGAAGTTCCCGATTCGCCAGAGCGGCAATACGAAATAAAGCTTGATGGCTACCGGGTTGAGATTGTGAAGCGGGACGACAATGTGGAAGTGTTTTCGAGGCGCGAGAACCAGCTCAATCAGAAGTATCCGGCGATCGCGAAAGCATTCGACGAACTTTCGCCGGATACGGTGCTGGACGGAGAGATCGTGGCGCTCGATTCGAAAGGGCGTCCGGATTTCAACACGCTGCAGAACTGGAAAACGGGTAAGAACGTATATTTCTACGCGTTCGACATTCTGGCGTATAAGGGCCGCGACTTTCGGCGGCATTCGCGAGGATAAGGACCCACGAGAGGTAGTGAAAGAGTCTACGTCCGCGAGCGCATGACCATGAGAAGTTGTTGGCGTGCCTGCGACTACGATAGATTCTCGCGAGTGCTACTGCAAGCTGTCCAAGTAAGCTCGAATCGCCTCCACATCATTGGGAGTAAATGTGAAGTGCGGCATTCCGCCGGCGTTCATTTTTTGCGTAGGATTCTGGAATAGCTGCTCAAGCTGCTCGGCCGAATATTGGTTTCCGATACCGATGAGCTTCGGAGCGATGGAAGTTCCAATCGCGCCTTGGCCATGACAGGCGAAGCACGCGTGCGACTGAAAGATTTTCCGTCCAGCGGCGGCCAGCGGACTGACGGCTGCGTTGCTGGCAGCAGCAGGCGCCTGAACTTGGCCCACCAGCTGAGGGTTGAACGGTTCCTTCATATACTGAATTTCCGCGATTTTTTGCTGCGCCAGTTGTGCGGCGATGTCTTTGTCATGGGCGTCCTCGTAGTAGCTGTATGCGCCGAGGGAAATTAACCCGAGGAAAATAAGGGAGTAGATGCCGACGGCGATTGGCCGACGCCACGGCCTGCGTTCCGGGCTGCGGTCGAGAAATGGCAGCCCAACGAACAGAAACACGATGACCGTGGGGATCACCAAGATGCGCACGAACTCGGCTTGTCCATGCCACACCTTCAGCCATTCGAATAATGGCCGGTAATACCATTCCGGACGCGGGAGGAATTGAGTGTCGGAGGGATCGGCCAGCGGCCCGAGCGCGGCCGGAGCAAAAAATGCCGCCAGTCCCAGAGCTACGAGCAGCAAGGAAGCAAATCCCAGATCCATCAGGAGCTGGCGCGGATAAAAGCTTTCGGTTTTCTGCGTGGGATGAATCGGGCTTTCGCTGATGGGTCCAGCGGCGCCAGCCTTGCGAAAGAGGTACACGTGGACGGCCATGAACAGGAAGATCAAAGCCGGTATGTAGAGTACGTGCATGGCGTAGAAGCGCGAGACGGTGAGCGTTCCGAGTTCGTTGCCGCCGCGCAGCAGTTCTTTGGCGAATCCGCCGACCACGGGCACTTCGCTGGCGACGTTGGTGCCCACGGCGGTGGCGAAATATGCTTTTTGATCCCACGGGAGCAGATAACCCGTAAAGGCCATACCCAAAACCAGAGTTAAGAGCACGGTCCCGGAAAGCCACAGCAGCTCGCGTTTGCCTTTATACGAACCGTACAGAAACGTTTGGCTCAAGTGCAGCAATACGATGATCACCATGGCGCTCGCGCCATAGACGTGCAAGCTGCGCAAGAATGAGCCTGCCGCAACTACTTTGGTGATGTAGGCGACGGTGACGTGCGCGTGATCCACCGACGGAACGTAATAGAGCGCCAGAAAAATGCCGGTGATTACTTGCGAGAGAAAAATAAACAGCAGGCCAGAACCGAAAATGAACGCATAGCGCGCACCGCCGGGAATAGGCTCGTCGAGCGTATGATGCAATATTTTGTTGATGCCTGTGCGCTGTTCGACCCAGTGGAAAAATCCGCTGGGCTGGTGGCTCTCCGGGCTCTGCGCGGTGCGATCGACGGCTGGTTGTTTGGACATGCTTCGCGGTCCCCTTATCCCACTACCTTTTTGTCGGGCAGCAGGGCCTGAAAATATTCGTAGCGAACCATCAGCGCGTCTTCTTCCATCTGGATCGCCAGCGTGTCCATTCCACGCAGCGCGGGACCTTGGATGAGCGATCCATCCGACGCGAACACGCTGCCGTGGCAGGGGCACACGAACTTGCCTGCGTCCGCATTCCAGGGAACTTCGCAGCCCAGGTGCGGGCACACCGCCGAGAGCACCTCTACTCCGTCCACCGCACCTTTTCGATTGCCCTTCGTCACGTAGACGGGCTTTTGCGAAACGGATTCCATCCAGCCATTCACCTGTTCGATGTCCACGACCTCCCGCACCGGAACAGTGAGCGACGCGTATTTGTTCCTGCTGCCGAGCTTTGACCAGGGAGCGGAGGTGGTTTTCGCAAAAACGGGATACAGCGCGTAGCGCAGCAGCGGAATTGAGAGCAGCGCGCCCATGGTGGCCGTTCCGATGCCGACCAGCCACAGGAAAAATGACCTGCGGCCTTCCAGCACGCGCTTATCTTCTATGTACTCGCCAGGTGGCTGCCGCTGATTGTGCTGCTCCCAACTAGTTTTCATTCCATAACTCCACGAGTCATGTATTTATGTCGTCCATGAATTCGAATGGCGGCCGAGGCTTCGATGCGGTCCTCGGCGCATCACGCGCGATCAATCGCGCCATTTGCCGCGCGAATGTGAAACCCCTATTTTGGCCGTTGTGGCTGCCAAAGCGCTGTGATGTGAATCACAAGAAGGGGATGCGGGCGGAGATGCGGAGCGTTTTACAATGAGGGAGTGCTAGTTTCTGCGGGGCACTGCGGAAGCCTTGGGCGGCATCTGCTTTAGCGTTTGGCCAAGTTGCTGCATTTCTTTTCCGTAGCCGGCCCAATCGCCATTGTGCAGATCCGTCTGAGCCTGCTGGAACTCTTGGTTGGCCTGCTGGATCAACTTTTCAATCTCGACCGGAACTCCCTTTGCGGATTGCGGAGCGATCGTTGGCGAGGATGTTGACGCTGCTTCCGTTTGACCCGCTTGGCCGCCGAAGACCACGTTCAATGCGTCCCCTAACGTGGGCTCCATCGCCACGTGATCGGAATAGGCGACGATCACGCGTTTCAGCTCCGGTATCGACGAGCCGCCCTCCGCGACCAGGTACAAAGGTTCCACATACATCACCGCATTCTGCACCGGGACCACCAGCAAAGTGCCGCGCGTGACGCGAGAGCCGCCCTGGTCCCACAAAGTGAGTTGCTGAGAAATGGAAGGGCTCTGATTCACGCGTGACTGAATCTGCTCAGGACCATAGATGAGTTTGTCCTTCGGGAATGTGAAGACGAGAACCTTACCGTAATCGGCGCCATCGCACCGAGCCGCCATCCACGCGACCATGTTGTTTTTTCGAGCGGGCGTGAACGGCACCATCAAAATAAACTCCTCGCTTTTGCCGACCTCCGGCAATTTCATCACGGCGTAGTAGGGATTCATCGGCGTGGACGAACCATTGACCATGCGCGTGGCCACGCGCCACAGATCTTCCTTGCTGTAGAACACGCTTGGGTCAGTCATGTGATAGACGGCGTACTTGGCCGCTTGAATGGCAAAGAAATCCTGCGGATATCGGATGTGGGAGCGCAGGTCAGGCGGCATTTCCGAGAGCGGGTGGAATGCATCGGGGAAGATACGTTGGTACGTTTGGATGAGCGGATCGGAAGGATCGCTGACGTAAAATTTCACTTCGCCGTTGTAGGCGTTGATGGTGATCTTGACGGAGTTGCGGATGTAATTCCCCACGTTATCGGTGGGCTCGGAATACGGATATTGGCTCGAAATCGTGTATGCATCGACGATCCAATACAACGAGCCATCGTTGGCAATCACCATGTAAGGATGGCTGTCGTAGGACAAAAACGGAGCGAGCTTCTCCACTCGCTGAAGCGCCCGCCGATAGATCATGATCCGGCTGCTAGGCTGAAGGTATCCGGAGAAGAAAATGTTGGAGTCGCCGAAGCGCAGCGCAAAAATTAATCGCCGCCACAAGCTGCCGACCGGCACGCCTCCCGCTCCCCGATAGACGGTGTAGACATTGTCTTCGCCGGATGGATAGTCGAACTCTTTCGCGCTGGTTTTCACGAAACAGTAGTTGTTCGAAAGCTGCCCGTAGTAGATCTGCGGCTTAGTGACTTTCAGAGACGGGATGGAAGATTCCGGCGGAATATTCTTAACAAAAAGATTCGGGAGTCCATCGGGAGTGGACTCGTTGACGGGGCCGAGGCACAAGCCGTATCCGTGGGTGTAAATCAGGTGCTGGTTCACCCAGTTCGGGTCGGGCAAGCTTGACGCCGCGAGTTCGCGGGCCGAGAGCGACACCTGGCGAAGTTCGGAATTGATGGTGTAGCGGTCGTAGTACACGTGGGCGAAATCGTAATAGGTGCGGATTTCCTGCAGCTGCTGGAAGGCGGTGAGCTGCGCATCCTGGTCCCACAAGCGGAGGTTGCGCATGGTGGCGGCGTTCTGCTGTACGGATGCAGGAGTTAAATCCTGGACGGCGGGAAAATTCCGCTCGTCGAATCTATCGAGCCCGTATGCCTGCCGGGTGAAGGCGATGTTGCGCGCGATGTATGGCTGTTCCTTTTCGAGTTCGCTCGGCGCGACGAAATAGCTTTGCATCAGAGCGGGAGCAATCCACCCGCCCAGGATCGCCGCTGCGATTACTCCGCCGACGGCATATTCGGCGGGACGAATCTGGCCGTCGAATGCTCCGGCGAAAAAGGCGATTGCCGCTACAATGCACAGCGCGAGCTCGATCCACAGCACAGGCCAGCCGACGTGAATATCCGTGTAACCTGCGCCGTAGACGAGCCCCGTGGGCGCGTAGACGAGGTCGTACATGCCTAGCCTGGCGCGCCAAGCGAAGAGCAGGAAGAAAATTCCGCCGATAACCATCAGGTGGCGGCGCGCGTTCCGGCCGATGCCCCAGCCACTCTGCGAAATCCACACGCCGCCTTCAACGAAATAGGAGACGGCTGCCGTCACGAGACAAGCGGCGAGGATGATCAGCGCCAGGTGATACAGGAAGAAAAGAAACGGCAGACGGAAGAGATAAAAACCGAGACTAATTCCTAGAATCGGATCTTTTTGCGCCACGTTTACGCCATGCATGGCGAAAAGAAAAGAATTCCAGTGGGTGGCCGACCACTGGCCGACAGTCCAGGCAAAAAAGATGAGGGCGAGCCAGAGAAGGCCGCGGAATATGGAGGGAAGCTTTTCCTTGCCGGGGATTTCGATGGTTTGCGTTACGGTCAGATACCGCGAGCGCTTCGCCACTCCGTGGGTGGCGACAAGATTAATTCCGGCGAGCAGCAGAAACACGCAGCCGCCGAAAATTCCCAATCCAAGTTCCGTTCCCAGAACGGTGGTGAAAAACTCGCGATAACCTACTTGGTTGAACCACCACCAGTCGACGAGTAGGCTGATTCCGCTGGAAAAGAGAGGCAGGACAATAATGAAAATCAGAAAAAGCGCCGCAATTAAGAAGGCCAAACGATATCGCCGCACGTAAATTCCCCGGCGTCATCTGAACACACGCAGCGCCCGCTGTCAAAAACTCTGTGAAAGTTTACGGGGAGCGCGGCGGAGGTTTCAGGCCGCGTGGGCGGTCAGTTTCTCGAAGAATTTCTTGATGAGGATTTTTGCAGTGCCATCGAGCAGGCGCTGGCCAACGGCGGCGATCGTGCCGCCGACTTGCACGTCGCCATCGTAGGCAACGTCGGTTCCTCCGGTGGCCGAGGGCGAAAGTTTTAGCAGCCCATCACCCTTGATGAAACCAGGCCGGCCGGAACCTTCGACGATCAGGCGAAAACTTTCCGGAGGATTTTGGTCGGCGATACGCACTTTGCCGTCGAAGACGCCGGAAAGGCTGGCCAGCACCATCTTCATTTTCATGCGGTATTCGTTTTCGCCGATTTTTTCGAGCGTTTCGCAGCCGGGCATCGCTCGCGCAAGCACCTCGGGGTCTTGCATCATTTTGTAGGCTTGCTCTTGCGGCACGGCCAGCGTGTACGAGCCGGAAATCTTCACGCCGACCTCGAAAGCGCCGTTGCGATCGCGCGCGCTGCGTGGACGACCGCCAAATGCTTTCGGTAGTCGGCCGAAGCGTGTAGATCGGAGTTGGCATCAGCGCCTTGCGTCACCAGTGCCGCGGCACTTTGCACGTCGGCGGCCGATCCAGACTTTCCAGCGAGCGCCGCTTCCGCAGCTGTTGCGCGATAGGCATGATTTGATAGTCCGGTGACGCCGATGCGCGCGAAAGTGATTTTCCCGGCGCTGCGTCGAATGCGCACGGCAATGCCGACAATTGCGAATCCGCTTGCGGGTTGCACAACTTTTTCGTACGCAACGCCAGTGCCCGGCTCCTCAATCGGGACGATGACTTCGCGAACGATTTCTCCCGGTTCAAGCGCGGTGGTGAAGGCATCGGCGAAAAATTCGGCACCGGAGACGGTGCGCTCGCGGTCGGCGCCGATCAGGACAAACCTTGCCTCCAGCGCCTGCAGCGCGGCTGGATAATCCGCCGACGGGTCAGCGTGGGCCGCGCTGCCGCCGATTGTGCCGCGATTGCGCACTTGCAAATCGCCAATATCCGCGGCCGTTTCCGCCAGCAGCGGGCATTTGCGGAGCAAAACCGGCGAAGTCTCAATGTCAAAGTGCGTAGACATGGCGCCGATGTGCACGGCATTGCCCGATTCGCGAATGTAGTTCAGCTCTTTCAGCTTGCCGAGATCGACCAGATGTTCTGGCGTAGCGAGGCGCAGCTTCATCATGGGAATCAGGCTCATGCCGCCCGCCAGCGGCTTCGCTCCGGTTTCCAGCAGCTGCAGCACGGATTTCAGCGAGTCTGGAGCCGTGTACTCAAATTTTTGCGGAATCATTTCACGCCCCCTTGCGAAGAAGCTTCCAGATTTTCTCCGGGGTCAGCGGCATGTCGATGTGCCGAACGCCTAGAGGAGACAGAGCGTCGACCACGGAATTCACGACCGCTGGCGAGCAGCCGATCGTGCCGGCTTCACCAACGCCCTTTACGCCGAGCGGATTTACCGGTGAAGGAGTGGTGGTGTGCTCGGCTTCGATCCACGGCATCATGTGCGCGCGCGGCACGGCGTAATCGGTGAGCTCGCCCGTTAGCAGCTGGCCGCTATCGTCATACACCGCCTGCTCCCATAGCGATTGCCCCAGGCCTTGCGCCACGCCGCCGTGCACTTGCCCCGCAACGATCAGCGGATTGATTTGGTTGCCGCAGTCGTCCACGGCCACGTAGCGGCGGATTTTGATGTCGCCGGTTTCGCCATCGATTTCCGTAACGACAATGTGAGTGCCGAACGGAAACGTAAAGTTTGGCGGCTCCCAGAAATGCGTGGAGACCAATCCCGGCTCGGTATTCGGCGGCAGCTTCATGGCGCGGTAGGCGGCGGCCGCGATTTCCGGCACGGACTTGCTCTGCCCCGTTTTCTTGCTGGTTACTTTTCCGTCGGCAAGCGCAACGTCATCGTCTTCGAGGAGCACCGCTCCGAATTTCCTGATCTTTTCTTTCAGGTCTTGCAGCGCGTAGTAGACGGCCGTGCCGCCGATGGCGGTACCGCGGCTGCCGAACGTTCCGATACCGTATTGCACCACGGCGGTATCGCCCCAGACGACCAAGACATCATCGACGCTGACGCCGAGTTCATCCGCCGCGATTTGCGCGAAGGTGGTTTCCTCGCCCTGGCCGTGCGGACACGCCCCAGTCATGATGGTTACTTTGCCGGAAGGCTCGACCTTTACCGTGGCGCTTTCCCAACCACCGGCTGGCGTGGCCGGAGATGGACCGATGGCGCAAATTTCGCCGTACGTTGAGATTCCGATGCCGAGCCACTTGCCCTGTTTGCGCGCTTCCGCTTGTTCCTGGCGCAGCTTTTTGTAATGGACCATGTCGAGAGCTTTTTTCAAGGGCGCGGCGTAGTTCCCCGAGTCGTACATCAGGCCGGTGGCTGTGGCGTACGGGAATTTATCGTTGGCCACAAAATTTTTGAGTCGAATTTCGGCGGGATCGATATTCAGCTCGTCGGCAAGGATATCGACCATGCGCTCGATGCCGTGGGTGGCTTCCGGGCGACCCGCGCCGCGATAAGCATCCGTCGGCATGCAATTGGTGAACACGCCCACGATGTCGGCGCGAATGCTCGGAATATTGTAAATCCCCGGCATCATCAGGACGCTGAGCGTGGGAATTGCCGCCGTTAATAGTTGCAGGTACGAGCCCACGTCCTGAATAATTTTCAGTTTGATGCCGAGGATGGTTCCATCGCGTTTTGCGGCTAGCTCGTAGTAATCGACGTGTCCGCGGCCGTGGATGG
Source organism: Candidatus Dormiibacterota bacterium (assembly GCA_035534415.1). Classification (GTDB taxonomy): domain Bacteria; phylum Acidobacteriota; class Terriglobia; order Acidiferrales; family UBA7541; genus Palsa-295. The sequence continues at coordinate 6,489 of DATLSB010000043.1, read as the reverse complement.
TGCAAAGGAAATTCTCGCGGCGAGATTCGATCCACTTCACCGGCTTTCCGGTTTTCTGCGCCAAAAATCCCATCAGCGCTTCTTCGGCGTAGACATTTAATTTGCTGCCGAATCCGCCTCCGACTTCGGGAGTGATCACGCGCACGCGGTTTTCGTCGAGGCTCAGCATGGAGGCCACAAGCGTTCGAACCAAATGAGGGATTTGCGTGGACGTATAGAGGTTGAGCTGGCGATCGGCGGCGCGAAATTCCGCCACCACGCCGCGCGTTTCCATGGCCATGGGAATCAGGCGCTGGCTGGTGATGCGCTGCTTGATGATCACTTCAGCTTGGGCGAAAGCTTTGTCCACATCGCCGCCGTCCTGGTGATAAGTGAACGCGACGTTATCGGGCCATTCGGGATGAACCGCGGGCGCGCCGGAAGCGAGCGCCTTTTCCGGTTCGGCGACGGCAGCGGTCGGTTCGTAATCCACTTCGATCAGGTCGGCGGCGTCCTGCGCGAGGTAACGATTCTGCGCGACTACCACTGCGACCGGATGTCCCACGAAGTAGACGCGATTCACGGCCAGAATGTTGTGGTGGGGCACGCGCAAACCAGGAAGCGATGCGCCGCAAGGAACGGCTCCGACTTTTTCCGTGTCTTTGCCGGTATACACGGCGATAACACCGGGAGCCTTTTCGGCTAACTTGGTGTCGATCGAGCGGATCTTCGCGGCGGCATGGGGGCTGCGCAGAATCGCGGCGTACTGCATACCTTCCATCTGGATATCGTCAACATAGGTGGCGGTGCCGGTGATCAGGCGCGGATCTTCGCGCCGTCGCAGCCGCTTTCCAACCTGCTTCTCTTTTTGGATTTCCGCGATTGTGGTGGCCATGGTCGACTCCTATTTCTGCGCAGCGGAGGCCGCTGCCTTGAGCGCGTTCACGATGTGCTGATAGCCGGTGCAACGGCAGATGTTTCCAGTGAGACCGTGGCGGATTTCGTCTTCGCTGGGATTTGGATGGCGCTCGAGGATTTGCTTCGAAGCGATGATCATGCCCGGCGTACAAAAGCCACATTGCAGGCCGTGCTCGTTCCAGAAAGCTTCCTGCATCGGATCAAGTTTGCCGTCCATGGCTAAGCCTTCGATCGTGGTGATGTTCGCACCATCGGTTTGGACGGCGAACATGGTGCAGCTCTTCACCGCTTTTCCGTTCACGTCCACGGTGCACGCGCCGCAGAGAGAAGTTTCGCAGCCGATATGCGATCCGGTCAGGTGGAGAACCTCGCGCAGATAATGGATAAGCAGCAGGCGTGGCTCAACTTCGTTCGAATAGCTTTTCCCGTTGATCTTGCAGCTGATCTTCACGGCGTACCCCCAACAGAGGCTATTTGCGAGGGACACGATACCAAAGTCGGGGCGCTTCCGAGAAGGGCTACTCAAGGGGATTGGCAAAGGGCGCGCGTTCGGAGCCCCCGGCCGTCTGTCAAAATGTGACGCAACGCCCATACGGCTCGATCGGTCCTCTGGAATTACACCATTGCGTTGCCCTCCGTGTTGGCTAGGGAACTCGGTGGCTTCGTTTCTACACTTTCATCGCCGCTCGTCGGAGGCAGTTCGTCGACGTTCGCTTGGGATTCATTTTGTGGGGATGGCCGTGGGTTCGTTTCGGTTTGCAGCCCGGCAGGTAGCGTAGTTGTCAGATCGACCGTTGCTGCGGGCGAGAGCTCAACTCCCGCCTCGGCGGTTGGCTCGACTTCTGCTTCACCCGAAGCAGATTGAGCTTTGCGCTGCTCCTGCAGGCCCTCCAGTCGTCCAATGTCCTTCGCCAGTTGGCGCTCGATGGTTGTCTGACAGCGTGGCAGGCTGCTGGCCGAGCGAAATTCGAAGGGGTGGCGGAATTCGAAGAGCCGTTGTTCGTGTCGCAGAAGGCGAGCAGATCGAACGTACGCGGCGGCGATTTTCTCGACCAGCATATTCTCGATATAGTCAACGGGCTCGTAGTGATCGAGCAGACCATCGATTATATCGTCGAAATCGGAACGGTCTTGCCTGACCTGTTCATCGGTTGGGTATAGGGGTTCAGCGAAGAAGCCATGCTTATAGGCGTTTTGGCTTGAACGGGTCTTGCCAGCATCGGTTTTCGGGCCCGTCGACTTCTTGGCGTTTTCACGGTTGGCGGCAATCTTTCTGTCAGAAATTGACTTGCGGACGTCGCCAGTCGAGCTTGGCGCTGCGTTTGATTCCATATTGCTCTTTTCCTCTTGCATCGTTTTTGCTCTTTCGCGCTCGTGCCCTCAACCCGGCTGTGCTTCCGATGGCTCCAGGCTGAAGGGGCGCAGGGATATATCAAGAGACCAGGTTCGGGAGGACGGTAGCCATCATCGTGCCGCTCGCCCGCCTGCAGGCGCCCCGAAAGGACTCCGATATATAAGGGGTCCGTATTGGAGAAACTCGCTCGAACTTGCATTCGCGTGGTCTCGCCCGAATAGAACCCTGAATTGACGAACGCACTAGAGCGGGATGTCTACGTGTGAGGGCCTTGACCAACCCGTGCCCTGTGGAGTCTTGGGGTGACTAGGCCTGCTTGTCGGAACCACCAAGCCCCGAGACGGCGGCGACGCCCTCGCACGTCCCGGGACTGATGCAAAAGGACCCGGCGACGGGTTAGTCCAACACCGCCGCGACCTCGACTGTGTTTTATCTGGTTCGAATTCATGCAGTTGGCAGGTAGCAGTGGCTTCCGTCCCCCCCGCACCGCACCGGCTTCGTATCGCTGTGCCGCCTTGGAATCCAAGGACAATCAGTTTGTGTCGACACTGCGGTCCCGAAGTAACGTCAAAAATCTTTTGAGCGGTTTCGAAAAACCGCCGTATTGACTCTGGGTGGGACGAAAGCCCCGCAGCGGTTAAAACTCCATTTAAGGTGAAAAACGTATGGGAAAGATTGTGGTCGTAATGTGTACGGATTTCGAGCGGGTTGTGCGGGAGAGGCTGCAAGATCCGGCTATTGAGGTTGGTTGCCTCATCGAGGAGGGCGAGCTTGTGCCTTTCGGCGGCGGACTCTGGATGACCGTGATGAGCCCTGAATCGGGCGATAGAATCGCCGATGCCCGGCCTGGTGCCACCATCACGGGGTATCTTCGCCTTGGCGATGGCAGTGGATTTAACCCCATCCTTGACGAGCCCCGAAAGTCTGTCGCAGCGGGAGTCAATGCATTCGCGTGGCGCAGATTGTGCGAAGAGATGTCCGTCGAGTAGTCCGCACCGGAGACCGGATACTGCGCCGCCGTCTGCGGCGCTCCGGCGTTCCGAACCGCACCCCGACTTCGGGGGGCAGACGGGCAACACACCCAAGCACAGTCGCACCGCCACGTCCGAACTTGTTGGATCAAGTCCGGCTTCTGGCGGACGGTCGTAGGCAGCCGCCCAGAAATCCGAAGATGGGCCCGCGCGTAACGCTGCGGAAAGCGAACTCGACGATTCACGGAAGTTGTGCCGGTTCAGATGGGTGGTTCCGAGGCGCTGCCGCCGTCGTGGGGCGGTCGCTGCGCTCGCCCAAAACTCCCGAACTCAGGAAGTTTGAGACCGCGGTCCCCGGAGTGTCTCCGGTACAGAGCCAAACGATTTTAGAATGGGGGCCGGCGCTTTTGCCGTTCGCGCGATGTGCTCGGCGTCAGCGACTGGCATTGGCACCGCGTATTCCATCACCCGCGCCGTTGCGATCTTGTTCAGTTCAAGCTGGCGCGTTTCGGGTAAGGGGACGTCGAAAGCGACTCGGTTCACGGTTCCTCCGTCGAGAGATCGCTTCGTCGATCCGTTGTGCCAAGCCTGCGCATGAATCCAGTTCCGGCCGTCTCCCACCGCCAGTTCCGCTCGTTCCAAATGACATCTTTGACCTTCTTGTGGTAAACGGTCTTCGGATTGAAGAGCGTGTAGTACATCTCGTCGCCGTCGATCTCCTTGACCACGCCGATGCCGCCGCCGTTTACGTCGCTGAACACCGCCTTGAGGTCGCGACGGCGAGCGAGTGAACCGCCCTTGCACCGGAATGCCATTTTTGGCGTTTCTCGATCAGAAACGAGGTGCCCTGCTGGATAAATCCGTACTCCGCGACCCACAGCGGAATTCTTCGCTGTCCGACACATGCGGAGCGTTCCTGCTGAAGGCAAATGTCAACTTCAAACTCGATCAAGGCCTTGAGGCGTTCCTGCGCCTCGTCGAAACGGTAGGGAATCATATTGGCCGGGACGACGAAGAACTTGGGGTAGGCGTACTGCGCACGCCATCCGAGCGTGTGGCGATAGAGCGCCCCCACAGGTGGACTTCTCCGTGGATGCCGCGCTCCATGCCTACAACCTAAAACGGCAGTGGCCGATTGCCGGCTCGGCGAACAACGAGTCTAGACCGGAGAGTCGGCTGCAGGAACTGGGGGCCACCTGGAGAGTCAGGAGGGGGCTCGGGCTCGCCGAGCCGCGCCTGCCGTCCCACGGTGTCAATGGGGAGACCGTTCGGCATGTGGGCTCGGGGGCAGTATAAACGGGTTTGGAGATCCCTGCCCCTGTGCCGCGCGCGAACGACTCACCCGTAGCGATCCCCTAGATGAAAAAAAGCACTCCGGAATCCTAAAAAGTCGCCCCGGATGAGTATTTTGTCCTCAGAAGCGCAAAGTCCGGAAGAAGTACCCAACGGCAACCTGCGCTTAAGAGGCATGACCATGAAAAAAGTACTCGCTTTCCTGTGCAAGAACTTTGCCGGGTTCGTCCTTGCGATAAATGAGGGACAGAAGCCGCTGCTTGAAACATCTCACGTTGAGCTCGAAGGGGAACTCCTTCCGGTCGGTGAAGGTCGCTACGAGCTTCGATTGTCGGCGGAATCACCTGCAGTTCTGGGTGCGCAGTCCGCCGAAGGCTATACCGTGACAGCCTACATTTCACGCGAGGCAGTTTCGGTACCGTTCGACGATCCTGACTTGTACAAGATCGCCGCGTCGGTGAATGGCGCCATTTGGCAAACGTACGGACACACAATCGAACTGCCCTAAACATACGGTTCGCATTGGTAGGCGTGGATCGATTCCACTGCCTACCAGTCGTACCGAGCGGACCAGGTTTCTGTTTGGATCACACGCCAGCGCGGTTTCCTACGGGCGCGAGCATTTTTCACTGGACCTGCCTTTCGCGGCGCGATTCGATCATCGCCAAGGATCCCGAGAACTTCGTTCCGAAAGCCCCGCAAGCCAACTTGAATTCATGCCTGTCGAATAACATGTGTCCGAATCTGTGCCGAATCAAATGGCAGCCTATTACGTTCGAACTGTTAGCGAGCGCATCCGCTACGTGACGATTGGGGGCAGGCTTGTGCCCATTTTCGGCGGCAGTGGGGTCGGGCGCAGTCAATTCAACGGAGCGCTTGTCGGAAAAGCCGTAGTGGCGCACGTTGAACAGCGCCAGGAAATGCCGATCGTTGGAGTCGAACACCGGGTCTGTCTGTTCGAGCGCTCCAGCCGGTTCAGTGACGATGATTCGCGCAGTTCGTCCACGCCCTTCTTAGCGGATACGCCCTGCAGCAAAATCCTTGCTCCTCGATGCTTTACTGGCGCTCGTTCAGAGCCACGGCCGTCCGCGAGCAGCACCTTGGCACGTTGTGAACACGATTCATGAGCACCGCAAGATCGAGACGACCGTCGTTATGGTTTGATGTTGACCATTGTCGTCCAAGCACCTTGCTTCGATTCCTTGCCGTCGTTCGCAACTGCCGTCACCTCGATCATATGCTCGCCCGGCGCGAAGACGAGCGGCTTACTGGTACCTCGAATGCCTCGCATCAAATTCTTAGCTCCTTTCGGAGCTGGGATCGTGAAAAGCAGGATTCGCTTCCCGGTATCCGTGACGTTGTAGACGTCAAATTGTTGCACGCACGGCGCTGCGTTTTTGACTGGGCATGCATGCATCGCATCAAAGTCGTAATTGAATTTTACCGTGATGCGGTGAGTCTCCGCTTTTTCTTTCGAGCGAGCCGGAACCGCACCGCTTAAGACGAGCGCCAACATCACTGCTCCCACGAACGGGCTCGAAGCCCGAAAGCCGCCGGTCAGAAAACGTAGACGAATTGCGACAACGGCATGCGACGACAATCGTCGGACGATCCGTTTCGCAAGCGACGTGTTCGTGGGGGACTTCATTTCAGGGTTTCTGCAACTCCGATACACGAGAATTAACGAGCCCTCGGAGACCGTGTACAACACGATGACATTTCGAACAGAGCGTGATCAAGTTTTCCGAGGCGTCGTCACCCAGGCGGCTCCTCGGCTGAAGGTGATGAACCTCGAGATTTTCCGAATGCCCGCACTGCTGACAGCGCCAGCCGTCCCGACGAAGAACCTGCTGGTGAAGCTCCGCGTAGGCCACCGGATCCAGGCGCACACGCGGACGTCTTGCGCGCAGATTGCTCATCGGGCGGCCCCTAGCTGCTCCATGAACCGCGGCCTTAGCTCTGCGGGCAAGAGCT
>DATLSB010000042.1:0-13742 GCA_035534415.1 Candidatus Dormiibacterota bacterium | reverse complement strand
GCGGACATTACCCGGCTCATCCCGGTATGCTGGGTTACGGGTCAAGCTGCGGGCATCGCCGCGGCTTTGTGCATCCAAGATAAATGCAAGCCTCGCAACGTGAACGTAGCGAAGCTGCAAAACCTGCTGCACCAGCAGGGGGCCTATTTGGGATGACCTTTTTCCGGCGCGTGCCGCGTTGGGTGATTCAGCTGACGTGCTTTGTCGGCGCGATCGTGCTGGCGTGGCCGCTGGTCCCGTGGAAGATTGCGCCGAGGTTTTTCCAGGAAATCAGCCCGTTCGTCAGCGTGTCGTCGATTATCGCCACGCGATCGATTGGCGTGGGAGCGGTGCTCGCGCTCGTAGTAGCCATTGCGAGCTCGTTCAAGAAACGCTGGTTCTGCCTCTACCTCTGCCCCACCGGGTTTCTGCTGGAAAATTCCTCGCGCTTCGGAATGCGCAAGAACCGCTGGTGGGGCAAGTGCCCGCCGGTCGGGCGGTACGTCGCAATCCTAACGATCGCAGGCGCGATCGTTGGCTACCCCGTGCTGCTGTGGATGGATCCGCTGTGCATCTTCACCAGCCCGTTTGCCCTGAACAAGGCGACCAATCCGTACTCCGTGATTCTGGTTATCCTGGGGCTCGGCGTGCTGGTGGGCGCCACTTTTGTGATCGGCATGCTGTGGTGCGTGCGCATATGCCCGCTCAGCGGATTGCAGGACATGCTGTATCTTTCGCGAAAAGCTTTGTGGGCCAAACTGACTAGCGGCGCGGCGAGTCCCAAAGCTGCTGGACGGGCGGCAGTGACGGAGAGTTCGAACGCGCAGCTCGTTAACATCGCTGCCGCGCGGGCCCCGAAACCTCAAGCAGCTCGCAAGGAGCCCGCCAACCGGCTCTTTGCCAAGTCGACGCGAAAGTTCAGTTCCGCCCGCCGCGTGTTCTTCGCTGGCGGCGCAGGCGCACTGCTCGCGTTAATCGCGCGCCGTGCGGGAGCCGCGCGCTATCGCAAGGCGAACACTTTGCTGCGGCCTCCCGGCGCCGTGCCGGAGGATCGCTTCGCCGGGCTGTGCATTCGCTGCAACAATTGCACGCACGCGTGCCCCTCGAAGATCATTCATCCGGACACAGGTCACGAAGCAGGCTTGGCTGGGTTTGGCGCGCCGGTTATTAAATACGACCGGGATTATCAATACTGCCTGGAAACATGCAACGCGTGCAGCCAGGTCTGTCCTACCGGGGCGTTGACTGCTCTGGCCATGCCGGAAAAGAAGAAGTACGTGATCGGCGAGGCGATCGTCGACGATAATCTCTGCCTGCTGGTCCTCGGCAAAAAGGAATGCGATGCGTGCGAGCTGGCCTGTCCATACGACGCGATCAAAATCAAATGGGATGAGGACCAGTTCATCTCCTATCCCGGCATCGACCTAAATAAGTGCAACGGCTGTGGCGCCTGCCAGGTCGTCTGCCCCGTCAATCCCACCAAAGCCATTCGGGTGTGGACGCTTAAGCCTTCGTGATCGCGGCGAGCAACGAGACGTTTACGGCTGGAGTACGAATTGAATGCTGAAGCACAAACTGAGTGGAAGTACGCACTGAGTCTGATTACCGCTGCGTTCTTCTTGCTAGGTGCGTCGGCGCTGTTCGGCGCACTTCTGCCGGGCCACCCCTTCGTGGGCAAGTGGATCGCACTCGGAGTGACGTTCGTATGGATCATCTGGGTTCGGCAGATCGATCTTCTCCCGTCACGTTGGGTGAGAGCGAGAAGAACGTCGTCTTCGTTTCTATCGGCGCTGATCGGAGGCTCCGCGTTTTTTGTTTTTATGTTGGCGGTGTTGGGCTTCTCTTCCGGAAAGCTATCTCTGTTCGAGATCGCGCTGGCCGCCGCAGGCGGTGTGCTACTCGGACTCTACTCTGGTATGTTCCGCCGAGACCCGTCGCCGGTCCCTCCCAGCGGAAAATAAAGTCCCTGGTAAACGCCGTTTCGAGACAGTTCTTTCTGATTGGAATACGACGCTCGCGCAGAATAAAAAGGGCGCCGCGAAGGGCGCCCTTTTTTGCAACGTGAATTGGAGTAGTTTCAGGATCGATCAAGCTGGAGCCGGCTTTTCGCCTTTGGCCATTCCTGGTACAGGCCGCGCATCGGGACGCAGCGTTAGCTGCGGCTCCTTCGCGGGCACCGGCGGAGCGGCTGGCGGCGGAGGCGGCAGCTTTTCCGGAAGCGGCTTGCCTTCCATCAAGAGCTTCAGCTCGTTGGCATCCAGCACTTCGCGGTCGAGCAGCGCCCTGGCGATGCGTTCGAGAGAGTCGCGATTGTTCTCCAGGATGTGACGAGCCCTCATGTATCCGGTGGTGACGATGGACCGTACTTCCCCGTCGATTTTAATCGCGGTGTCCTCGGAATAGTCGCGGTGCTGCGCAATCTCGCGGCCCAGGAAGATCTGCTCTTCCTTCTTGCCGAAGGTGAGCGGGCCGAGCGTGCTCATGCCCCACTCGCAGACCATTTGGCGCGCGATTTCCGTGGCGCGTTCGATATCGTTCCCCGCGCCGGTGGTGATGTGGTTCAGGAAAATTTCCTCGGCCGCTCGTCCGCCCATTAGAACGGCCAGCTGCGCCTCCAGAAATTCGCGCGTATACGTGTGCTTGTCGTCGATCGGCAACTGCATGGTAACGCCCAGCGCCATGCCGCGCGGGATGATGGTCACTTTGTGCAGCGGGTCGGCGCCCGGAGTCATCGCCGCCACCAGAGCGTGTCCACCCTCGTGGTACGCGGTGTTTTTCTTCTCTTCGTCCGAAAGGATCATGGACTTGCGCTCGACGCCCATCAGGACTTTGTCCTTGGCCATCTCGAAATCCGCCATCATAACTACCTTGCGATTCTGGCGGGCGGCCCATAGCGCCGCTTCATTGACCAAGTTGGCAGTGTCTGCGCCGGAAAATCCCGGCGTGCCACGCGCGATCACGGAAAGATCCACGTCTTCGGAGAGAGGCACCTTGCGCGTATGCACGCGAAGGATTTCCTCGCGACCGCGAACATCGGGCCGGGGAACCACAACGCGGCGGTCGAAACGACCCGGCCGCAACAACGCGGGATCGAGAACGTCCGGCCGGTTGGTGGCCGCGATCAGGATCACGCCTTCGTTGGATTCGAAACCGTCCATTTCCACCAGTAGCGCGTTCAAGGTCTGCTCGCGCTCGTCGTGTCCACCGCCGAGGCCCGCGCCACGATGGCGGCCGACCGCGTCGATTTCATCAATGAAGATGATGCACGGAGCGTTTTTCTTCCCCTGTTCGAAAAGGTCACGAACGCGGCTGGCGCCCACGCCCACGAACATTTCCACAAAATCCGAACCGGAAATGGAAAAGAACGGAACGTTCGCTTCGCCGGCAATCGCGCGCGCAAGCAAAGTCTTGCCCGTTCCCGGAGGGCCAACGAGCAGCACGCCTTTAGGAATGCGCCCGCCCAGCTTCTGAAATTTCTGCGGATCTTTTAGGAAGTCGATGATTTCGTACAGCTCTTCCTTGGCTTCTTCGATTCCAGCCACATCCTTGAACGTGGCCTTCTTCTGCTGCGCGGTCAGCAACCGGGCGCGCGATTTCCCGAAACTCAGCGCCTTGTTCCCGCCGGCCTGCATCTGCCGCATCATGAAAATCCAGATAGCCAGAATCAGTATGAATGGCGATAGATTGATAATCAGCGTTAGCCAATCTGCGTTCTTCACTTCCTTGTAGTTATAGACGACGCCCTTATCCTGCAGAACTTTGGTGACGTCCGGAATGGCGGCGTTGGCGATGGTCACATCGCGGAACTTGCTGCCGTTGTTGTACTCGCCTTGAATCTCCCCGCTGTTTTGCGAGAGGTAGATGGTCACGTCCTTGACGGTGCCGTTGTCCACCTTGGACAGGAACGCGCTGTAGCTCGGCTGGTCCTGATGCTCCGCGGGCCCGCCCCGCGAGGCCATCTGCCACAGCACGACCGCCAGCGCGATCATCAAAACCCAAAATAAGACCGTACGGACTGTTGAGTTCACTTTTACCTCACCCTGACTTCCGGGCCGCCAGCGAAGATTCTCGCCGTGCGGAAGAATCGGCGTGTTCGAAAAGGCCGCACACGCCAAAACCACCGCGGGTCCCTACTCCTATCCACTTAGACGCACCAACAGGACGGGAGTATTCAATTGTCGCATTCGACAGGCGTATCGTCACGCGTAGAACGGAACCATCACCCCATGCTGCTAGAGACGCTCTTCCTCGATCACCACCCCGATCGCCGTGCCCTCGTCCGCGGAAAACTCGCGAGCGGCTGGCATGCCCAGGGCCCAAACAATTTGTCCACCACTTTCCAAGATGGGCCAGCCGGCCCGATCGCGAACCGGGATACGCCCTGCCGCGAACATCTGCTTGAGCTTGTGGATTTGGCGACGTCCCCGTGGGCGATAGGCGTCGCCGGGCCGCCAGTTTCGTAGAATCAATGGCATTCGAAGCCGGTCCGCATCCAGGGCCGAGCATCCTTCAATAGTCTCGCGCTCCGCGAACGTCCAGTCAATCAATTTTAGACGGAAGCGCCTTTGCAGTTCCGGCACCGAAACAGTCGCGCAGCCACGCCCCGGCAGTTCGACTGTGTAGGCGTATTCTCGCGAGGCGGAACTTCTGCTCGCGGGCTTCTGCGCGGCGTTGCCGTGCTTGTGTAGCGCGAAAGTCAGGTCCCCAAAATTGTTTTCGACAATCACGCCACCCGGAAGCTCGGCACGCCGGCCGCTGCCGGGGAACGAAGCGAGTTCGATCACCTGCTCCACATGCCGCGCCGCCAAACCCTGTCGCGATCCGCGCAGCTCTTGATAGACCCGGCGAATCAGATGCTGAGTAACTGGCTTTACGACAGCAGCTTCAGAACTCTCCCAGGTATTCTGTTTCAGGCTTGCGGCAGGTACTTTCATGGGCGCGATCAAATCACCGGTTTGAATCGACCAACCATGGTCGTTGCGCCTGAAAAGCGCCTGAAATCGCTCGTCGGTCAGAGCGTTCCAAAATACCTGTTCCTCGCCGGCCAGCCGAGCCAACTCGGAAAATCGGCCGACCACGCCGGGCGAAAACTCACGTTCCAGCAACGGCAGTAGGCGCGCGCGAATGCGAGCGCGCACCCTCTGCTCGTCCAGATTCGTGGAATCCTCCCGCCAGGTTTGGCGTTGGCGCCGTAAGTATCCACGCAGCTCTTCGCGCCGAATCGCCAGCAGCGGCCGTACCACGAAGTCGCCCACGGGATGAATACCCGCAAGCCCGGTGGGGCCGGTACCGCGAATCAGATGCGCCAGGACGGTCTCGGCCTGATCGTCCGCCGTATGAGCCACACCGATCCGCGTGGCCTGCCCATTGCGGACGACGCGCTCGAAAAATGCATAGCGCAACCTGCGAGCGCCGTCTTCCAGGTTCCATTTGTTTTGCTTAACGGCAGCGGCAACATCCTCGCGGCCGATCACCAACGGGATCGCCAGGCTCCGCGCCAAATCCGACACAAAGTCGGCATCGGCATCGGATTCCGCACCGCGCAGGCGGTGATCGAAATGCACAACCAACAACTGAATGCCGAGTTTTCCGCGGGTGCTTGAGAGCAGATGCAAAAGCGCAACCGAATCCGCTCCGCCCGACACCGCCACTCCAACGCGATCGCCCGGCTGCAGCAGACGCATTTTGCCGATATAGTCGAGCACGCGTTGTTCAAGTGATTTCATCGGGGAAGCGGTACGCGGGCTGACCGCCTTGGAGCAATATTAGCAGCGCTTGATGAGCCGGTCGAGCATTAGGAGGTCGATCGCGGGGAAACGGCCGCGGCCCGCATGGCGTGCACCGTGAACGGATGTCCGAGGATCACCCGAATTGCGGGTGCCGCTTTACAACACGCTGGCTTGGCGTGCAAAAAGGTCGCGGCTGAATTCCATCCGGCGGTCGAGCGCTACCGCGGCGAAATGGGAGCAACCCACGCGCTCGCGATCCGCCCACGCCTCTACGCTTGGAATGAACAAGTGAGACGCGCGAGCCACAGCACGAAGCAGCGCGTAGTAAATCTTCACGGCGCGAATTTCCAGGCGGTCCGCGTTGTGCTCGGGGCAGAGGTGCAACAGCTGAAGAAAGCGCGCGAAGTCATCCACCGCCGCCTCGCGGTTCCCCATTCCCGCTACTTCACGCACGCGCGGAGAGAGTTCTATCTTGCCGAATGCCGCCACCACGGAATGGCAGTACGACACCAAGAACTGAAAGAACGCGGCAACCGACGCGACGAAAATGAGCGCCGCGATCAAGAGGTCACCAACATATGCTCGGAAGCCATTCGAGCCTCCTCGGGAACTCGAACAAACGTGTACGTCCAGGCCAGCGGTAGCCACAATCCGATGACCGGTGGCAGCCAGCGCAGAATGCTATATTCCAGCTCCGGGAACAAATTTCGCAGCGCGTACGCCCCCGCCACGGCGCTGAAGTAGACGCCAAGCGCCAGCACTACTTGAACCAGCCGGGCGCGCGTCTCGCGCAGCTTGATTACCGCGCCCCACAGCACGTACATCAAAATCACGCCGACGAAATTCAGATCCTGTTCCAGTTCGACCACGAACTCGGTGCTTAGGTGCTGCCCGTTCGAGCGCACCGAGACGAATGCAAATAGAGCCGTTAGTCCGAGCAACATCAAGGCCGCGCCGCGAACGTAGCGGCCAAAATTGGTGTCCGCGAATACCTGGCTAAAGAGTCCGGCAATCACGTAATACATCAGGATGGAAAGTAAAATGTCGGAGGAGTAGTAAGAGTAGAAATATTCGCGCGAGTGGACGCCGTAAGTTCGGCTGCACACGTAGACGCCCAGGTTCCCAACCACGCACAACAGCATGTAGAGATTTAAGGGAAGATACCGCAGGAACTCGCGCTTATAGAGCGCGCACACAACAAAACACGCCTCTGAAAGAAGAACCAGAAACCAAATCGCGTATCCGACCGGGCCGAGCATCAAAGACCTTCCCCAGCGAGGCCCGATTGAGCCGCCGGCTGCCCTTAAGGCAGCCGGTTCAGCTCTAAGAGCCTGTTACCACGGCACCGGTCCACCGATGATTCTTGCAGCCGCCGCGCTCGTCGCGCTCGATTGAGCCGCTCGAGTGGTCATGGCCTTCAGACCTACTGCAGCCGTTAGAACCATCAGGTCCAACACCACCACCGCGATCCACTTGTTCATAGTGTCCCCCTCGAAGGGAATACTACCCCATCGAGAAGGTACACGCGGTCTGGTGCCGTTCCAAGCGCAAAGTACGATGCATGTGCCTAAAGGGTACACATGCCTGTTCCCTTGCCCTTGGGCTCTGTTCCTGAGAGCCTCGCCGTATTGTCGAGGGTGAATTTAGCGGTCGAGTCCAACACGGTCAATGTTACGAAGGTACCAGTCTGCGGAACACTTCGATTCGGGGTCCAGAGGCATATCACGTGGAATTTTTGACGTCGCGACGACAGCAAATGATGCGCTCATACAGCACGGGGCCGTCCGGAGAATGGCGGCTCAGCTTTGCGATGGGCTGTCGGCGTCCTCTTCCCCGTCGCGAAACGCCAGCGCGAGCAGCGTCTTTTGCTCCATTTCATGCGCGCGATGCGAACCCGTCGCAGGGCTGGAGCTATCGGAACGGTTCACGGAGAGCACTGCGCGTCCGCGCGAGAGCCTCTCGATCTCCGGCTGCATGAACGCGCGAGCGCCCATGTTTCCGGGCTCTTCCTGCACCCATACGAACTCGCGCGCATTCGCGTGGCGATCCATTTCCGCCGACAGCTCGTCGTGCGGGAACGGATACAACTGCTCGACAAATACAATCGCGGGCGCGTTTTCGCCGCGGCGCTTGCGTTCCGCCTTCAGCTCGTGCCCGATCTTTCCGGTACAAATTAAGACGCGCTCGGCCAAGCCATCGCCTTCATCTGGAATCACCGTCTGAAAACGCCCACTCGACAAAACCGGCAGTGGAGAAGATGCCGCCGGATGCCGCAACATGCTTTTCGGCGTAAACACGATCAGCGGCTTGCGCCACACTCGCAACACCTGCCGCCGCAGAAGATGAAAATATTGCGCTGCGTTCGATGGCTGGCATATCTGGATGTTGTCGCGCGCGGCCAATTCGAGGAAGCGCTCGATGCGCGCGCTGGAATGCTCCGGCCCCTGCCCCTCGTAGCCATGCGGGAGCAACATCACCAGTCCCGACAGCAGATTCCATTTGTCTTCGCTCGCGGCCACAAACTGGTCGATGATGATTTGTGCGCCGTTCACGAAGTCGCCGAACTGCGCCTCCCAAAGCACCAGCGCTTCCGGATAATCGCGGCTGAAACCGTATTCAAATCCAAGCACGCCCGCTTCCGAAAGCGGCGAATTATATATTTCGCACCAAGCCTGATCCGGAGAAAGATGCTGCAGCGCGACGTACTCTACTTCGCTTTCAATGTCGATCAGAGCCGAATGGCGCTGGTTGAACGTGCCGCGCCGGCTGTCCTGTCCCGATAGCCGCACCGGAACGCCCTGTTTCAGCAGCGAACCGAACGCCAGCGCTTCGGCCATGCCGTAATCCACGGCGCGTTTGCCATTGGCCATTTCCAGGCGCTGATCGAGCAGCTTTTTCACTTTCGCGTGAATGTGAAATCCGTCCGGATATTGCGTAAGCGATTTGCCGATCGACGCCAGAGTATCTTCTTCGACCGCCGTCTCCACTTCGAATGACGGCTCGTAGCATCCGCCAACGTAATCATTCCAATAGCGCGGCAAGCGGCGCATCGGCGGGCGCTTTTCGATTTCGCGCGCTTCCTTTTGCGCCGCGTCCAGTTCTTCGTGGACGCGCTGGATCATCGCAGCCGCATCAACGCCGATCTCTTCGGAGTAGATCTTCCAAAGCGGCGAATGCGCGTCGATCTTGCGATAGCGCAACGGCTGCGTGATCGTGGGATCGTCTACTTCGCTGTGGCCGTGCCTCCGATAGCCAATTAAATCAATGATTACAGGCGTCCCGAACGCGTACCGATAATCGAGAGCAATTCGCCCCACGCGCACCACCGCTTCTGGATCCTCCGCGTTAACGTGAAAAATCGGCACCGGCAGGCGCTTCGCCAAATCGGATGAGAATCGCGAAGAAACTCCTTCGCGCGGCGACGTGGTGAATCCGATCAGATTGTTGACGATGATGTTGATGCCACCGCCCACCGTATATCCCGGCAGGTCGGCCATATTCAGCGTCTCCGCACAAATGCCTTGGCCAGCGAATGCTGCATCGCCATGCATGGTGATCGCCAGAACTTTGGATCGTCCGTTTTCGCCGCGGCGCATCTGTTTCGCGCGCGTGCGCCCCAGCACCACCGGATCGACCGCTTCCAGATGGCTGGGATTCGAGACCAAATGTATTTCCACGTCGCGCCCGCCCGCCGCGTGAAAAATGCCGGTTGCGCCCAGGTGATATTTCACGTCTCCGCTGCCTAGCACGCTGCGCGGGTCAACATCCTCAAACCTCGCGAAAACTTCCGCAGCCGAGCGGCCCACGATCTGGACCATCACGTTCAGCCGGCCACGATGGCTCATCGCCAGCATGCCCTTTTCCGCGCCGTGCTCCGCGGCCGCACTCAAAATCGAGTCGAGCAGCGGCAGCAGAGCCGCTTCACCTTCGAGCGAATAGCGCTTCGTCCCCAAATAGCGCGTTTGCAAAACCTGTTCGAAAACTTCTGCGCGCACCAGCAGATCAAGAATCCGCGCGCGATCGGGCTCCCGCGCTTCCGTTTCTGATTCCATGCGCCGCTGCACCCACAAGCGCCGATCGCGGTCGGCCAGATGCATGAATTCCACGCCGATCGCGCCGCAATAGACGCGCCGCGCTGCCTCGGCCTCGGGACCCGAAATATCCAGCTCCGGCATTTGAACGGGCGGCAAGTCGCCGAGCGGATCGAGCTTCGCCTGCAAATAGCCCCAGCGGCGAAACGACTCCCAGATGCGCTCCTGAATTTCTTGCGAAGGTATAGATTCGGCGACAGCCTGTTCCCGGGTCATTGAGTTTTGAATTCCTTCTTTCGCGGATTCCTTCCCTGCGTATTCCTGATCCTAGGATGCCACTTTCGAGCGCGGAGATGAAACGCGAATTACGATTCGGGCCAGCAACCAAGCAACCGTCGCACCATCACCAGCTGTCCCAAATGATAAGCGTTGTGGTCAGCGATCAGCAGAGCTTCGCGAAAAATCGTTTGGCCCGAACCATGCGGAATTTTCGCGAAAAGATCGGTTTTCGGATCGGACACCAGCTTCCCCATTTCGGCCAAATCACGTTCCAGCGCTTTCACGCTTTTTTCCCATGCTGCAGCGCTGGGCGGCGCGGGATCTTTGGGCCAGTAGCCGGAGGGCCAGTCCGGTGAGACGTACGTGGCGTCGCGCGAGAATTCCACAATATCGTGCGTGGAGATACGCATGTGCTCCAACAAGTCCCAGCCGGAATGCGGCGCGCCGGGAGGACGCGTCCCGCGAAGCTTCGCCGGAAAGTCCTTTACCGCGGCTTTTAGATCAGCATGCGCCTCATGCCAGTCCAAAAAATTCTTTAAATAGGTGCGAAGCTCTTTTTCCTGGTCCATTAGGCGCCTCCCGCAGCTCAATTATCTTAGGCCCGCATACCGCCGGAATCAAACGCTCGCAGTCCGCGATCGCAACCTACCGCTCGGATACAAAATATTGTAAAGCACATCCACTTTCGAACGATTCCGGCACTAATTCACTCCGATATACATAAACTAGTAAGCGCGGAAGGCCATTCACCATATCGCTTACTTTTGCCCCGCGGCGGATTTAACTTTACGCACGCAAAAACGCGCCGAGGGCCAACCTGCGCAGACCATCCGGCATCGAAATCGAGCGGTGGGTAACCTCAGGGTCTCGCGATTTGCGACGGGGGCCGCTAGCGAGACGCGCCTCAGACTGATTCGGGGCAAGCTGTCGCTTTAAAAACGCACCAACACTTCGACGGCACAAGTGTGCCAGTAGGGCGCGTGTGTCCGCGAAGAAAACTACTACCACTCGGAGGGTGTTCAATCGCATGCGCATCAAAGCAGCCGTACTTGCTCTAGCACTTTCACTATTCTGCCTGCCGGCGCTGGCCCAGTTTAACGGCCGGTCGGAAGTCTCGGTCGACTTTACCGGCAACTTTCAGAAACAGGCCACGGGATTTGGGATCACGGACTCGCCTTCCTATTCGGGAGGCTTCTTGATCAACTATCGCTATCACTTCGACAGGTGGAGCGCCCTCGAAGTGAACTACGGGCGCACCAATTTCACGCAGTATTACTCGACAGGCGATCAAACGCAGAGCAACGCCAACGAAGTGACCTTCGCGTACGTGAACACCTTCGGCGTTTCACGCCACGCGAGATTCCGTCCCTTCGTCGAGGCCGGCACCGGAGGTTTGATCTTCTCGCCGATCCAGGCGGGTTCTCTCTCGGCCCCTCTAACGCAGGACCGCGTGGCGTTCCTGTACGGCGGCGGCGTTGACTGGCGCGCCATGCATCACGTGGCCGTTCGGCTCGGATACCGTGGACTGATTTACAAAGCTCCCGATTTCGCGCTCGGCGACCAGACCACGAACGCGCTGACGCAGATGGCTGAGCCTTACGTCGGCGTCGTATTCCACTTCTAGCCCGCGGCAAAGCGTTACTCGGCATTCCGCGATTCGGTAAGGACGTCGCGGCCGGCGCTTCGGGGAAACGCTCCTCGTCGCGCCGGCCGTGTTTCATTTGACGCGCGCGTGTTTATCCCGCCATGTCCCTCGACGCAAGCCGCCGCGCTCACGCACCATTCTGTCACCGCAACCAGCAATAATCCTTTGCATTTGCCCGCCGGGGAAACCGAAGTCGCCCCGAGCGTTTGCCGCCGCGATTTGGCAAACGAAGTGCCATGCCTCGTGCATGACAACAATCCAAGCCGATCATCGCGCGGAATCCCGCAAGTGGTTCACGCATTTTTCCCTGCGGAACATGACTGCTCTGTCCGTTTCTCCGATGCCTTCGCCTCAGCTGAGTGCCGCCGAAAAGACGAACATCGCCAAATCGATCCAGCAGTTTCTGCTGGGCGAGGGATCGAAGGGCCGCCGGCTGCTCGCTCGCGGCAAGCGCTACGCGCGGCAGGCGAATGATCCATTTTTCTCCACTGCGCTGGAGCTATTCATCAAAGAAGAGCAGCAGTATAGCGCGTATCTGGCGGCGTTCATGCAATCGCAGGGAATTCCTCGCGCATCCCGTCACTGGGTGGACACGGTATTTCGCAAGCTGCGCGGATTGGCTGAGCTGGAACTATCGCTGACGGTGCTGGTGACAGCCGAAATCATCGCCATGCCGTATTACCGGGCGCTCAGCGACGCCACCGGCTCTCCCACGCTAAAAACTATCTGTCGGAGAATTTTAGAGGACGAGGCCGCGCACCTTCGCTTTCAGGCCTCGATGCTCGGCCGCGTGGGCTCGCGCTACAGCCCGACCGCGCAGCGCGCCGTCGGCAAAATACACCGGGAGTTTCTGCGCGGCACGTTAGCGCTGGTGTGGATCGAGCACCGCGGCGTGTTTGTGGCAGCGGGCTACGATTTCCGGCGGCTCCGCGACGACGCCCTCTTCGAATTTACCGAGTGGCAGAATGCGCGGCAGAAAATAGCTGCTGCCTATCGAACGCAGAGGGCGTCCGGCACAAAGTTGCAGGTTGTGCCGCCGCTTCGGGTGGAGTGAAATACGCGAATCGAGAAAACGTCGACTGCCGGGCGAAACATTCCTCCACCCGCGAAAGCCGGAACTTAGGGATTCGATGAATCTGCCGCAGGGGGATCAGCAACTGCGGACCGTGCGGAGGCCGTGGATCGCGTGCCGATGGTAATGTCCATCGCCGTATATTTTGGCAGCACCACGTTGCGGCCCGGCGCGAAAAAATGCGTGTAGATCGAGCGGCTGGCGCCGAACGCTCCCATGGCCATTCCTAGCGGCTGCGAGCGCACCGCGATGCCGAGCGCAAGGCCCACCAGGCGAAAACCGCCTGCTCCGCCCTCGCCTGAATTGATCGGGTCGTCGCCCTGCGAAGCGGCCGCTAGCGTCACGGCAATGGCCGTGTCCAAGTATCGCGATTTTGGTGTGGTCGCCTGCGCGCCGCCTTCGGCATCCAGCTTTAGGCTCTGCGTCTTTCCCGCTTGCAGGCCGGCAAGACTGGCATCCACCTTCTGCTGAATTCCGTCCGGAAGCGTGAGCTGATGAAATACCGGACGCAACTGGCCATTGTGCGCCATGCGCCGTGCAGCACGGACCTGCAGCACTTTCCCTTTCAGCAGACTTCCCTCCGGCACTACTAAACGGGTTCCATCAAAAAGCGGCTTGGAAACAATCGCCGTCACCGGATCGCCCCAATGCGCGGAAGCGGAATTCAGCGGCGTCAGCAGCCGCGCCTCCACCACGCTTCCCTGTGGCAGCTCCGGATGCGCGATCGACTCGGCCAGCGCAGGCGTCAGCGGCTCCGTTCCGAAATCCAGAGGCCTTTGCAACTCCGCGAAATATACCGTGCCTGATTTGATGTACTGCGGATGAACCGGCAACTCGGCGACTGCATAGCGCTCCAGACGATGAATTTTGCCGGGCGCCTTGACCTCTCCCAGCGCGGTATCCCACTGCTGGTGCGCCTGCCGCTCGGCCTCTTTTTTCTTCTTCGAAATCTCGCCCGTCAATCCCGTCTTCTGATCGCCGGTAGCCGAAACGAACTGGATCACCTG
>DATLSB010000041.1:0-3686 GCA_035534415.1 Candidatus Dormiibacterota bacterium | reverse complement strand
CATGCCGGCCTTCGAGAGAGTAGGGCAATGAAACCGCAAAACCCTTCTACAGGGATGTGGGCAGGGGAAGCGATACCCTTCCCCTGCACCCCATCCCAAAAACAAAAAACGGGTCGTTTACACAAAAGAATTGACACACCCACACCAAGGTCCACCGGCCTCTCACCTACCCTTCAACAACGGAGGCGTCAATCCCCCCTCTCCCCCAGATATTCCGCGCGATCGAGTGGCTATTCTCAGTTCCGCTGAAGCAACTCTTCCTATCGATTTCACTTTCAGCTTTCTTGTCTTCCAGGCAAGCTCGTGTCCTAATCGTCCGTCTATCCTGCGCCACAGTTTCGTTGCTGGAGGCGCATCGCGGACGTGGCTGGCCGATAGTAGCCAAGGAGAAAGCCATGCACACACGTTTCGCGCAGAGCGCCGCCAGGGTCGCAATCGTTTCGTTTCCGTTGCTGCTTTCACTGGCACGCCAGCACCATTGGATTTGAAATTCCCGTGGAGAAAGACGGCAGCGCGACGCTCGATTATCGCGTGCGGGTGAAGTGGTAACAAATGGAAAAATAAATCTGAATAAGAAGGGAATCGCTCGGAGCGCCGCGATGCTAGTCGCCGGATGTGCGAGCGTTAAGAAGCGCGAGTTCGCGGGCGAAGCGTGGATTTTTTGGGAATTCGCTAGTCAGCTGCGAAAGCAATGCGCGGGCGCGGGCGGGCTGGTGCTCGCGTTCGCAGGCTAGCGCCAGCAGAATCTTCGCAAACGGCTGAAGATATTGGCCGTGTTCCGCCGCCAGCTGCATTTCCTGCATGCCACGGGCGCGGTCTCCATGGATTCCGCCGAACCAGAGGAAGGCGCGCTTGTAGCTGGGCAGGCAGCCGATCACGTAGTCACTGGCGCCCAGCGCGACGTATGCGTCGTCGTCGGTGGGGTCGATTGCCAGTAACGCGTTGGCTTCGCGTTCGGCGCGCTTCATCAGGCCGAGGCCGTCCATCTGTTTCTTGATAATAAACGCGTCGTAGTCCGATTCCATTCCGTCTGCGAGTGTCAGGGCCAGCAGCGCTCGCGCATCGTGCGGATGAGCCTTCAAAGTCGCTGCGGCCATTCGGCGCGTTTCGCGGTCAGCTCGCAGGAAGGGCGCGTTACGATTTTCGGCGGCAGTGCCGTCCGCGCCGTTTAGCAATTTGTCGTCGTTCAGGAAAAACTTCGAAGTGAAAATTCCCTTGGCGTTGAATTCCTCGTATAGATAGCTGGCCGCCTCGGCGGCGCTTCCAACGGGATCGGTCGGGTGCGACTGCTGATAGCTCAAAAATTTTTCACGCGCGCCGGAGAAATCCAACTCGTAGAGCTGCCGGAACCCCGCTTGGAGCAGTGGCGAGTCCGGGCCGATGAATGATTGCGAGGAATTGCGCGGCTTAGTCGTGTCGTTCGCGGCGCGCGCGGCGGGAGCGCAGCAAAGCACGGAAACCAAAGCGCCTGCGAGGCAAGCCATTACGCCAAAGCGCAAGCAGCGTTGCGTTGGTGACGCTGACACGTTCAGATGGAAGCAATTCGGCAAAGAGTTTTCCTGAACCTTTACTTGTACTTGAACCAGGACGCGCTTAGGGGGGGTACGCGCCCCACTCCACACCGTAAGACAAGAACCATTTTATCAGAGTCGGCGACGAACTGCAGGGTTGCTTCATATGTCTTTTGCTCTAGAGATTACGGTCGAAAAAATTGGTCATTTCGCGAAAGAGCTCAACGCGGGAGTCGCGGTCGCTCATGGAGTGGCCGCGCCCCGGAAGGATCACCAAGTCAGTGGGATAGCTGCCCAGCGAAATAAAACGATTCAGCAACTCGGTGGTGTTGGCGAAGTGCACGTTGTCGTCGCCAGTGCCGTGGGCGATCAGCAGCTTGCCTTTCATGTTCTGTGCCTGGTTGATGGGTGAGCTTTCGTAATAGCCGCTGGGATTCTCCTGCGGCGTGCCCATGTAGCGTTCGGTGTAGGCGGTGTCGTAGAGGCGCCAGTCGGTGACTGGCGAAACGGCCGCGCCAGCTTTGAACACGTTCGGTGCGTTGAACAGGGCTTCGAGGGTCATCGTGCCGCCGTAGCTCCAACCCCAGATGCCGATGCGCGACGCGTCGACCCATGGCAACGACTTCAAGTATTTCACTCCGGCGAGTTGGTCCTCGAGTTCCACTTTCCCGAAGTGATGGTAAATGGGCGTTTCAAAAGCATGGCCACGGCCCCAGGAACCTCGGTTATCGAGGCTGAAGACTACGTAGCCTTTCTCGGCCATCATTTCATCCCAAAGAAAATCGGAATAGCCCCAGGTGTTTTGAACGTGCTGGTCTTGCGGGCCGCCGTAGACGTCGATCAGCACCGGATACTTTTTCTTGTCCTTGAAATCGCGCGGGCGGATCAACTCTGCTTCGAGCTTGGTGCCGTCATTGGCGGGAACCGTGAGGAATTGCACGGGCGACAAATGATAGGCGGCGAGATCGGCAACTTTATTGGCGTTAACGGCTGCAGCGCGGGTTCCGTCGATGCGATCAAGATCCTGGCGCGGCGGCGTCATCACGTTCGAGTACGTATCCACAAACGCGGAGTCATCCGGCGAGACGATCACCTCGTGAACACCGGGCGCTTTCGTGACGCGGGTGATGCTTTTATCGGCGAGCGAGAGGCGAAAGAGCTGATTGCCAAGCACATCGTCCTTATTGGACATGAAATAGATGTAGCCGTGCGCTTCGTCCACAACCGGATGGCTGGCCGCACCCGGGCCGAAGCCTCCATTGCCGCTGATCTGCCAATCGCCGCTGGTCAGCTGCTCGATCAGCTTGCCGGAGAGATCGTAGAGGTAATAGTGGCGATAGCCGGTGCGCTCGCTGGACCAGAGGAAGCGCTTGCCGTCCGAGAAAAAGTAAAGATCGTCCGCGATATTGATCCAGTAGGGATCGGTTTCGGTGAGGATGTTTTGCGAGGCGCCGGTTGCGGCGTCGCAGAAAAGCAGATCGAGGCGACTTTGCGCGCGATTGAGGCGTTCGATGGCAACGCGGCGGCTATCGTGGAGCCAGACGACACGCGGCAAATAGACATTCGTATCCGCGCCGGTGTCCATCCACTGTGTTGCGCCGCCGCCGATCGCAACCACTCCGATTTTGACGGTCGGGTTCGCCGTGCCCGCTTCCGGAAAGCGTGTGTAGAAGATCGAGCCGGCGGTCGAGCTCATGTCCATGATCGGGTAGCGTTCGACCGGATGCTCGTCCATTTGGTAATAGGCGATTTTCGAGGAATCGGGCGACCACCAGTAGGCGGTGCTGCAGTCGAGCTCCTCGGGATAGAGCCAGTCGAGATCGCCATTGCGGAGCGCTTCGCTGCCTCCGGTGGTGAGCTGGTGAAGCTGTCCGGTCGCGACATTGGCGATCCACAGATTCCAACCGCGCACGAAGCTGACCCATTTGCCGTCAGGCGAGAATTTGGGGTCATCGATTTCCGCCGATCCTATATCGGCGGTCGCAGGATCGGCCGTTGCATTGCCATTCGGCGCGACGAGCGTCCTCGGCGTCATGGTTTCGAGGTCGAGCAGCACCAGCTTATCGGTGCCGATC
This sequence comes from Candidatus Dormiibacterota bacterium, assembly GCA_035534415.1. GTDB lineage: Bacteria > Acidobacteriota > Terriglobia > Acidiferrales > UBA7541 > Palsa-295. The sequence goes on along the minus strand of DATLSB010000041.1, from coordinate 100 downwards.
AACAGCAGTGCATTCCCGAGCGGCGACCACAGATACCTAGCAGCTTCCACGCGGCCCAGGCCGGTGGACTGAATCAAGGGAGGGAGAAGCGGCGGCATCG
>DATLSB010000040.1:0-23836 GCA_035534415.1 Candidatus Dormiibacterota bacterium | reverse complement strand
AGCGCAATCGATGACGGCTCTGGCGTCGTGACGATTGCAGCTGAGCCAGAAAGAAAATCGAAGGTCGCCCCGGTCAGGATGTCCGCACCGACGGACGGAGGATACCCGTACAAGGTACTGACCGGATCGGTTATCAATGTTCCGTCGAACGGTTGCGATGCACTGAAAGCCAGTTGCAGGACGCCTACGTTCGTATTGTTCGGACCTGGCACCATGAAATCCAAGGCGTCAATACCGCTCGGAAAGCCTTGAGCTGCGATTGACTCTGATGGATCACCTCCCGTGCCGGCGAATATGCCGAGTGGCGTCGTAAACGACCAGCCGCCGACGATGAGCCCGGTATCTTGGTCAATGCTGTAGTTGCCAGTGACGGGTGACGAGGCCGTGCAGGTGCTGCCCGAAACCAAGCAAGTGGTACCTGTGAAAGTGATGTTTACAATGTCTGTGTTATCAGCGGCAGCGGGACGAGGCAGAAACAGCAAACAAAACGCCACAGCCGCCAGCATATATAGCGCGCGGCGGATCAGTCCGGAACTCGACATATATTCCTCCCAAGGCCACTGGCTCGAAACAGGCAGCGCGCTCAAGCCATACGACCCCTTCACGACGGCTACTCGGGCATCTGCTCACGAGCCCTCATTGCACCCGTGCCTGCGCTTTTACGGGCACGCGAAGTTCCATTTTAGCACACGCTGAAAATAAAAGGCTTATCTTAAGGAACTTCCAAATACGTGAACATCTGAGCAACAACCAGTTCCAGAATACGAAAACATTTACCATCGCCTGGAATAACAGCGCTTCGGCAAGCTCAGGTAAATCACTGATACGTAGCTCTCTGTTAAAGCCGCAGGCGATTGCGATGCAGACCAAAGGGGGAGAATCGACACTTCGACAAGTTTTCACCGCGGGTTCACCACGCAATAACACGGCGGGTGTATCTATAGCACGGCTCTCAGAGAGTTGCCGCCACGGGGAGCAGCCAGAGCTCACCACACAGCCGGCACTTTCCGCAGATGCAGCGACCCAAACTCGGAACTCAGGAGCAAGCGAGACCGGCAGCGACATCCTCCGCGGTACCCTCACCCTGAACGCCCCCCTGGCTCGTCCCACTCACCCCTGGGACGGGCCAGATCCTTTTTCGACGAGTCTCCGCGACTAGCCGGATGTATGCTGGAACGGCAGCGGAGCTTGTGTGCCCACTGAAGTTAGCAGCCGCTCGCGATTGGAGAAATCCATTGGCTCGGACGCCCCGCAGCGTGGCGCTTACTCAGGTGATGGAATGGGACGACGGAGCTATCCGCCGCAAGGAAGACTATCTGGCGGCGGAAGAACCGCTCGAAATTCGCATCGGCGAGAATCCCTTGAGCGTGACGATGCGAACGCCGGGAAACGATTTGGAATTGGCGGTGGGATTTCTGTTTACCGAAGGAATCGTCGAGCGGCGCGCGCAGATTCTGGAACTGGAGGAAAACGCCGGCGAGAATGCAGCCAATCGCGGCAATGCAGTGCGCGCGAAACTGACGCCAGAGGCGATGCCGGATTTCGGCAAGATGCGCAGGCACTTTTTCGCCTCATCGAGCTGCGGAATTTGCGGAAAGGCGTCGATTGACGCCGTGCGGGCGCGAACGCTTGCGCCGCCGAGTGCGGCATTTCGGCTCGATCCGGAAGCGCTGATTGGCATGCCGGACGCACTGCGGGAATCGCAAGCGGTGTTCGGCCGCACGGGCGGCTTGCATGCGGCGGCGTTATTCGACGCCGCAGGCGAGTTGCTGGTGTTGCGAGAAGATATCGGACGTCACAACGCGGTCGATAAGGTTGTCGGCTGGGCGCTGCTCGACGAGCGCGTGCCGCTTTCGAGCACGGTGCTGCTGGTGAGCGGGCGCGGCGGCTTCGAAATCGTACAAAAAGCGATCGTGGCGGGGCTGCCGGTGCTGGCCTGCGTGTCGGCGCCGTCGAGCCTGGCGGTGCAGCTAGCTCGCGAGTTGGGTCAAACGCTGATTGGATTTCTGCGCGGCCGACGATTCGTGATTTATGCGGGCGAAGATCGAATCGCGGAATCCGCAAAAGCGGCGCGCGACTAGTTCACAGCGGCTTCGCGAGCGTTCCGTCCCGGTACAGAGTCCCACTCGACGATCATCGCGCGGAAAGCGTCGAGCAGCGCGCGATCCCACCAACCGCGCTTGGCTTCTTCTTCCATGATGGCTAGGGCCACCGCCGAAGCGGACGCTTTGCGATAGGGACGATCGGTGGTGAGCGCGTCGAAAACGTCCGCGAGCTGCAAGATCGCTGCAGTAACAGGAATATGGGAATTGTGCAATCCGTCCGGATAGCCAGAGCCGTCGTGTCGCTCGTGGTGATGGCGGATGATGGGCAACACCAATCGAAAAGTGCGCAGAGGCGCGCAGATGGTTTCGCCGACGACCGGATGCTTGCGCATGATCAGAGTCTCTTCAGGTGAAAGCGGGCCGGGCTTCAGCAAAATCGCGTCGGACACGGCCACTTTGCCAATGTCGTGGACGATGCCAGCGCGACGCAGGGCGCGAATCTGATCTTCGGGCAATCCCAATTTTTCACCCAGGCGCGCGGACATTTCGGCAAGCCGCTCGCAATGCCCGCTGGTGTAGGGATCGCGCGCTTCGATGCTGCGCGCCAAACTGAATAGAACAGATTCGGCGTGTTCCAGTTCATCGGTGAACAGCTTCAGGCGCACCAGCGAACGAACACGGGCGAGGAGTTCGTTGATATCGATGGGCTTGCTAAGAAGATCATCGGCGCCGGAGTTGATGCCTTGGATACGATCCTCGGTGGCAGAAAGACCGGTGATGAGGACCACGGGGGTGAGGCGCGTTTCGGGTCTCGCTTTGATTTGGCGGCAAACTTCAAATCCGCTCATTCCGGGCATCAGGATATCGAGCAGGACAAGATCCGGACGGAAGCTTACGCACGCGGAGAGCGCTGCGTGGCCATCGCTCGCTTCGCAAACTTCGAAACCTTCTCGCCGCAAAAGGACTGCTAGCGCGGCGCGAGCCGCAAGTTCATCGTCTACAATTAGAATTCTTTCAGCCATTCGTTGCGCGGAGCGCGCTCCAGACGAAGATGTTGTGTGTGGCACGACCCGAACCGGCAGACATAAGCACGCACTGGGCGAGCGCGGAGTTGGGGATCATTTCGCCGTCCGTCCGAATAAATGTATCCTGTCCGGTACTCTGGGACAACATGCAATCACATCGCCATCGCATTCGGGTCGCGCCAAGGATTCCAGGAAACCCGCGAGGTCCTGTTAATTAAGATGAGAAATGTGAAGAGAACGTTGACTGAGGAGTCTTTGCGAGAAGTGGGGACGCGGCTGCAACAGGCGCACAGGGCTTTCCAGCGCCGCTATCCCGGCGCGTCGGCGGAGCATCAACCCGTCCACGTGGTATATGGCGGAGCGCACCTTTTTCGTTCCAATACGATCCGGCGGTTGGGCGATATGGCGCTGAAATCGATAAATGATTACGCACCAGATTTTGCCAATTTCGCCAAAGCCTTGGGCCTGCCCGGCGCCGAAAAACTTCCCACTGCACCCGACGCAATAGCGACGATCGCGAAGTCAGTGGAAGCCGATCGGACCGCTGCGAGGCGGGAAAACCGCGCGGCATGGTTCGCGCACACGGTCTATCAACGCGTGCGCGAAAAGCTGAGGCGCGAGCCAGTCGAGGATTTCCGCGTCGATTTCGAGGACGGATACGGCATTCGGCCGGACGATGAAGAAGACGGGGACGCCGCGGCTGCAGCTGAACAGATCGGCGTAGCGAAAAACGACGGGCAGCTTCCGCCGTTCATGGGTATTCGCATCAAGCCATTCACCGAAGAGCTGCGAGAACGCAGCATCCGCACGCTGGATATTTTTCTAACCGAGCTGGCCGAACGAACGCGCGGCGAGTTGCCGAATCCGTTTTACATCACGCTCCCGAAGGTTACGCTTCCCGACGAAGTGGCGGCGCTGGCGGATATCTGTTCGCGTCTGGAGCCGACGCTCAACCTGGAGCCCGGCGCGCTGCGGATTGAAATCATGATCGAAACCCCTCAAGCGATTCTGAACGAACGCGGCGAGGCGAATCTGCTGCCACTCGTGAGCGCGGCCAGAGGACGTTGCGTAGCGGCGCATTTCGGGCCGTTCGATTACAGCGCGTCACGCAATATTGCTTCGGTTCACCAGCCGATGCGGCATTTCGCGTCTGATTTCGCGCGCGAGATGATGCAGGTGGCGCTGGCGAGCACGGGAATTCGGCTCGCCGACGGTCCGACGAACATCATGCCGATTCCTCCACATCGGGCCAAAGACGGCGCGCAGCTGAGCGTTCGACAAGTTGAAGAAAATCGCGCGGCCGTGCACCATGCATGGAAAATGCATTTCGACAACATCAGCCGCTCGATGGCGCACGGCTTTTATCAGGGCTGGGATTTGCATCCTGCGCAGCTGCCACCTCGCTATGCAGCAGTCTACTCGTTCTTCCTCGAAAACCTCGAACCCGCGGCGGAGCGGTTGCGAAATTTCGTCGAAAAAGCGGCGCAAGCGACTCGCGTAGGGCAAGTGTTCGACGATGCTGCGATGGCGCAGGGGCTGGTGAACTATTTCCGGCAGGCGATTAGTTGCGGGGCGCTGACTGCCAGTGAAGTGCAGGAGCTCACCGGAGTATCGGAAACGGAATTACGTAGCGGATCGTTTTTGAAAATTCTGGAAAACCGGCGATAGACATTTGCGCCGACTCTAGTGCATGGGGGCGCGGCGACCACGGCCTTTTGCGGCTTTCATGAGGAACAGCAGCGGAATCACCGATAGAGAGATCATGCTCATGACCCAGAAATTGTCGACGAACGAAAGCATCATAGCCTGGCGCTGAAGCTGCGCATAAATCATCTGCTGGGCCATGACTGCGGCGTGCCCCGCGTCCAGGCCGCGCTCAACGAGCATATGCGTGATGCGCAGCAGCGCCGCTTGATAGCCGTGGTTCATGGGAGTGAGATTGGGCACAAGCCGTGCCTGGTGAAACTGCGCGCGGCGGTCGAGCATGGTGGTAACGAACGAGATGCCGGTGCTTGCTCCGATGTTGCGCGCGAGATTGATGAAGCCGGTGGCGTTGTTGGTTTTCGCAGGCGGCACGAAGGAAAACGCCATCACGTTGATAGGCACAAAAAGAAACGCCGTGCCGGTTCGCGAAATCACCCAGTCGAGAACGGTGGTACGCATGCCGACTTCCAGGCTGAATGTCGATAGCTGCCATAATCCGATGGAGATAATGCATAAACCAAACACCACGATCCAGCGCGCCTCGATCTTGCCGAGCAACCAGCCCACGAAGGGCAAGATACCGAGCAAGACTAGCCCTCCGGGAAGCAGAACTAGACCGCTTTGCATGGCGGTATAGCCCATTAAGGTTTGCAGCATGAGGGGCAGCAGCACCGTCGTGCCGTACATCACCACGCCGAGCACGTACATCATGACCGTGGAGATCGCGAAGTTGCGGTCCTTCAGCAACCGCAGCTCGACCACGGGATCCTTTACGTGAAGCTCCCAGAAAATCAGCACGATCAGAGCCGTGGCCGCGATCACCGTGCCCCACACAATAAAAGACGACCCGAACCAATCGTCGTGCTCGCCTTTATCCAAAACCACCTGCAGAAAACCGAGGCCAACGGCAAGCAGGCCGAGGCCAATGAAATCAATGCGCAATCCGTCTTTGATCGATTTGCGAATGGCGCCGTCGGCATCAACAATCAGCACCGACGTCAGCAGCAGCGAAATAATCCCGACCGGCACATTCAGGAAGAAAATCCAGCGCCATGTGTAGCTGTCTGTAATCCAGCCGCCGAGAGTGGGACCAATCGTGGGCGCGAGCACTACTCCCATACCGTAAATGGCCATCGCCATTCCCTGCTTTTCACGCGGGAAACTATCGACGAGGATGGCTTGTGAAATGGGCTGCAAACCTCCGCCACCAGCGCCCTGAATAACCCGAAAAAAAACCAGCAAAGGAAGTGAAGGCGCAAAACCGCAGAGAAGCGAGCTAAGCGTGAATACCAGCACGCAGCTCATGAAGAATTTCTTGCGGCCAAACAGCGTAGAAAACCAGCCGGTGAGCGGCAGGACAATCGCGTTGGACACCAGATACGAAGTGAGCACCCACGTGCTTTCGTCGACGCTGGCGGAAAGGCTGCCGGCAATGTGCGGAAGAGCGACGTTGGCGACGCTGGTGTCCAGCACCTCCATGAAGGTCGCCAGCATCACGGTGATGGCGATCAGCCACGGATTTACTTGTGGCGCAGGCTGCGCGTATTCGGCGGCGGCGTCCATGAGCCTTAGGCTTGTTCCATTGCTATTGTTGGGGCAAAGTTCTTAGACGACCTGAGATGCCCGCGCGGTTCAGGGCGCGACGAATCCGATGATGCGGAGAAATATACAAGCGAGCACCCAGACTGGGTTGCGTCAGAATAGCACGCGGCGCGGGCTGCTGGTCACATCTCCTGGGTCGTAATCCGCTGTCGCGGCGCGCGTTAAGAGCACGTTTGAGCTCTCGGTTTTTCACCGGGCAAGTCTCAAGATAGGTAGAATCGCACCATGCTTCTCCGCGGAGCCAAGGCATGGCTACGGCGATCCTCCCAATGACGCCGACTTCCACAATCCAATTCCTGCTTCTGCTGCTGATTCTGGCCTCGGCGGTCGCCGTAGTGGCACTGCGGCTGCGCATTCCATACACGGTGGCGCTGGTGGTGGCGGGACTCGTCCTTGGCTCCGTGCATGTGAAGGCGCTGGAAACTTTCTATCTGGGTCCGCATCCGAACTGGCTCACGCCGAACGTGATTCTGATTCTGTTCCTTCCAGGGCTGCTCTTCGAGGGCAGCGCCAAAATCAACATTCGGCAGCTGCGCGAAAGTCTCGGGCCGGTGCTGATGCTGGCGACCGTGGGCGTACTTATCGCCACGGTCTTTACGGGCTATGTGCTGCATTGGGCGATGGGACTGCCGCTGCTAGTAACGCTGCTCTTTGGCGCGATTATTGCCGCCACCGATCCAATTTCCGTGCTGGCGATCTTCAACGAGCTTTCCGTGGTGAAGCGGCTCTCGCTGTTGGTGGAAGGCGAAAGCCTGTTAAACGACGGCACGGCCGCGGTGCTTTTCCAGGTTTTGCTTGCCGGAGTGCTTACCGGCCAGCTGCACTTCGGCTCCGGCGCGGCGCATTTTTTCGCGTCGGTGTTCGGCGGCTCGGCCATCGGCCTCGCGCTCGGATACCTGATGAGCTTCATCACGACGCAGATCGACGATCCGCAGATCGAGATTACGCTAACGACAATTCTGGCCTACGGGTCGTACCTCCTGGCAAACCAACTGCACGTCTCTGGCGTGCTGGCCACGGTTGTGGCCGGCATCACCGTGGGCAACGTGGGCGCGAAGATCGGCATGAGCGCGCGCACGCAGATCGCCCTGTGGGCGTTCTGGGACTATTTCGCGTTCGTGATCAACTCGATTCTGTTTCTGCTGATCGGCGTCGAAGTGAAGATTGGCGAGCTTTTCCACAGGTGGCCGGTGATTCTGCTGGCCATCACAACAGCGCTGGCGGGCCGAGCGCTGGCGGTATACGGGCTGGTGCCGGTGAGCAATCTTTTCGGCCGCAAGATTCCCATGCGCTGGCGGCATGTGATGGTATGGGGCGGCCTGCACGGATCGCTTTCGCTGGCGCTGGCGCTGAGCTTGAGCGTAGATTTTCCCTACCGGCAAGACGTGCTGGCGTTCACATTTGGGGTGGTGGCGTTTTCGATCGTGGTGCAGGGGCTGACGATGAAGCCGCTACTGCACATGCTGAACATTCAAGTGAGCACCGGCACAGATGATCCCGCCGCCCACGTGGAACAGGACGCCGTTTCCTCCGCGCTTGTGGAACTCGAACAGATGTTGAAAGCTCGCGCCATTTCGCGGCCGGTCTATAACGTGCTACGCAGAGAACTGCGGGGAGAGCATGAAGACGTGAGCGCGGAGATGGAGAAACTCCGCGCATGGGACGGAGCGCGAGCTGCCACCGAAATGCACACGGCGTGGACGAGGCTGTCCGTTGCTGTCCGTCACGCCGTAAATCAAGCCGTGCGCGATGGGGAAATCACCACGGAAGCGGGCGCGCAAATCATCGATTCCACGGAGCAACAATTGGGAAAGATTATTTGGAATCACCGCTCGCAGGGCGCCAGCTGAAAGATCGCGGGCGGCCATCGATTCGGGGTGCGAATTAGCCGCTCGCTGAGGTCACCGATCAGTCGTGGGCCGCGGGACCGCTGAGTTGGACGAGAGAACCCGGGTCCGCCGAACCACCATCAAGGGTTTGCGGGGCGCGCCACGCATCCACGGCGGCTATTTGATGCACGCAAGAAACCGTGCAGCGCGGCGCGCAGCTCTTCTTGGTTAGGAATTCGCGGCGGCGCCGCTCGTCAGTATATGCCGCAAGCGGAATTCCGGGATAACCGCGCTGCTGCGAGCAGTAATGCACCAAGCCGTCTTCGCAGATGTAGAGGTAGCGCGAGCCTGCACGGCAGCGCCAGTTGTTTTCCAATCCGGCGGCGATGTTGTGCTGGAAGCCGTTGACGCGCGTGAACGAGCGCTTGCCCAGCGACATGATCTCCTCAAAAATTTCGCGCTCGCGCGGAACGAGCGGCTGCAGCTGGCCATTGCCGTCGTGAATAATGCCGACCGTGGATGTAAACCCGAGCTGGATGGCGCGGCGCGCGATGGTGAGCGCGTCCTCCGGATTGCGAACGCCGCTGCCCAGCACGGAATTAATGTTCACCTGAAATTCCGCGTGCTCAGCGAGCAGCACCAGCTTTTGATCCAGCACCTTGAGGCTTTTTTTCGAGACGTCGTCGGGCTGCACGTTGTCGATACTGATCTGCAGATATTCCAGGCCTGCGCGGTTCAGGCGCTCGATGCGGTCCGCGACCAGCAGATAGCCATTGGTGATCAGGCCGGCGATGATGCCATTCTTGCGGATGCGCGCGATGACAGCATCAAGTTCCGGGTGCAGAAGCGGCTCGCCGCCGCTGATGGTGACCACCGCGGTGCCCATGGCGCCGAGGCGATCGATGCGGCGAAACATTTCTTCGAGCGGCACCGGCTTCGAAACATCGTCGTACTCGTTGCAGTAGGTACAGGAAAGATTGCAGCGCCGCATGGGAATGATGTGCACCAGCAGCGGATGGCCCGTGGACAAGAGTCCTTTGGCCAGCATGCGGGTTTCGCGCAGCTTGCGATGAACGGCGCGCACGCGTTTGCGGATTTTCTTTTGCAGAGTCACGGATCGTTTTGCGGGGCATTTCCGGCAGCCAGCCGTATGTGGCTTGCTAAGCCACCGCGATGGATCGCACTTGGCCCCTAAGTGTCATTATGCCATACAGCTCTGGACTTGCCCTCGGCACATGAGGCCCGGTTTCGAAGTTTCTTTTCCGCTTCCGTCACGGTACAGGCAGAGGAAAGCGCCCTAAAACCTTTTCGAGAATTGCGCGCGCACCTGCTAAGATTGATTTCCGCGGCGGGTTGGGCTACGTTTTCATGCAGCGCGCATCTTAGTTCTGAGTCCAAGATCTGCTGCGGCCGGGCAGGCGTGCGGCGACGAAAGTCGTCAAGTTACAAGGGGGTAGGGGAGATGTCCGATCCGGTAGCGGAAAAAGTGATTGCTACACTCGCGTCCGTGAAACGCATCCCGGCCGACACCATTCAGCTCGACACCAATCTGCAGGATTTGGGCATCGATTCGCTGGACGTGTTTTCGATGGTATTCGAACTGGAGAACGCGTTTCAGATTTCCATTCCCGACGACGACGTGCGCTCGATCAAGACCGTCAACGACGTGGTGGAAGGAATCAGGAAACTGCTTGCCGCGGCGCCTACTGGCGCTTCCCCCAATTCAGCTCCGACGCCGGCAAGCTAGCGAATGCCGCCACGCCGCGTTGCCGTCACCGGCATCGGAATCATCTCCCCGCTGGGATCCACCCTCCAAGAAAACTGGGACGCGCTGAGCCACGGGCGTTCAGCCATCGGGCCGATCCAATCCGTGGATTGCTCCAAGCTGCGATTTCAGAATGGCGCGGAAGTGTGCGGATTCGAGCCTGCAAAACATTTTCCGGGCGGAAAAGAAGATCAGTTGGACCGCTTCGCGCAGTTTTCAGTGGTCGCCGCGCGCGAGGCTCTGCGCGATTCGGGAATCGAATTAACTCCTGCATTGCGGGAAAACTGCGCAATCATCTGCGGCTCGGCAGTCGGCGGACAAGCTGCGATTGAAAAGGGATTTGAGGATCTCTGGGTTCTTGGCCGCGGGCGCGTTCACCCGCTGACAATTCCCAAGACCATGGCGAATGCTGGAGCGAGCCACATTTCGATGGACCTTGGCTTGAGCGGGCCCACTTATACCGTTTCGACGGCTTGCTCCTCAGCAAATCACGCGATGGGCCAGGCATTTCGCATGGTTCGCAGCGGCGACGTTGAAATGGCAGTTACCGGAGGCAGTGAGGCGTTTTTTACGATCGGCATGTTGCGGTCGTGGGAAGCCATGCGCGTGGTGGCGCCGGATACTTGCCGCCCGTTCAGCAAAGACCGCCGCGGAATGATCCTGGGCGAAGGTGGCGCAATGTTGATTCTGGAGCCGTTTGAGGCTGCTCGCGCGCGCGGAGCGAAAATCTACGGAGAAATTTGCGGCTTCGGAATGACCTCGGACGCGCATCACTTGACGCAACCGACGGTGGAAGGGCCGTCGCGCGCGATGCGCGCCGCCCTGCGCGACGCGGGACTCGCTCCTGAAGAGATCGGCTACATCAATGCCCACGGCACCGGCACACCGGGCAATGACCCGGTGGAATCGCGCGCCATTCGCGCCGTGTTCGGCGCGCAAGCGGATAAAGTGGGTGTCAGCTCCACGAAATCGCTTCACGGCCACGCCCTGGGAGCTGCCGGAGCGCTGGAGGCAGTAGCGACGCTGCTCGCGATTCGCAATGGCGTCCTGCCGCCGACCGCGAACTACCTCGGGCGCGATCCCGAATGCGACCTCGATTACATTCCCAACGAGCCGCGAGTCGCAAAAGTTGGCGCGGCGCTCTCTAATTCTTTCGCATTCGGCGGCCTGAACGCCGTTCTCGCCTTCCGCGCGATCGCGTAGTAATAAGGTTTCCGAGTAGGGGATTACCGGACTTCGATTTATTCAAAACGGTGGGCGTGTTCCTGCGCCCAAGCGGAAAAATTTTTCGGATTTCGTCCCATGATTTTCGCAAAATCACTTTTGACGCTGGCTGCCTCTCCGCGCCGGATCATCTCGTAAATCTCGCCAGCTGATCGCGCTACGGCTTGCGACATACCAGAGTCGATCAGCTGCTTTACTGCGGATTCCAGTGAGATCTCGACGCAACGGATCGGCCGATGCAGCGCGCCCGCCAAGATTTCCACCTGCTCAGGAACGCTAAGTGATTCGCCACCGCTTAGGGGGAGGATTTGCTCATCGAGGGAGGACGAGGCGAGGCACTTCACTACGACCCCCGCCACATCCTCCGGCGCGATGAGCACGTCTTTCGCATCTCCAGTCGGGTTGTGAACGACTGCCGCTTGCCGGATGCTGCTGGCCCATTGAAGCGTGTTGGTCATGAAGTCGCAAGGACGCAAAATCGTCCAAGCCAGACCCGATCTTCGCAGGATATCCTCACGTTCGCGAAACCAGGCTCCCGTCCTCGTGCCGGAAAATTCCGCGACGGTACCGGATACGAAAACCACCCGTGGCGATGCGCTTGAGTTGGCCGCGCGAAGCAGCGCCTCAAATTGATCCGCCGAGCCAGCCGCCAGCAAAAAGACTGCTTGCACGCCTTGCATTGCACCGGCGAAGCTTTCCGGCTCGGTCAAATCGCCGATCGCGACGTCGACCATATCTCTCCATGCCGAGACCTTGCGAGGATCACGCGAGAAAACCCGTGTGGGCCGGCCCGCAGCAAGTAATTCGGATACCACCTCACGGCCGACATTGCCGGTCGCACCCGTGACCAAAAACATCCCGACAGCTTATACGCGCGGAATCAATGAATCAGCAGGAAAGATTCCCGTAGGCAAACGTGAGTTGGCACACGTCGGAGTGAAGCTCAAAGAAGAAAAACCGATCGGGCGCCAGCTAGAAAATCAGGTGGCGGAACATAGGCAGGATGGCGCCAGCCCAGCCACGCGGATAAATTTCCCAGTGGCGGGTCAACTCGTCGGAGAGCGTGAAGGTAATGAGCAAGCCCAGCCAAAACAGCGCTGCGACCAGCGCGATGCGTGACAGGCCCTTGTTGTATTTTACGTGCATAAAGAAGAGCACCACCAGCAGAGCCTTGCAAACGGCGATCGCCAACGCGACGACGAGGTTCCAACGGCCCATATCGACCCAAGCCATACCCGTGGTAAGAGCGGTTAAAAGCAATAGCGACACAAATATCGCCACGTACGTGCTGACCGGCACAATGTGCTCGTGAACCTCGTCCATCGCGTGACCGGCATGGCCTGTTGAGTCGGACATCAGTTTCTCCCGATTAGTGCGGATACCTTCCACCGGCTAGATACAGCAGCGGGAAGAGGAAAATCCAAATTATATCCACGAAGTGCCAATACAAACCGCTGATCTCCAGCGGTGCGAAATATTGGGAGGTGAATTTTCCTCGTCCGGCCATGCCCGTCAGCACCGCCAGCACGCCGATTCCGACGATCATGTGCAGTGCGTGCAGGCCAGTCATGAAGAAATAGAAGCACATGAACATCTGTACCTGCGGCGCGTTCGCTCCCCATTGCGGCAGGTTATGGAAGCCGACGCCCGGAATGGTGTGCTCCAGGTAGTCGTGATACCACTCAAACCGGAATTTTAGAAAGAGGAACAGGGCACCGAGGATTATCGTCAGAACCAGCCACCAGATGATGGTGCCCTTCTTTTTACCAGCCTGCGCGGAACGAATCGCCAGAGCCATCGTCAAGCTGCTGCAGATCAATACGGCGGTGTTGGTAGCGCCGAATCGCACATCCAGCAAGTGACTGCCGATGTCGAACGCCACCGGGTGCAGGGAGCGGTACACCGTGTAGGCTGCGAACATACCGCCGAAGAACAGAACTTCGGTGGCCAGGAACACCCACATTCCCAGCCGGCCAGCCTCGCGCTGCTGTTCGAGGTCCTCGAATTGATGCGCAAACCCTGTGGGATTCGCGTCGTGCACCGTGGCGGCTTCAGACACGTGCCACCTCGGGTTCCGGTGCGGTTTCGTAGTTATAAGCGTCTTCTGTCACGATAGGAGTCTTCACAAAGTTTTCAGTAAGGGGCGGCGACTGCGTGGTCCATTCCAGACCCTTGGCGCCCCACGGATTTGGACCCGCGATCGGGCCGTTGCGGAGCGACCAGATGAGATAGATAACCGGAATCACGTAGCCGACGGCGAGCACCGAAGCGCCCGCCGAGGAAAGCACGTTGAGCGCTTGGAACTCCGCCGGATACATCGCATAGCGCCGCGGCATGCCTAAGTAACCGAGAATGAATTGCGGGAAAAACGTGAGATTGAAACCGATGAAAATTACCAGGGCCGCAAAGCGCGCCCAGAGATCCGGGTACAGGCGCCCGGTAATTTTCGGCCACCAGAAATGCAGGCCGCCCATCAGCGCCATCACCGCGCCGCCCACCATGATGTAGTGGAAATGCGCGACGATGAAATACGTTCCGTTCAGGTGGACGTCCGTAGCCAGGGACGCCAGGAACAGGCCCGTCAGGCCGCCGATGGTGAACAGCCCGATGAAGCCCAACGCGTAAAGCATTGGCGCTTCGTAGGAGATCGAGCCTTTGTATAGGGTAGCCGTCCAGTTGAACACTTTCACCGCGGACGGAATGGCCACCAGGAAGCTGAGCACAGAGAAGACCAAGCCGGCGTACACCGACTGGCCGGAAACGAACATGTGGTGGCCCCACACCAGGAAGCTGATCACGGCGATGGCCAAGCTCGAAAAGGCGATGAAGCTGTAGCCGAAAATCTTCTTTCGAGAAAAAGCGGTGATGAGTTCGCTGATCACGCCCATGCTGGGCAGAATCATGATGTACACGGCGGGATGCGAGTAGAACCAGAACATGTGCTGGAACAAAAGCGGGTCGCCGCCGAGAGCGGGGTCGAAGATGCCAACGTGCAGCAGCCGCTCCAGCATCAGCAGAAACATGGTGACCGCGATCACCGGGGTGGCCAGCACGAAGATCAAGCTGGTGGCGTACATGGCCCAGATGAAGAGCGGGAGCCGGAACCAGGTCATGCCCGGCGCGCGCATCTTGTGAATGGTGACAATGAAATTCATGCCGGTCAGAATCGACGAAAAGCCGCCGATGAAGATCGCCATAGCGGCCAGGAACACGTCCGTGTGCGACGACAAGCTGCTGTAGGGCGTATAGAACGTCCAGCCGGTGTCGACCCCGCCGGTGGCAACCACGTAGAGCATCAAGCAGCAGCCTGTGGCGAACACATACCAGCTAAGCAAATTCAATTTAGGGAACGCGACATCGCGCGCTCCGATCATCAACGGAATCAGGAAATTCCCGAGCGTCGCGGGGATCGACGGCACCAGGAAAAAGAACACCATCACGATCCCGTGCGTGGAGAAAAGCTTGTTGTAGGTTTCCGGTTCAACCAGCGCGCCCTGCGGCTCGAGCAGGTTCAGGCGCATCATGGTGGCCGCGATTCCGCCGACGATGAACATCACCGTGATGGTTCCGAGATAAAGCAGCCCGATGCGCTTATGATCGAGTGTCAGCAGCCACGATCTTACGCCGTAGCGAGCGTTCAGATAATTGATCTGGGGTTCGGCTGAAGCGCCCGGAGAATGGTCAACTGTGGCTGTGGAGCTCATTGCCCGTTCGTCCTTTCTTGCGGTTGCAGCGACTTCACGTAAGCAATCAGCTGGAGGAGCTGCTCCTCATTTACCTGCCCGGTGAAGGTCGGCATGATCTGCGGAAAGCCGGCCACGTGAATGGTGCTGGGAGTCAAAATCGCTTCGCGCAGAAAGGTGTCGTCAACCACGCGCGTGCCGCCGCCAGCCATCGTTTCTGGCTTCCCATAAATGCCCGCGAGCGAAGGTCCGGTGCTGGAGGCCACTCCCGTATGGCAGGTATCGCAGCCGAGCTGCGTGAACAGGCGCGCCCCCTGCTGAGCCAATGACTCCGACTGCTCGCCAGCCGATAGCCACGCCGCGTAGTCGTTGGGGCTCATCACGTAGACCCAGCCGATCATTTCCGAGTGATTCGTCCCGCAATATTGGGAGCAGAACAGATGATACACGCCCGTCTGATCGGCTTTGAACCATACCGAGGTGTAGCGGCCGGGAAGAACGTCCTTTTTCACGCGAAACGCCGGGATGTAGAAGCCGTGAATCACGTCCTGCGAGGTCATCGTCAGCTTAACCGCTTCGCCCACCGGAACGTGCAGCGCGTCGATTTCGCGCGGTCCTTCGGGATGTTGAATCTGCCACATCCACTGCTTGCCGATCACAAACATCTCGCGGGCGTTGGCCGGAGGGCGCGCGTTGCGAACGAAGAGCGCGGAGGACCACACGAAGATCACCACGCAGATGAGCGAGGGAATAATCGTCCAGCTCAGCTCCAGGAACATCGACGTATGCGTTTCCGGAGCGACCTTCTGTCCGGGCCGGCGCCGGTATTTGATCATGAAGTAGAAAATGATCGAGAAGATCAGGACCGAGAAGAAAACCGTGATGCCCGTCAGGAAATAGTACAGATGATCGACGCTCTCCGCGATCGAAGAAGCCGCCGGCGGCATGAACGGAAGCCCGGCCCAAAGGGCTGCCATGCTGTTCAAGGCGAATTGAGTGAGACCCATCATCACCGTTCCGTCACAATCCTTTGCAGGCGCGCCAGTATCGGAACGCCCGTTTCAAGCTCTCGTCTCCGGCAGCGCATAGTGCTCGCCTCGGAATAGGCAAATCAAAATAATCCCGCCGATCAACACCGTGAGCCCGCCCGAAATCTTCAACACGCGGTTGATTAGCAACCCGTATTTACCGGTGTGCGGATCGTAATGGTAGCAGTACAGCAACACATGATCGACCGGCGAACCAATCTTGCCGTCCGAAGCCTGCTCCAGGGCGAACTGCAAATCGCGCTCTTTGTACTGCACTCCGTAAAAATAATTGGAAAGCTTGCCCTGCGGCGTAAGCACCATGATTCCGGCGGCATGCGCGAACTGCTTCGAGTCCGGATCGTACGCATAATGAAAGCCGACGGCGTCCGCAAGCTGCTTGATCTGTGACTGCTCTCCGACCAGGAAATTCCAGCCCTGGTAGCCGCTCGGGCGGCCGTACATTCCCGCGTACATCGCCTGCTTGGTGGCGGCGAGAACGGTCGTATCGCTGGGGTCAATGCTCACCGTTACGACGTTGAAATCCTTCCCAATGGTCGGGGGAATATGTTCGAGTGCGCGGTCGAGGCCATTGAGCACCTGCGTGCAAAGCATTGGGCAGGTGTAATACACGAGCGTAAGGATGACGGGCTTGTTGCCGAAATACTGTCCCAGCTCCACCGTCTTCCCGTGCTCGTCGCGAAAGGTGAGATTCAGCGGAATCGTGTGGCCCAGCTGTTCATCGAAGCGCACCTGCTTGAGCAGATCCGGATGCACTCCGATATTTTCAGAGGTGATGAACTGCGCCCGCGAGACGGACGGAACCGTCAGCGCCGCCGCCAGGATTGCGCTCAGCAGGCCGACCCGCATCACCCGGGTTTGAAGTTTGCTTCTCATGTTCGTGACTCGAGACCTCGTGTTGCGCCTTTCGGCTACTTTTCCGCGGCGGCCATTTGCGCGTCGTAACTTGACGGATTCGCAAGGTACGCGCACGGCCCTTGAATTTCATCACCGCCAGCCATGATCGGGGGCGTCGGATCAGGCGCCGCAGCTCCCGCGGGAGCTTCACTAGCTGGTCTCGTTGGCAACCCCTGCGCCAGGACTAAATCCATCGCTTTGCTAATTGGAATGCGAACAATCCCCGCCTGGCGATCGACCCAGCTGTACGTGTTCACGTTGCGCTCTTGCTGCTGACAGAAGTCCACCAGATCCTGGTGCGGGGTTGCCTGCAACATGGGGCTGGGCGGCAGCTCGCGCGTGTTCGGATTCACCACAGCCGACGGGGCTGCGGGCTGACCCAGCGGCGCTTCGTGTGAAAAGAAATTGAACGCCCAGGCCATCCCAAAGAGCGTGATCACGATGACCACCGCCAGCCAGAAGCCGAACTGGAGCAGCACGGGAATGCTCGCGTCGCGCTTCTCATAGCCGGCGCTGGCGTCGGGAGCTTCGTCGTTGTGCTTGTGCTTAGTCTCCATGCTCAGGCTCCAACACTCCTTCAAATCTCGGATCGTGCAGCGGCAAAAGCGGAAGTTTTTTCAGCTGGCCCATGAACGTGCCGAGCCACAGGCCGCCAATGCCGACGATGGCGAACAAGTCCAGCCAGTGAATTTGCGGCCCTGATTTTTCAAACGCCGGCACCACCACCCAGTAAATATCCACCAGGGTGAGGCAGATGATCAGCATCGCGACACCAGACAGCCGGGCTGGCTGGCGCTTCACTCGCCTCTGCAGCAAGAAAAAGAAGGGAACGAAAAAGTGCAAGATCACGAGGACCACGGCAATGGGCGCCCACGATCCAAAAGCCCGCTGCGAGTACCACGGAATTTCGTCCTTCAGGTTGCCGGCCCAGGTGATCAACAACTGGTCAAACGAGAGGTAGGCCCACAACATCAGGAACGTCAGCATCAAGTTGCCAAGATCGTTGAAACGCAGCGGATCGACGGCATCCTTAATAGGCTCGGTGTTCGATAGCATGCGAAGGACGAAGACCGAGAACGACATGGCCACCAGAACTTCGATAATGATCCACAGCATGCCATAGATCGTGGAGAACCAGTGCGGCTCCAGCGACATGACCCAATCGACCGCCGCGCCCGTGACAATAAAGCCCCACAGGATCACACCAGGAGCGCTGAGCGCCGTCATCTTACTCTTGTATTTGAATGGATCGCCGCTTTGATCCTGCGCGCGCGACCATTTGTTCAGCAAGGTCACCAGCACGAGCAGGATGACGAAATAGATCACTGCGCGAAAGATGAAACCGTGGGTCGTCAGCCACCACTGCTTCTGCTGCAGGATGGGATCAGCGGCTACCGTGTCGGGACGTGACCACGCGTAAAGCTCTCTAATCCCGAAGAAAATAGGGATGAACAAAACCGCCATCACCCAAAGCGAACGCGTGCCCGCTTCTAGAATGCGGCGTAGCGGGTAGCCCCAGCGACCGCCGGTCAGGTGGTGCAACATCAAAATGGCCATGCAACCGGACGGAATACAGAACCAATAGAGGTAGGCCCACAAATACGAATGGAACAGGCTCTGCCAGCCGGCGAAGCCCGCGTGCTCTCCGCCGAGCACTCCAAAGATCACGAATAGCGCGCTTCCGATCAGGCCCCACATATAGCCTTGATTGCGGACGCGATCGAACCGAGCTGTGTCTGACGAAGTCATTGCGCTTGCCCCGGCGTCTGCCCTGCTGGCGCCTGCGAAAGTTTCTGCCGCTCCGCTTGCGGCACATCCTGTAGCGTGGCGCTTCCGCTCAGCTGCAGCACGCGAATGTAGGCGGCGATCCGCCAGCGGTCCGCGGGAGTTACGCGCGCCGAATAGCTATACATCGCGCCGATCCCGTTGGTCATAACCTGATAAAAGTGCCCGACGGGAGCTTCGCGCAGCCGCGGCAACATGTAGGAAGGCGGTTGCGGAAAGCCGCGCTGCACGATCATACCGTGTCCCGTGCCGGTGTAATCGTGGCACGGAGAGCAATAGATGTTGTAGCGTTCCCGGCCGCGCTCCAGGTCGACACGCGTGATAGGAAACGGAAAGCGGTTCGAGAGCACGCCGTTTTCAGTGCCCGAATACATCAGCTCGTCGATACGCAGATCTTCGCGCGCCACCGTGCCCGGCACCGCCGGACGGTTCGAGCGGCCGTCGGCGAAAAACTTGCTCGGCCAGTCCGGCAGGTACTTTGGCTGGATGTGCATGTCCAAGCGGCATCCGGAGAGCAGCAGGGCCACGCCCGCCAGGCAAGCAGCCGCCTGCACTCGGCGCCACGCTACACCCGCCCGTGCCTGCGCGCCGTGTTCGCCGCCGGATTTCGTCTCAATCCTCAATTTCAAACACTCCATGCGGATTCAAGCCTTCCAAAAATGCTTTGGTTTGCGCCAGATCGAAATTTTTATCGCGCGATTTAATGCACAAAAAGAATTTATCCGTAGTGGAAAGCGCGAAGCGCTCCACGTTGAAGACCGGATGGTACGGCGTTGGCAGTCCATTGAGCGCCAGCATGCCGATCACCGTCGCCAGCGCGCCACCCAAAATGGTCAACTCGAAGGTAATGGGAATCCAGGCTGGCCAGCTATTGAACGGCTTGCCGCCAATATTCAGCGGGAAGCTGATCACGTTGGCATACCAGCACATGAAAAATCCGGTGCAACCGCCGAGAAAGCCGCCCGCGAACGTTATGAACGGCAGCGCCGTCCAATCGAAGCCGATTGCCTCGGCCAAGCCTTCCACCGGAATGGGGGAGAAAGCGTCAATGCGCCGGTATCCCGCCGCCCGGGTGCGGTGCGCGGCCGCCAGCACCTCTTCCGGCGAATCGAACTCAGCCATTAGTCCGTACATGGTCTTGCCACTCATCGATCGAATATTGCTCCAGGCAAATCGTTACCAAAACTCACGTCGTCTTCTTCTCACTACACGCGAATCGCCGGATTCGGATTGCGCACGCGCGCCAGATAGCTGGTGCGCGGCCGCGTATTCAAATCGGCGAGCAAAACGTAATCGCGCTCGTTCGCCTTCAACTTGGAAATCTGGCTGTTCTTGTCGTTAATGTTGCCGAAAGTGATGGCTTGCGCCGGGCAAACCTGCTGGCACGCCGTGACGATTTCGCCGTCGCGGACCAGCCGGTCTTCGCGGGTAGCGCGAATCTTCGCTTCCTGAATTCGCTGCACGCAATAGGTGCACTTCTCCATCACGCCGCGGCTGCGAACCGTCACATCCGGATTGCGCACGCCGTAAAGGCTCTTCGTATCCCAATCCGAATACAGAAAGAAGTTGAAGCGGCGCACTTTCCACGGGCAGTTGTTCGAGCAGTAGCGCGTGCCCACGCAGCGGTTGTAGGTCATATCGTTCAGACCTTCCGGCGTGTGCGTGGTGGCGCCCACCGGGCAAACATACTCGCACGGCGCGTTTTCGCATTGCATGCAGGGCAGCGGTTCGAAGAATGTTTCGGGATTCTCGAGGCCGCCGCGGAAGTACGTGTCGATGCGGATCCAATGCATCACCCGGCCGCGCATGGTCTGATCTTTACCGACTACGGCGATGTTGTTTTCCGATTGGCAAGCAATGACGCACGCGTTGCACCCAACGCAGCGGTTCAAATCGATGGACATCGCCCAGGCGTATCCGTCGTACTTGTAATTCGGATAGAGCGAGATGTCCTTGGTCTCGGTGGTGTCGTCGTGCTTCGCGAACGTAGGATCCTTGCGGAATTCATCGAGCGTGGCGATCTGCACCAAGTCGCGATGCTCCACGGCGGCGACGCTCTCTTCGTCCGCGGCATGCCCGTTGGAATCGACCGTATATTGGTGCTGCACGACGGCCAGCGGATAGTTCTTGTCCGTCTTTTTGACTTGCAGCCCATTCGCGAAATGCGGCTGGTCGGAAGTGCGCAGCATATATGCATTGAAACCCGTTCCGGTGCCAACCGCGCCGGTGCGCAGGCGGCCGTAGCCGAAATGCACGGTCACGGAATTATCCGCATGGCCAAACGTTACAAAGACAGGCGCAAACACTTTGCGGCCGTTCAGATCGAGCTCAACGTAATCCTGCGTATTGATGCCCAACTTTTTTGCGGTGTCAGGACTGACCATCGCAGCATTGTCCCAAGTGAGCCGCGTGATTGGTTTGGGAAGCTCCTGCAGCCAGGAATTGTTGTTGTTGAGCCCATCGCCAATCGAGGGATCGGGGCGAAAAACAACTTCCAGCGCGCTGGCATCCGCGACCGGCGTTGCCGTCTGCTTCAGAAAGTCGCTCTGCAGCGGCACGTTCACTGGCGGGAGAGCCGTGCCGGCAACGTAGCCCCGGTACAGCGTCAGTTCCCAGAAATCCTCGAATGCTTTGCCCTTTTCCGGGCGCTGGCCCTGCCAGTATTGACGAACCAGCTCATGGCTAGAGGCGTTCGGCTGACCTGTCAAAATCGCCACGATTTCATGATCCGAGTGGCTATCGTAGAGCGGCGCAATCAGCGGCTGCACCACACCGGCCGTTCCATCGTACGCACGGGCATCGCTCCAGCCTTCCAGAAAATGTGTGGCCGGAACTTCCCAGTGACACCATTCGGAAGTCTCGTTGAAGTACAGGCCGTAGTAAACGCGCAGCTTGGCTTTGATCAGCGCGTTCACAAAGTCCAGATCGGCGGGCGCGTCATATACAGGATTGCCGCCCAGCACCAGCAAAAAGTCAACTTTGTTCGAGTTCAGGTCGGCGACCAGATTCTTGATCGATTCCAACTGATCCACAGGCTCGGCTTCGATCGACTCTGTATAGACCACCGTCTTGCCCACGTTGCCGAGCGCGGCATTGATGGCGTGCGCGATGGCATGCACGACGGGCGGCTGATTTTCGCCAGCGATGACGAGCGAGGAGCCGCGATGCGCGGTCAGATCGTCCGCCACGGCCTTGAGCCAATCCGCGGGAATGTTCGCGTCCGAACCGCCGGCAGCGGGTGCGGCCGAAACTCCGACAGCAGCCGCCAACTGGCGCGTAAACGTTTCCACTTCGCCCGAACGCATCGGCAGGCGATGATCGGACATCGCGCCGGTACTCGTCGGCATACTCTCCACCACATACAGCCGGTTCAAATTGGACGAAGGCCCGTTTGGCAGCGAGCGGCGACCTGCAAACTCTCGAATGTACCGAACGTGTCCCGGCCCGATCATTAAGAAGTCGGCGTCGAGCGAAACCACCACGTCCGCTTGATCCACCTGGTACACGGCGTTCACGGCGCGGCCGAATGCGAGCTTGCTGCCTACGCGAGCCGAGTTGTTTCCGGATGGCTCGTACTGATGCCATTTAGCGCCGGGAAACTGCGCCAGCAAATCCTTCATCTGCGCGCCAAACGTTGGCGAAGTCACCGTGGTGGTCAGCACGCGTATTCCCGCGCCTTTGCCCATCATTCGCGCGCGAACATTGCTCATGGCCGTGACGAAATCGTTCCAACTGCTGAGCTGCCCGTCGAAGCGAATCGACTGCGCACGATCCGGGTCGTACATGTTCAGAATCGAGGCTTGCTGCAACGCGTCCGTGGCGCCCAGGCTTCCCGGATGCTGCGGATTGCCTTCAATTTTGGTAGGCCGCCCCATGTGGCTTTCCACCAAAAGGCCTACGGCGCCGCCCGGCTCCGGAATCGACGTGGCATAGAACAGCGGATTGCCCGGAACGATTTCCTCGGGAGGCCGAACGTACGGAACGATTTTTTCCTGCGGGAGTTTGGTGCAGGCGCTCAGACCGGCCATGGCCGCGGAAGCAGCCATCAGCTTCAGCACATCCCGGCGATTGATTCCCGTGGAATCCTTGTAGGCAGCCGGAAACTCATTTTCCTTGAATTCGCGGTAGGTTTTGGTATCGGACAGCTCTTCCAAACTCTGCCACAAACGCTTCTTGCCCATCTTGGCAAGATTGGCGCGCGCCACGTCCAAGTCGACCGAATCGTTTGGCAGCTTCTTCAATTTGGGATCTTCACTCATTGGTTCGCTTTCATCTATCGATGACAGGTGGAGCAATATTGATAAGTTTGCAGCTGATATTTTTTCACCAGCACCCGCCCCAGAGCCTTTTGGCTCGTGTAGCTCACGCCCTCAAATTTCACCGGAGTGGCATACGACGGCTTATCATAAAAAGGATTAAAGACCTGCGATTCCGGACGGACGTAGTTCCCCGGATCGCGGTGGCACTCCAGGCACCAGGACATATAAAGCGTACCCGTGCGATACGTGAGCGTTTCCGTTGCGATCGGACCGTGACATGTAGTGCAACCGATGCCTTTGGCCACGTGAACGCTGTGATTGAAATACACGAACTCGGGCAGCTCGTTCACCTTATTCCACTGGAGCGAAACGCCGGTTCGATAACTCTCGCGCACCGGTTCCAGCATGGCGGCGTTGGTCCAAATCTGTGAATGGCAGGTCATGCAAGTCTGTGTCGGCGGAACACCGGCGTACCACGACTTTTCCACGTCCGTATGGCAATAGCGGCAGTCGATTCCCAGCTCGCCGGCATGGTGCCGATGGCTGAAAGGCACCGGCTGCTGCAACGTGACGTGTTCGTTGGTGTACCAGGGCGAAAGCGCAATCTGATAGAGAATGAAGACCAGCGCGCCCAGAAAGAGCACGCCGCCGCCGATGCTCAGCCGCGCGATCATGTTCGAGCTGCGATGAAAGATTTGTGCCATCGAGCGCCTTAATAAGCCTTCCGAGTCCTATTTACCTTCAGCATCCAAACTTGTCTCGCCTCGATCCGCCGCCGCAATTGAACTTCGAGAATCACGCTTCCGGCGGAACCGAACGGAGCGCCGTATGCGGCCCCTTCTCGCCTGCCTCATGCACCAGCGAGCGCATTTCCACGATGGAAATCATGGGCAGGAACCGTACGAACAGATAGAACAGCAGGAAAAACATGCCGATGGTTCCTGCGAAGGTGGCCCAGTCCCAACGCGTGGG